>NZ_FUWO01000008.1 GCF_900167405.1 Globicatella sulfidifaciens DSM 15739
GTTAAAAAATATATTGAAAATCAATTAACAGAATACAATGACGGTCGCCCTAGAACTTGATTCATCCATGTAATGAATGACACGGTTTTCTCAAGGGGCGACTGTAAATAAAAAATCATCTACCCTACTCAAAATATTCTTGAATAGCAAGTAGATGACATTGTATTATAATTTTTCTTTTTTATTAAAGATTACTAATAACAATCCCAGAACCAGTAGCGGTACCACTATCATCATAATAGCTCCTGATTTTTCACCCGTCAAAGGTAATTTACGACGATTATTATCTTGATTAGGAACAACAGCTTGTAAGTCCTCAATAGTTGTTTGTCTAGTCGTAACTGTATTTTCAGTACTGTATTGCGATTGAGTCAACTCAGTAGTTTCATTGGATGTTGCCATCTCAGGAATCGTTGGTTGTTCATCAACGCTAGGTGTTGTTGCCTCATGACTCATTTCAGTGACAGTATCGCTTTGCATATTCTCGTCCTGTACGGTAGTAGTTGTCATTGGCGCATTATCGGTTATGGTATTTTCTTGAAGAGTCTTTTCTCTATCCAAAGCAGTTTTAAGCTTATTTGTTAAGCGTCGATTATTTTCTTTCTCTTTTGGTGCTTCTGTTTTGGGAACGATATTTAAATGTAAATTATAAGGTGACTCTGTTAATGTAAAAGCACCTAAATAAATTGTATTAGTCTCATCTAAAACGTCTCCGTTAACTCCTACTTTATAAGGCATGGTTGCCCAATATTCTTGATTTTCCAACGAAATCGTTAGGATTTCAGCCGTCATATTACTAGGCTGATTAACAACCCAGCCACTAATATCAGGCTGTTCAATTGTAACGGTCTCTATTACAGGGTCACTTGCATCACTAATAATCATTCCCGAATTGGTAACAACCCCTTCATGGAAGACAGCTGAATAACCTATGACATCATCATAAATAAAAGTCAAGGTTTGATTCACTAATCTAAGTGACGCAACAGGTAAAGCATATTGACCATCACCAAGATCTATGTAGAGATGACTTGAAGTTTTCAATATTGCTTGTAATTTTTCTAAATCACTTTGAAGAAAAATCGCATCATCTTTTTGATAAACTACTTCGTCGGCAGTATTTTTAATAATGATTTGATAAAACTGATCCGCTACTAAATAATCGGCGACTTGTGCCCCTATTAGCCCTTCCGGTACCTCAACCATTGTACTGACGGTGGTCGACTCTTCAGTTGTAACCGTCGTTTCGCTATTAGTTGTTTCGGTACTAGTTTCATGGCGTACCGTGGTTGTTTCATTTGCTTTTACGGATATGTTCGGAAGACACATTACTTGGAAAAGGCAAATTAATCCAATGACTAATTTTTTCATAATTTTATCCTCCTAAAGTTATTACATTTATTATAACATGTTTGACATATTTTAAACAATAAAGAAATATTCGCAATGATTCGTCAGACTTTTTCGGCGCGATACTATTATCCTATATTAATGCCACTGACTGGCCAATATGCATAACCGTCTAGTAAGTCACTCACATAAAATAGTCTCTCTTCATAAGTGCGAGGTCTTCAATGGATGTAATATCAAAATATCGAAAATTATACTTAAGGTTCACCAAGATACATTCGTTGATTTAGGTTCTAAGGTAGCAATAAAAGTAGGTGTCACCTTTACAATTTCAGCTAGCTCTTTAGCAATTATTTTTTGGTCTTAACTCATTCACGCATTGTGCTACATCCCGTTTTTATCTCTATTTCAAATCTAGTCTATCACTTATATTACTACTTTTCAAACACCACTTAACCCTTAACAATTCTTGCATTTATAATGAACCAATAATTATTAAGTCGAAAACATATTTTTAAGCACAAAGCTACAACTGAACCATCAGCTGTAGCCTTGTAATTTATGCATTATTTAGGAGTAATACTCTCTATTATTTCCTCAAATTGTCATTAACTTTATTCTCTGTATCTTCTACAATATCTTACAACTCTTCAAAATTTTCTTAGCATCATTGGCTAAACTTTCATTATTCTAGCAAGATTTCTCGTCTTATCTTCAGCTACTCATTGGTGATTATTGACCGTTTCATTTAAAACTTCTTTTGCTTTTCCAGCCAATTGATCTTTTTTAGCATCTAATTTCCCTTCTGACATCATTATCTTCCTATCAAAATCAGTTACGGAGTGGACAACAAGTAGAAAATCAAATGATTTTCGTTTTGTCTGTCCACTCCCTGAAAAGTCGATTAAGTCTCAAACAAATCATTACAACACAGATTGAGACCACTAACCACAGCACTATTAATTAAAGTGTTGGATTCAAACATAATTATTATAGTTTTTGCCCACACCTTAATATAAACAACGAATCTTTCTGAAAAAAATTAGTTTGTTCTTAATTTATGAATACTAAATAAAGAATACTTCCGTGTAAGTTGTTTAATTCTCCTGATACAAGCCATAAGCCCCATGTACTGGAATTGTTAAATAGACTCCTTTATGCGCTTCATTCATTTTAGCTGACGATAAAATATCATGATAGGCTGCTTCAATCTTTTTCGTCGTATCGATAGTAAAGAGAATTTTCTTTTGTGGATTCACTGTAATATTAAAAATCTTCTCCATCATTTCTGGTGAAACCGATCCATGACCTTTCAAGCTAGTTCCACCATTCATGCGATGTTTTTTCATAATCTTAATATACTCTTCTTCTAATTCTTCACTGACAATCGATATTAGAATTTCTCTTTCAGAATCGGTCTTTAATGGTGTTAATGAGCGATTACGTGAAAAATTATGGATATCAATACTCAATACGGACATACCTTTAGTTTGAGTGCATTGATATGATTTTTCCATCACAGTGAAAACATCTGGTACTTGATCACTTTCAACCACACTTAAAATAACATCTTTTTGTGGTGCAAATACTAGGCCCATCATTTGTTGACGTTCCAGAATACTCTCACCTTTTCCAGTAAAAATCGTTGCGCCTGCAGTTGAAACTTGATTAATTTTTTGCACAATTTCTGAGGCACGACCGTGTTTAAAACTTAATACCATTAATTGATAATCAGCCTCTGTCTCATTCCAATCATTATTTTCTAGCATGTAGTCACGACTTAATTGGAAACCAGTTTTTAAAACAAAAACAATTCCATGATTCGGTAAATCCATTTTAAACGTATTTACCAAAGACTTTAAGGCTGGAATTAACACACTTTCTCTTTCAAAAATCATCACAAAATCACGACGGTCATGACGAATAGATAATAGATTCAATAATGGTGAGCCAATTAATCCCGTTGCAGGACTAACCACTCCTCCATTTAATCCTAATTTAATCGCTTCATTAATAAAGCGGGCACCTTCATTATGGTTCAGAACCGCTATTGCTAATAAAACAGGATCTTTTTTAATCGTTTTAGTCATATATACATTACTCCTCAAATTATTCCTGTTGGTTTTGTTCAATCTTAAGATAAACCCAACCTAATATTTCTATAAATAAAATAGGCACCATGGCCACTACCGCAATCATACCGAAACCATCAATAATGGGATCAGAGACCGGGCTAGCAATGGCGATTCCTTGAACATATGCAAAGATAAAGGTACCGGTCATTGGGCCACTGGCTACTCCACCAGAATCAAACCCCATCCCTACAAATAACTTTGGTACTTTATGTGACAGCAATATAATTAGTAGAAAACCTGGTAATAAAATATGCCATAATCTCATAGAAGGATTTAATATTCTTAAAACTGTTAAGGCAATGGCAACACCTACTCCTGAAGAAATAAGCACTAATACTAAATTCTTTGAAATAGAGCCCCCGGTTTCATCTTCGATTTGGTTAATTAAAACATAAATGGCTGGTTCTGCTAATATCGCCATCACACCCAATATAAAGCCAATTAACACTAGAACCCATTGTGCTTGCGTTTCATACAAAGCTCCGCCTAAATATTGACTTATAGGCATGAATCCTGCCGAAACCCCAGTTAAAAATAGTACGAGACCAAACATTAAATAACCTAATCCAACCATAATATCTTTAAAGGTTTGAGGTGTTTGCTTTTCAATAAAATAGTGGTAAATAAGAAAAATAACTAATAAGGGAATAACTCCGACTACAATTTGACCAATACTAGATTTTAAGGATTCCCATACAATTAGGGCAATCGATTGGTCTAATGGTTCTTGTTCAATAAACTGGCCTGCTAAAGACTGTCTCGAAAACAAACCCAAAATCAGCATTGCTAAAATCGGTCCAATGGAAGCAATCCCAACTAAACCAAAACTCATATCATCTTGTTCAATTTCTTCATTTGATAATGAAGAAATACCAGCACTTAATGCCAGTACGAAAGGAACCGTTAGAGCACCTGTCGTCGCTCCTGATGAGTCAAAGGCAAAAGTCACCATTGCTTCATCCACAAAAATAGCAAGAACAAAAATAAGTACATAAAAAATCGTCACTATTTTTGAAATATTCCAAGCAAAAACAATTCTAAGCATCCCTAAAGCCAGCAAAAACGCCACACCTAAAGATACGACGACGACGACTAATATCTGACTTAAACTTTGATTGGACATTGTCGCTATTTGATCCCCTAATATTGTCAGAGAAGGTTCGGCAATCGAGACAATAAAGCCAATCAAAATTCCACCTGCAACTAATAATTTGATATTTCCTGTTTTAGTTAAACCATGTCCTAAAATATGTCCCATTCTGGAAATACTAATATCAACACCAAGTAAAAATATGGCTAATCCGAACAGCACTAATACGACACCAATAGCAAATAGTGTAAATTGTTTTTGCGTTAATGGGGTTAAAAACAAATGAATAATAACAACTAAAATTGCGATGGGGATTACTGCCATCATAACCTCTTTTAACTTCTGAAGCATTCACATTCCTCCTTTTTTAAAAAAATTTACTAATAATATTATACCATCAATTTTATTCTATTCAAACAAACGGAAATATCCTTAAATACACACTGTTATAGATAATAGACTTTAACTGAGACTAAAATCGTAAATATCTATAGCAACATTTATTGACTCAAATGCTCTGCACCTTCATCGGTGTCTATCTTGATGGGTGCCATACAAATCCCGTTCGCAATATATTCTACTCGGTGCTATTCAATTTCAATGAATAGTTCGCTTACTACTTTTCCTAGTTTATTCATCGCTTTCAATTGTTGTTCTTTTTGGCCTTCTTGAGATAAGAAAACTAAGATGAAGGCACCATTTGGCGTCTCAATAATGGCCGCATCATTTTGCACACCATAGTCTTCAAAATTCCCTGTTTTTCCATAATAAGTAACGTCACTCGGCAGATTTCGCGCGAGCATTTGTCGATCTGTTTGCTGCTTTAAAACAGCTAACATTTTTTGTGAAGCTGACTTTGATACCAATTTTTCTTGATAAATATCTGCTAAAATTCGACCAACATCTTCTACCGTCACATAATTATCTTCCCCGGCTTTTAATGACTCAAGGTCAACCATCAACCGCTTTAATTGCACATCAGAATATCCCAGTTCCACAATTATGTTTTGAACTTTCTCTATACCACCTATTAAATTAATCAGAATATTAGTGGCGGTATTATCACTAATGATAATCATTTTCTCAGCTAAGGTTAATAAGGTTAATTCCGTACCATCTTGCATGTTTTGAATGTCCCCTGTTCCCGAGACCTTATCTTCTGCTTTTAAGACATATTGTTCTGTTAAATCCATTTCCCCTTTTTCTACTTGCTCAAATAGCGCCGCAAGGACAAAAAGTTTAATGATACTAGCTGATCGCATCGGTTGATTATTTAAGATTAAAGGTTGTGAACTAGTCTTATGATCAAGCGCTTGGTAATAGAGACTATATTCTCCGTCTAATGAATAAATTAACGGATTAAAAATACCTTCTACTTTAATATTCGGTAACCATTGTTGTTTATTTTTGTTTTCGACAATTTTAGGTTTTTCTTCATGTGAATCCCTAATAGTTGTTTGCGCAGATGTCGTTGTTAATATTGATTCTTCCGATTGAGTAGCTTCTTCAATAGAATGCTTAACCTCCTCTTCTGATTCTGCTAATGCTTCAGACTGGTGACTTTCAACTTGAGACTGAGAATTTTCTGCTTTCTTTGGTTCACTTTCACTCAAGGATGACATGTTGTAAGACTTTAATGGGTCATAATTAGTTTCTTCTGTATTGCTCGATTTATTAACCACTGATTCACTGATAGAAGTTTGCTTCTCTGAAAATAATTGCTTTATAGGGTTTTTCCCACTTGAATTCACTACTTGCATCGCCACTAATAGTACCGCAAGAAGCAATCCTGTCCCTAATAGAGGACTAAAGGACATTCGTAAATGTAACTTTTTTCGATTATGTTCTGATTTTTTATTCTGTTTCATTCTTCAATCCTCCTTGTAATACAATTATAAGTGAATTAGGAAATGGTATTCAATTAGAAACCATTATCTTCACACTATTTTCTTTCACTCATTTTTTATCAGTTGATCGAACGGATTAAATAAGCACGATAGACTGTTAAAAATATAATGCCAAACGTGTTACCCTAACTCTTTGATAACCAAGGTAATTCGCAGTTTTATTTTAACAATCTTAGAAGACATGTAGATTTCCCAGATGAATTTTGATTGCTAAGGTCAGTCGCACTCTTATTTTAACGGCCAGTGCTTCACTCTATTGAATAAAGTCAAAAAAAGAAAGATAGAACCATTAAAGTTGCTATCTTTCTTTTTATCTTCAATGTCTATTATTGTTTTACTATTCAACAGAGTGCGTCACCGCAAAGGTTGACGGCTTCAACTAAGCCAAACTCTATTCTGTCTCTATTTGTTTTAAATATTCAGATAACACACCACTAACAAAGCGACGCGATTTTTCATCACTGAATAATTTACTTAAGTCAATTGCCTCATTGACTGCCACTTTAGCTGGTACCGTTTCACGACTCACATACATTAATTCATATAGTGCGACTCTTAAGACTACTAAGTCAATCCGATTTAAACGATCAATTGTCCAATCAGATAAGTATTTTTCAATCGTTTGATCAATCTCATCACGATTTTCTTGGACCCCTTTGATTAACTCAAATAAGTATTGGTCTTCGACTTCGTCAAAACCCGCTTCTGGATCATTACCAGCTTCCAATGCAAATTCAGTTGCAACTTCTTCAGTTAAATAATCAGGCGCATCTACTAATTGAAATAAAATTTGGACCGCTTTTTCACGGACTTGGCGTCTTTTATTTAACTTATTCGTCAACTGTGTCACCATTTTCTTCATCTAAATGAAATAATTCAGATCCTGTTGTTTCAGCTTCTACTGAAATTACATGGACATTCACTTCATCAATCACTAAATCCGTCATAAATAAAATTTGTTCTTTAACACTTTCTTGAACATTCATCGCTACATCAGGTACCGAATAACCATATTTTACACGAATATCAATATCGACGGCAATATGATTGTCTTGACGCTTAATCTTTGCACCCGTTTTTTCACGTTCTAAACTAAAGAAACTCCCTGAAACCTTTTGGAAAGATTGTTTACTAACATAAACACCAGCTACTTTTTTAGTTGCTTGAGCGGCAATAGTTTCCAGTACCGATGTTGTAATGTTAATTTCACCCAATTGAGGGGTTCCGTGAGTATTCATTGAAGTATTTTCATGAGTTGTCATATGCTTTCCTCCTCTTTTTCTTTCTGCTATCCCCATTTTAACGGATATAACATCGAAATGCTATAAAATTATCAAGTTCTTAGGACTACGATTCAAACCATAGGCGCCATCTTCAGTGATAACCAAGTCATCTTCAATCCGAACACCGCCCAAACCTTCTACATATATTCCTGGTTCATTAGTAATCACTTGATTCACTAATAATGGTTGTTCATTACGGAAGTTTATACCTGGTTGTTCATGCACATCAAGCCCTAGTCCATGTCCGGTACTATGGCCAAATGCTGGTCCATATCCTTTTTCAGTAATATAATCGCGTGCTACGGCATCTAATTCTTTACCTGTCATCCCCGCTTTAGCTGCTCTATTGACACGTTCATGTGCTTCTAGGACGATATGATAAATTTCTTCCATTTTAGGCTCGATATGTCCGACCGCAATCGTTCTAGTCATATCGGAACTATAGCCGTGATAGTAACAACCAAAGTCTAATGTTACCACATCACCCTCTTCAATTACTTTATCACTCGCGACTCCATGTGGCATGGCTGAACGTAATCCGCTGGCAACAATCGTATCAAATGACATCGCAGAAGCTCCTTTAGATTTTAAGAAACGCTCCAATTCATTAGCTACTTCAATTTCTGTTACACCTGGTTTGATGAAGGTTAAAATATGCTCGAATGCTTGGTCCGTTATTTCACAAGCTTCTTTGATGATTTTAATTTCATCTTCTGATTTTACTGAACGAATTGTTTCTAATAATAATTCTGTTTCAATCATCTCAGCGTCAAATAAATCTTTTAATTTCAAGTAAGTTGCGACATTCATTTCATCTGCTTCAATAGCAACTGATTGAATATTTTCTTGCTCAATAATTTCTGCAACAGCATTAAACGCACCGTTTTTATGGATAATAATTTCGAAGCCTTTTGCTTGTTCGGCTGCTTGAGTATTATAACGAAAGTCTGTAATAAAATATTGTTGGGTAGGAGTAACGAATACCACTCCTGCTGAACCGGTGAAATTAGCTAAATAACGAACGTTTTTTAAATTCGTTACCAATATACTTTCGGCATTGTATTTCGTTAATTTTTGTCTTAATTGTTCAACTCTAGACATCTGAACACCCCTCTAAATAATTTAATTATATTGTATCAAAGAATTACCATTTTGTCGCTAATTAGATTATATCGTAATTCTATGACTTTTTGCATTGCTTAAAAAAAGATGTGAATGAACAGAGCAATTTCTGTTCACCCACACCCAAAAGTATAGAATCATAAAAAGCATCATCATCGATCTATTTTACTAAAAACTTTTAACATCTTATCACTTTTTTTTCGATGATTATACATTATTTAATAATGATATTATGGAGCTATCGCTTCTTCCAATATTATCACTTCCGATAGTATTAAAAAGCCTACTTTTTCATTTAATTGTTGTTGTTGATAAAGCTGATGTCCAGCTTGATCATAAACCGTAACTTGTCGACCATCCGCATTGTTTTTGACCTTAACTTGTCCGATATTAAAGTCAAACTGGGTATAAGGCGCTGGTTGAATGTTCAGTTGTCCTTGAAAATTACGTCTCTTGTTAGATTGTTGCTCCCACCCTAGTTCACTCAAAGAATGCAATAGTTCTTGCACTTGATTTTGAATCGGCGCTTCATCAAATACTTGGGGTAATTTATTAGATAGCACCACCCCTTCTACTAATAATTCATCTAATCCTCCATCATTTTCTATCTTTTGCATAGCTTGTTCTTCGATATAAATTTGATGAGAGATAATGTGGATTTGTTGCAGGTCTTGTTCTTCAACTTGAATCATTGTCAATTGTGAATAAAAGTTGGCTTCATCCATAACGACCCCGTGTCTAGGTAATAAATAAGTGGTTTGATGTTCGATTACTTCGTTTAACCGCTGAATTAATTGTTGAATACCATCCTTTTCTTTCAGGAAAGTATTACTAATCGTCAACATACTTTGTCCTTGATAGTAACCCGCAATATCTCGGTAACGCAATGATTGAATTTGGTTATAGTTCAATAAACTAATATAGGTTAAGTGAGATAAAAACATAAAGACTATCACAATGGGCAACGCCAATGCTTTATTATTCTTCATATTTTACTATTCCGAAAAATTTTTGTTGATTTTGATAGGTGACCATCACTTCAATCCAACTTCCCTTTTGATTTAGTTCCCATGATTGTACTTGATAAGCATAGGGATGATGTCCTGGCTTTTTATAAATTTTATTGTTTTCTAACACAATCTGATAATAGCCAGCCTCATTTTTCATCTTAATCGTATTATGCTTCACCTCTTCCACTTGATATTGTCGCAACTCTGCTTCCAATAATGATAAAAACTGGTGTCCATCGGCCGATAATTCTTGTGATTGAGCGAAACGAACCCTTTGATAACTGTTCATAATTTGATAGATACCATGCATCATTAGACTAATCACCATCAAACTAATTAATGCTTCAATCAAAATCATTCCTCGATTATTGTAAATTGAGCAATTGGACTTCATATTGATTGCCTCCATCAAATACAATTTGATAAACCCCATTATTGGCTTGCCATGTGACTCCTTCTTCATATAAAAGAGTGTAAGCCTCTATGCGCGTATCTAAATCCAACGATGTTTGTTGTTGCGACATTTGGATTAAATCATCAAATAGTTGCCATTGATTGGCAACTAACTTTAACTCCTCTAGTCGCTGTAATTCTCTATGATAAGCTGGTAAATACAACATCAACATTAAACTAAAGATAATAAAAGCAACCATACTATCAACTAAGGCGAATCCTTGATTATTCTGTTTGTACCACAAATTTACCACTTCCTAATTGAAAGACAATTTTAACATGGGGGCCTTCGTTAGTATATAATGTAACCGTTCGAAATTGATTGACTCGCCCATTTGCTAAATAATCAAAAATAAAAGTTTGATTAAAATATAATGTTTCGGGTAGTTGCAGGTTGCGATCATTAAAGCGAACCTCCTGTCGGGATTGATCAAAGGTTACCGTATAACGTTTATTATGAAAGAGTGCTTTCTGCTGGGTATAATTCAATTGTGCGACTAATTGATCCACAAACAGACGATTTTCAATTTGATTAGCTATTTGACAATGAGGGATTTTTATCATAAGTAATATTAGAAAGCTAATAATAATTAAATGAATCAACATCTCAACTAAAGTAAAACCCCTATTATTGTCCACTATCACTACTAATCGGAACGGTAATAACGGTGTCTGGACTTAAACCTAATAAACGTTCTGCTTCATCAGCTTGTTTTTGTGTCAAATAACCTTCACTAACTAATAGCGTTAAGGTCGCATCATCACTCTTTTCAACTAACTGATAGGTATTCACTTGTGTCTCCACAATTTCAGCAATATTCTCAGTTGCTTGGGTCTCAATCCGCTCTTTTTGTCCGGAAACATTTGGAATAATAATCGCCATCAATAATCCAACGATAATTAAGACAATTAACATTTCCAAAAGCGTAAATCCCTTGCGATTGCTGAAATGTTTGATAATTTTTCTTTTCATTTTTCTACCTCTTTCTTTTATAAACCTTCCATTGTTAAGATTGGTAACATCATCATCAAATACATTCCCATGACTAAAAGCGCAATCAAAACAAATAAAATAGGTTGCAAATAATTAATTTTTTTGGCGACATCTTCCATTAATTCGGTCACTAATTTATTTGAAAACAGTAGACACTTCGTGGATAGTTGACTGGTCAATTCACCTTGATAAACAATCATCCCTAATTCCGGTTGAAATAGTCTTAAAGCGTTTAAACTATCACTTAGCGCTTCTCCTTTCTTTAAATTTTCTGTTAAATAGGCCGCCACTTCTGTTAAAAAAGGATCAATCGGATATTGTACAATAAAATCAAAAGTCTGCTGTAAAGAAAAACCTCCTTCTAAAAAATAACCTAAATTTTGGGCCACTTTATATGTACAATAATATCGAATCCATTTATTTAACAGAGGAATTTTTAGTAATAGCTTATAACGATGCATCGCACTTTTTCGGAGTAAATAGACATCAATAAAAAAATATCCCAAAATACTAATAGCAAATAGACTGATTAATATTTGAGGTAAATAAGAAAAAAATAAAACTAATAAACGAATAAGTGGCGTGTTTTGATACACTTCAACTGAAATAAAACTAAGAATATGGGGAAGTAGAAATATTCTCATGCCTAATAATAACGCAATTAAAAAGACAAACATAACGATCGGATAAGTCAATGTCTTCACTATTTTTTGACGATAATCAGCTCGAAGCTTTAAAGACTCCGAACATTTTTGTAAAGCCGGATGAAACCGTCCCTGTTTTTGTCCATAAAAAATTTGCGCGACAATATCCAAAGAAAATCCAATTTGTCTAAGTCCTCTTTCTAGTCCTGCACCTTGTTCTAGTGATTGCACTATAATTTTAATCAGCTCTCGATATTGAGGCATCAGTAATTCCATAAAGACTAGCGCTTGATTTAATGAAAAGCCTTCTGATAATAACTCAAATAAATTTTGTAAAAAGAGTGCCTGGTCCTTGGTTTTCACTTTTTTAGGTAAAGGACGTTTAAACCACTTCAAACTGATGGTAGCTTTTACTGGTGATGTATCCATATGACCATGCCTTTCTTAAATAATCATTAATCTCTGGAAAACTCGCCTCCCCTTGTGATAAAACCTCTTGCAATGTTGAACCAGCTAACACCTCAAAAATAGCGGCTCGCCCTCCTAATTTGGGCTTAAGGACAGATGTGCAAGGCACCAATCGTTGGGAAATAACCCCGATTAAAGTTTGACGAATTTGTTCATTACTGACTGATAATTCTTGTAATCGACCAATCACGCCTAAAGTATTTTTGGCGTGAATCGTCGCAATCATTAAGTGGCCCGTTAATGCTCCTCTAATTACCATTCTGGCGGTTATCTCATCACGAATTTCACCAATTAACAAAACATCAGGATGATGACGTAAAGAAGCTTTAATTAAGACATCATAATCTATATCCGCTCTTAAATTGACTTCTGTTTGTAAAAAGGTCTCTTCGATAATCTCGACAGGGTCCTCCATGGTAATCACTTGCAGTGGTTCTTCTTTCATTCGCTCACGTAGTAATTGATAAATAGTCGTTGTTTTTCCTGAACCGACAGGCCCAGAAAATAATAACAATCCACTTTTTCTTCTCACTAATTGTCTTAGGTGTGCTAGTTCATTCGGAAAATAAGTCATCAGTGCTTGTTGATGATGCGTTACTTGTCGAATTAAACGAATCACCAGTGATTCCCATAAGTTCACATTAGTGATGGTCGATAAACGCAATTCTACTGCACCACCTGCTAGCTGATAATGAATCGAACCAGACTGTGGCTTACGCTTCTCACCTACATCCAAATTAGCTAAAAATTTAAAATAACTAATTAATTTACGGCCCCAAACTTCACTTTCATCTCTTTGAAATAACATTTCACCATTTACTCTAAAGTAAATGGCATACACTTGATGTCTTGGCAATATATGAATGTCGGATGTGTTTTCAGTTAATGCTTCTTCAATCATTATTTTCGCTTGTTGTTCAATCATTTCTTACCACCTCTTTGACCGGTCATCATTAAATACGCAAAATATTATCAAACACTTTTTAAGTAAGCCTTTTATTAAATTAAAGTTTCTATACTTAATCCACTTTGTATGATAAAATATTGATAGCATAGACCGTTTAAACAGTTTTTACCATTAAGTTCGTGTTCTTATGCGATCAATTCGCAATAAAATTTCATTGCAATGCACGTTTTGAAAGCTTTTAAACCCAGTAATAAAAAATAAAAGGAGATTCATATGATTTTTAAAGCAACATATCAAGAAACTAAAAACCAAGTTCCATTAAGAGAGAACACTAAATCACTTTATATCGAAGCAGATAATATTGTGGAAGCTCGCGCTAAATTTGATGAGAATACACCATACAATATTGAATATTTACAGGAGTTATCAGAAGCTCATTTAGAATATGAGCGCGAACATAATCCTGATTTCAAAATAATGGAGTTTTAGAATGTCTACGACACTTAAAAATAACGAAACAGGCATTTTTGCTCTAGGTGGATTAGGTGAAGTTGGAAAAAATATGTATGGTGTCCAATTTCAAGATGAGATTATCCTACTAGACTGCGGTGTGATGTTTCCGGAAGATGAATTATTGGGAATTGATTATGTCATTCCTGATTTTCAATATATTTTACAAAATAAACATAAAGTATCGGCATTAATTATTTCCCATGGTCACGAAGACCATATCGGAGGCGTTCCTTATTTGTTACAACAAATAAATGTTCCTATTTATGCCGGTAAATTAGCTAGTGCATTAATCCGTAACAAATTACAAGAACGCGGTTTGTTGAAAGATGCGAATATCACTGAAATTGACGAAAATACCGTTTTACGCTTTAGAAAAACGACCGTTAGTTTTTACCTGACAACCCATAGTATTCCCGAAGCATATGGCGTAGTAGTTAAGACACCTCCTGGCAATATTGTCTTTACAGGGGATTATAAATTTGACTTTACTCCTGTTGGCAAACCAGCCGATTTGCATCGCATGGCTCGCATCGGTGAAGAAGGAGTTTTAGTGTTATTAGGTGATTCCACTAACGCAGAAATCCCAACTTTCACTAAATCAGAAAAAATTGTGGGTCAATCAATTAAGAATATTATCCAAGGAGTTCAAGGACGAGTCATCTTCGCTACTTTTGCTTCGAATGTTTCACGACTTCAACAAGTAGTCGAAGTCGCCAAAGAAACTGATCGTAAAATCGCAGTCTTTGGACGCAGTATGGAATCGGCGATTAAAACCGGTCGCGAATTAGGCTATATCGAAACGGATGGTCAAGATCTATTTGTTGATGGTCGAAACATTGATTCCGTAGACGGTAATAAACTGATTATATTATGTACCGGATCTCAAGGTGAGCCGATGGCTGCTTTAAGTCGTATTGCTAATGGTACCCATCGTCAAATTTCGATTCAACCGGAAGATACAGTAATTTTTTCTAGTTCACCTATTCCAGGCAATACCATCAGTGTCAATCGTGTCATTAACCGTTTAACTGAATTAGGTGCCAATGTGATCCATGGTAAAATTAATAATATTCATACCTCAGGACATGGTGGGCAACAAGAACAACTGTTAATGTTACGTCTAATGAAACCTAAATATTTCATGCCTGTCCATGGTGAATATCGCATGCAAAGTATTCAAGCAGAATTAGCACAAGAAACCGGTATTCCAAAAGAAAACTGTTTTATTTTAGCCAATGGTGATATGCTAGCTGTCACTCAAAATAGTGCTCGTGTGGCGGGTAATTTTCAAGCACAAGATGTTTACGTTGATGGTAGTGGTATTGGTGATATCGGAAGTATCGTCTTACGTGATCGTCATACCTTGTCAGAAGATGGTTTAATCATCGTCACTGCGACAATTGACTATCAAAACCATGCGTTAATTAGTGGTCCTGATATTATGTCTCGTGGCTTTATTTATATGCGTGAATCCATTGATTTAATCAATGAAATGCAAAATCAATTACGTTCAGCCATTAATCGTGGATTAAACGAAAATGGTGCTGTGGTAACTGAAAAAATGATTCGCGATGTGATTTTTGATACGATTTATCCTCTCATTCACGAGAAAACGGAACGTAAACCAATGGTCTTACCAATCTTATTAGACATTAATAAAGGTGTCCGTAAACGGGTAACTTCTAATAATCAATCACAAAATTAATCATTTAGCTAAACGCTTTGAAAGATATTTAATAAAATAGACTCCCCTTAAAAGTAGCTACCAAAAATGGATACTACTTTTAAGGGGGTTTTTATATGCACGTGAGTGGTAACGGATAACTATCTATACTCTTTAAGAGTCATTTTATCTCTTATAAAGAGGCTGAGCATCAACTTGATAAACTTGGTAGAGTGAGTGCTCGATAATTAACAGCGCAGGAGGAGGACAGACGAAGCGAAAATTATTCGATTTTCTACTTCTTGCCCAATCCCTAAACATTTTAGCAAAGTAATAAATTTTTATACTGCTTAACTTATTGGTCGATTGTTCGAAATATAAAAAAGCGGACAAAAACTCGTCCGCTTCTTATTACGATTAGTAACTATTTTATTCTTTTAAAGACCCATTGTTGACTCACAAAATCTCCAGGAGGAAAATTCAATGAAATCCCCGCATACATTAATTCTGCACCAGAATAAATAATGTGTTCTTTTCCGACTAATTGATAATCAGCATTTAATTCTAAGTGTTTCAGTTTAACAACGGGTTCCATTTTCTCCATGGTTGACAATACTTTAACAACTGTTAATACAACTGTTTCATCATTATAATGTTGAACCGCTGTATAGTTTTGTGGTTGATTGCTTGAATCTAAAGGATTCATTAGACGTACTTGTTTCCCCAATTGAATAACGGGGCGAATTGTTTTATAGGTTGCCACTTGTTGGCTCACTTTCATTAATTGCGCTTCGGTCATAGAGGTAATATCTAATTCATAACCTAGATTCCCCATCATCGCTACATGCCCTCTCGTATTCAAGCTAGTCATACGCTTCATTTGATGGTTAGGTGCAGCTGAGACATGCGCCCCCATATGAATAGCCGGAAACAGCATCGAGGATCCATATTGAATATTTAAGCGTTCAATCGCATCGGTATTATCACTGGTCCACGTCTGGTCAAAGTAAGCCATCATGCCTAAATCATTGCGGCCACCACCACCTGAACAAGACTCAAAAAGAATATTAGGATATTTATTCGTTAAATAAGATGCTAACTCATATAATCCTAAAACATACTGATGTGACTGCTTCATCGTATCTAAATAAGTGGAGCCATTTCCAACATCTGAAATATTACGATTGCTATCCCATTTTATATAATCAATCTTATGATTAGCAAGTAGTTCATCAAAGGTCGCTTTCAAATACGATACTACTTCAGGATTTGCTAAATTTAATACTAATTGGCTTCTTGAATATGTATGACTGCGTCCTGGAACTTGAATAACCCAATCAGGATGCTGACGGTATAAATCCGAATCTTCAGATATCATCTCCGGTTCAATCCAAAGTCCAAATTGAAGCCCCAAATCATGAACATAATCGATTAATTCCGATAGCTCTCCCCCAAGTTTCTCGGTATTGACGACCCAATCACCTAATGAACTGAGGTCATTTTGCCGCTTACCAAACCATCCATCGTCTAAAACAAACAATTCTATACCCACTTCAGCTGCTTGTTTGGCAATGGCTTTTAATTTTTTAGAATTGAAATCAAAGTAAGTCGCTTCCCAATTATTGATTAAGATAGGACGCAATTGATATTGGTGCGGTTGCGGTAAAACTTGCGCTTGTATAAATTGATGACTCAATTGTGTTAGTGCATTTAGACCTTGATAAGTATGCTGATAAATCACGAAAGGTGTATCAAAACTCGCTCCCGGTGCTAAATCATAACTAAATTGTGTTTCGTTAATCCCTATCCCTAATCGCAACTCGCCTAATTGATTGGTTTGCGCAAATGCTTCAAAATTTCCACTATACATTAATTGTAAACTTAAAGCTTCACCATATTCTTCTTGCGTTAGATGATCTAATAAAATTAACGCGGGTGTTTGACCATGACCAGATGATCCTCTAATAGAGCCGATTTCTATTAAACCTTGCTGAAGTGGTTGTCGAACAACTTTACGTTCCATGCCATAATACCCTTGTAAGGTCATTAAATCATATTGGCCATTTGGTAAATCAATCATAGCACTAAGTAATTTGTGCACATTAACCGTTTCATCACCGATGTTTTCGATTTTGGTAAACTGTCCGATAGTAGAATACTCTGGATACGTAACATAATAAAGATGCAATTTAAGACTGGCCACTTCATCGATTAACTGTAAATGTAAAATTTCACTTTCAGCCGTTAAACGTGGCATCGGTAAGCCTTTAGGTCCATCAAATTCCTTTAAAACTTCTGCTGATTCAAATTTGAAATCAGTCACTTGATTTTGATGATGCTCAATAATAACAGATGGTTGACGAAAATCACTACGACCTAATTGTCCTACGACATGACGCTGGGTATCAGGTGAATAAGTACGATCATCACTATAAGGTCCACCCGAAAACGCATGGTCTTTTTCAACTAAGGGATTCGATTGACGATACTCGTCAATCGCTCCTCCAAGATGTTTAACCGTCACATAACCATGATGTACGCCAAGTATTAATGAAAACTGACCAGCAATAATATTAAATAATTGGTCTTGTACTTTAATCAATGGTTTAACCTCATTTCACAAATAAATTAAACTTAAATTCAAAATCATCATCTAAGCGATAATGTTCGAATAATTCTGGTCCACAGGCATTCGTCCCAATACCAGATTGTTGTGGATCTAGTTGGAGATAAGTCATATCCTCCAATACTAATTTATCACGATGCATCACTTCTGTTAATTGTTTAATTGAATAATGAGAAGCATTAAAATGCATGCCGTTCACAGAATGAACCGTCAATGATTGTTGACCATTCGTTAGCACGAGTTGGTTAATACTTCGATTACCATTTTCTTGTGGTGTAACATAAGGTTCATACATCTCTGTTACCTTCGTCGTAAAGTTCCCTTTATAGGATGCATGGTGTTTGTCACGATAGTTTTCTTCCGGTCCATAACCATGATAGTTGACGTTTTCGAAGCTCGCTAGTAACGGCAAGGTCATACCAAAGCGAGGTAAAAATGGAATCACTGGATTTTTAGCCACTTTTCCTGCCACTTCAATCAAACCATTGGCAAAGATAGTATACTCAAGGGTCATCTCCAAGAAGTTTTGTCTTGCGACAGCATGCATGACCGCATCAAAGGACACTTTTACTTGATTATCTGCTTGCGTAATATGCGTCTCATGTACTCTTGTTTGATGACGATTAAAATTGGCTTGTAGCCATTCGCGCTTAATGTTACGATCATTATCAGTCGGTGCACGCCAGATACTCCACTCTCCCGGTTGGTTTAAAAGTGTTTGTTCATTCACTTTTAATTGCTCAATCGCTGCGTTTGCTTTACTTAATACGACCTCACCAAAAGTAGTTGTAATGGACACGGTTGCATTCGTTTCCGCATAAGTAATATTGGTAGAAGATTCTGGTAATTCTAAAGTTAACTCAAATTCATTGACTTCAACCCAATCAAAACCAACAAAATTATCCGATAAATCGTGATAAACAAAACGGATAATACTAATTGTGGTTAAATCCGTCAATGTGTCCTTTAAATCAACTGTCAAACTGGCTTGTGGTGCAATATCTAGCCTTGGTAATTCGTGAGTTGCCACTATTGCTCCTGTTAAATCCGCTACTTCTAAAGTCACTTTAAAACGGTCTTTTGCATTAACAAAATCGAGACGATTTTTAAACGTAAACTGCTTTGCATTTAAATCAAGGTCTTCTAACAAGAAAGGTTTAAATAAGTTTTGGTGTTCTTTTACCAGGACATGCGGTGTTCGATCCGGATACATTAAACCGTCCATACAGAAATTACCTGCATGCGGATATTCACCAAAATCGCCACCATAACGATAAACCGGTGTTTTATCAGGTTCAAAACGATTCAGATTGACCGCATGGTCAGCCCATTCCCAAACATAAAGACCGACAAATTCTGGGTATTGGTAGAAAAGTTCATAATATTCTGTCAAATCCCCCGAACTATTCCCCATAGCATGGGCGTATTCACATAACATAAACGCTTTTTCAATATTTTCAATGTCTAAATAATATTCTTTAATTTCCGTAGGTGAAGCATACATACGACTCCAACTATCAAAATATTGAGTATCATATTCTTTACTGCGGTCATAGTACCAATACGCTTCATAATGCAATGGACGAGAAGGATCTAACTGGCGTGCATGTTTTAACATCGCTTCAATATTAGGCCCATAACCGGTCTCATTACCAGCTGACCACATTACAATGGAACTATTATTAAAGTATGGGATAATCGAAGCATCCATTCGGTCGACAAAAGCTTTTTCAAAGGCTGGATCTTCTGGTAAAACATTGTAATTATCATTACCACCCATTCCATATAGGTCTACCACCCCATGACCTTCTAAGTCCGCTTCACTCATAACATATAACCCAATTACGTCTGTCAATTCATAAAATTGGCCATTTTTTGGATAATGGGCTGTTCTTAAAGCATTAAATCCATATTGTTTAATTAACGTTAAATCTTTCCATTGATCATCAAGTGTCACGGTCGCTCCAGTGTTTGCATTCGTATCATGATGATTAACCCCTATTAATTTTACCGAACGATTATTCACATAGAATTGATTATTTTTCATTTCTACTAAGCGAATTCCTACTAATTGTTGAATATGTTCACTGCCTACGGTTAACAATAAGCGGTATAATTGAGGTTCTTCCGCATTCCATAAAACTGGATTCATCACTTCAATCGTAAAATCACTGTCTGATGTCGTTCCCTCATGGACCACCTCATTATTCGGCGCTAATAATTGGTACTTAACGTCTAAATTTTCGCATGTTTTGTTAAGCTCAACGGATAAAGTAGCTAATGATAAATCATCATTGAAACTTTGACGAACAAAGAAACTTTCTACTCGGTCAACCTCACGCTCTAAAACATACACATCACGGAAAATGCCACTATAACGGAATTTATCTTGATCCTCAAGATAAGTCGCATCCGACCATTTTAACACTAACACATGCAATGTATTCTCGCCATCTTGAAGAAATTGCGTAATGTCAAATTCTGAACTGGCATGAGAAATTTGGCTATAACCTACAAATTGATGATTGACCCAAACATAATAAGCAGAATCGACCCCTTCAAAGGTTAATTGATATTCTTTTTGTTCTTTTTTATTGATTTTAAAATGACGTCGATATAAACCAGCCGGATTTTCAAATGGGACATAAGGCGGATCAAACGGAATCGGATATTCAGTATTGGTATACATGATTTGGTCATAGCCATATAATTGCCAACAACTTGGCACAGGAATTTGGTCATAACTTAAATCAGTATCGTCTTCCCAATATGCTTTCTCAATTCGATTGACACTCGTAAAGTATTTAAAATCCCAATCGCTATTTAAATTATGGAAGTACTCACTTTTCGTACGATCGGTTAAGGTCTCAAACAATTCATCTGTATGGAATGGGACATAATAATTTTTCCTAGGCAAAGTATTTACATGAAATACCTCTAAATTTTCAAAATAATTAGGTAATAACACTTTTTTCTTCATCCTTTCTTATTTAACAGCACCTAACATACCCGCTACAAAATATTTTTGTAATACAAAGAAGATAATTAATGTCGGGATGGTGGCGATTAAAATCGCAATCATCATTAAGCCATAGTCCGGTGCATAACTTGATCCTAAATTAGATAATAGTAACGGTACTGTACGCATTTCATTAGTTTGTAAAGTAACCAATGGCCATAAGTAATTATTCCAAGCATTCATAAAAGTAATAATCGCTGCTGCTGCGTAGGTGTTTTTCATCGTCGGCATGTAAATTCTAAAGAATAAACCAATTTCAGATAAACCGTCAATCCGCCCAGCTTCTAACAATTCTTGTTGGAACATTTTAGTATTTTGACGGAAATAAAAGATTAAGAACGCCGTTGCAATATAAGGTAAATAAGCTGATGCATAAGTATTGAATCCAATCATAGGATTAATGGTTGATAAACGGCCAAAGAATTTAAATAATGGAATCATTAAGGCGGCAAATGGAATCATCATTGACATCAAAATAATATTAAAGACAATATCCGTCCATTTGGAACGATAGACTTCAAAAGCATAACCGGCAATAGAACTGATTATTAATGCTAAAACAGTTTGTGAGACAGCAATAATGGCAGAGTTTTTTAAAGCCGTAACCATATCTGTTTGCTCAAACACGTTTTTCAAATTGTTTAATAATTCTTTTCCTGGCAATAAAGAGCCGCTCGTTACATCGACACTGGCATTCGTCGCTGAAATAATCATGAAGTAAAACGGAAAGACAAATACAATCGACATCATCAATAAAAAGATATATATAAAAATATTATTTTTATTTTTCATCGCGATTACCTACTTTCAATTGAATAATAGAGAATATAATGACTAAAATAACTATCGCATAAGAAACCGCAGCGGCATAGCCAAAGTCTGGTGTATACTTAAACGAAAGATTATAGATATATTGTGAGATGGTCATCGTTGCATTACCCGGTCCACCTTGAGTAATGTTCATTGGTTCATCGAATAATTGCAAGGTCCCAATCGTTGAGGTAATTGATGTAAATAAAATAACTGGTTTTAATAATGGCAGCGTAATTTTAAAGAACTTATCAATAGGTGACGCACCATCTACATCCGCCGCTTCATAAATTTGGTCATCAATATTCTGTAAAGCGGAAAGGAAGAAAATCATATTATAACCTGTCCAACGCCAAGTAATAGCAATAATAATGACCACCTTTGCCCAAAATGGATGTGATAACCACATTATTGGCTTATCCAAAACATTGATTGCCATTAGTATTTGGTTTAAAACACCATTGTTTGCGAAAATATATTTAAAAATTAAAGAATACGCAACTAATGAAGTGACAGACGGTAAGAACACAATCGTTCTAAAAATCCCTTTGAACTTCAACGTTTTATTATTTAATAAAACCGAGAAGAAAATAGCTAGAACAACCATAATCGGCACTTGGAAAATCAAGAATATTAAGGTGTTTTTTAAAGATTGAATAAAGACTGGATCAGATAATAAACGCTTATAGTTAGTTAATCCTACAAAAGATAAATTCGCACCTTTTCCAGACTGCAATGACATGATAAAGGCTGATAGCATTGGATAAAAATAGAACAAAATGATTAAGGCCACTGGTGCAGCAATAAAAGCCCAACCTAATAATTTTCGCCTTTGAAAGACATTCATAATTCTCACTCCTATTTATAAAGGCTGTAGAAGTTTGACATTCTACAGCCCTTAATTTATTTTTTACACTGATATTAGTTATTTAATTGGTTTTCTGCTTGGGTTTGAGCATCTTGGAAGATTTGATCAATGTCGCCACCAGCTAAATACTGTTGTAAAGCTGCCACCATAATATCTTCAATTGCATAAGTATGAATACCATAGTTTAATGAAGGAATTTCAGCAGACCATTCAGCAAAATCTTTATAAATTTTTTGTCCGCCAAAAAATTCAACTTCAGTATCATAGGCATCTGATTCTAGTGCAGGTAAATACGTACCTAAAGCACCCATTTCCGTAATCAAATCACCATAAAATTCAACATTAGAACCAAATGTATTAGCTAAGAAATCAGCTGCCGCTTCTGAACCTTCCTTATTAATCACATAGAATGAAGAACCACCTAAGTTAGAAGAATGAGTTGCTCCTTCCACTTCTTGTTTAGGCCAAGGCACAACCGCCCACTTACCAGCTTGATCTGCTGCTTGAACAACTGATGGTGTAATCCAGTTTCCTTGCGGAACAGTCCAAACGACACCGGTGTTGAACGCTTCTAACATTTGAGCCCAGTCACTATGAACGTTCACTAAATCTTTTTCATACATTGATTTGAAAGTAGCAAAAGCTTCTTTTAAAGCAGCATTTTCAGCAATGTTTGGTGTGACTCCGTCTTCTGTCGTATACCAAGAACCAGATCCGTTAATCATCGCACGTAATAATCCAAGATCATTTAAATCCATTGATAAAGTTTTTAATCCAGTAGTTTCTTGCACTTTTAAGCCGATTTCTTCTAATTCTGTCCAAGTAATGTCTTGTAAATCATCTACTTTATATCCTGCTTCTTCTAAAATGTCAGTACGTACATATAGACCTGTTACCCCAGTATCGAATGGTACTGAGTAGAATTTATCTTCTACTGTACTTGCTTCAATTTTATAAGGTGCAAAATCTTCTGCTTTAATGTAATCATTTAACGGAATAAAAGTATCTGGATAAGCTGTTAAGAAACTTTGTGCACGATAGTCTTCAATTAAAACAATATTTGGTAAGCTATCTGTTACACCCGCACTCATTGCTGTATTTAATTTTTGAATAATATCATCTTGTGCATTTTCTTCAATTGTTACTTTTAAATCTGGGTTTTCTTTTGCATAATATTCCGTCGCAATATTTAAGGCTTTAATATTAAAGTTTGGATCCCATGCCCATACATTGATTTCTTCTTGAGCTGAAACACTTGGAACACCCGCTACTAAAGCTGAACCTAAAGTGCCGACTGCTAATAAACCGCTAAACTTTTTCATCCATTTTTTCATTCTTTTTTCCTCCTAATTTTTTAAACAAACCTGTAAACGTTTCCTACGCTTTAAATTATATGGTATAACTGTAGAATAATCTATGTTATAATGAATAAAAATACATAGACTAATGTTTCCATCATTCGGAGGGTGCAATGAGAAATCTATGGGTTTACTTTAATAATTCGGAATCCGACTTAAATATTGATGAGTGTGGCATCCAAACTTATGACGAAGTCGAGACTTATCAGTACAAAGTTTATCAAAATTATGTCCTCCATTTAGTAGTGGATGGGGAAGGTTTTTTTGAGATTGAGGGACAAGAATACCGTCTTAGCAAGGACGAAGGCTATATTATTCGCCACTCTGACGATGTTCTCTATTATCCTAATGCCAATAATCCATGGACTACTTATTGGATTGGACTAAAAGGAGACAAATTGGATGAATATCTTACCGGTACTTTGTTGAAAAATGAGCATGTAATAAAGTTCCATCCTAATGGTAAAACCCAAGACGTCATAAAAAATATATGCGAAACTACCTTAAAAAATGAATCAAATTTACCTAATGAATTTTGGTACAAGAGTCAATTGTATTTATTATTTAATTATATTAAAAAGGAATTTTCAGTTAAAAATACGACCAACTCGTTGGTCTCGAAAGAATTAGCCGAAGTGGCCTACCATTATATTTATACCAATTATATGAATGAGATTAGTATAGAAGAAGTCGCTGAATACCTAGCGGTCAGCCGCAGTTACTTATATAAACTTTTTAAGAAGAAATATAGCTTTTCGCCGCAACAATTCTTACTCGATCGACGACTCACAGTCGCTGCTTCTTTACTTTTAACCACCGATGACACAATTAGTGCGATAAGTCAAAAAGTCGGCTTTCGTGATCCACTTTATTTTTCAAAAAGCTTTTCTAATTATTATGATTTAAGTCCGAGCAAATTTCGCGAACAACATGACTATGATTCCTATTTAGAATCTTGGGAAAAATTTGGCGATTAAGTCTGAATAATCTATAACAACCTCAAAAAACGTCGACTGGTTTCATACCGGCCGACGCTTTTTCTATTCTTCATACCAACTTTTTGCAGGTAATTCTAACTTGAATCTTTCTAACAACCACGTTTCTAACAAATCCATCCATTTCGCTACATTTAAATTAATTTTGGATTGCGCATCCGATGACACTTGGGTTGCAACACTTAATCCATGCGGACCAGTTTCAAAAATATGACAAGCAAATGGGATTTCTTCAGCTGCTAATGCATTCGCCATCAAGGTAGTTTGTTCAATCGGTACTTGTTGATCACCAAAGGTTGACCATAAAAACATTGGTGGAGTATCCTTACTTACCTGACGCGCTGGACTTGCTAATAATAAAGTTTCATCACTCGGGGTGCAGGTGCCAAATAATACTGTGCTTGATTTACTAAAGAAAGCTTTTCCTTCTGGTCGCTTTTTATCCAAATAATCTCTCATTGCAAAATAATCTGAAATTGGATAACCGGCAATCACCAAAGCGGGTCGCAGTGCTTTCCCAACATTATCAAAGGCTTCTTGAATCAGATCATGATTCCAGTGAACACCGTAAGATAATACATTATGACCACCCGCAGAAAAACCACATATTCCAATTCGCTCAACATCAACCAACCACTCTTCGGAATGTTCACGAATTAATAGCATCGCTTTCGCAATATCATGCATTGGTTTTGGAAATTGAGTCCGTTCTTTTGGCTCTAATGTTTCACTTTGATGAACAATCATATAATCATCGTCTGGTTCTAAATAAATATTATATCTAAGAACAAAAGCATGGTAGCCCATACTATTTAATTTTAATGCAATTGGTTCACCTTCACGATCGGAACAATTAAAATATCCCCCACCTGGACATACGATAATGGCTGGTCTTTTCTTTCCATTTAATAATTCAGTTGAATCATCTAATAGATAAGTTGTTAAAGTAGCATGAACATCATTTTCGACTAAATTAATTTTTTTCACTAACAATTAAATCCCCTCCTGATTCTTGAGGTGTATGTTCTTTTTTAAAACGATAATATTTCAACATCATCGGTGTTAATGCCCCTATCCAAGCTAAGGGATTTGCGATAGTGGCGCCGATAAATCCAAAATATAGTGATAAAATAACAGCAGCAAACACTCTCATAGATAATTCGATAGTGCCGGCGATGGTCGGCGTCCTAGTCTCACCCACACCTTATAGCGTATAACGGTAAATAAACAACATAGCCAAGAAGAAATAAATAGAAGAATTTGTTAAGAAAAACCATTTTGAAAGTGCAAGCACTTCTGTCTGGCCTTTCCCTATAAAGATTTCAATTAAATGATGACTAAATAAATAAATTAATATCCCCTCAATAAAACTATATGTAACAGATATTTTTACTGTATCGCGAACTCCAACCCAAATGCGCTCATATTTTTTCGCACCATAATTTTGTGCTGCATACGTTACCATCGCCACGCCAAAGGACATCATCGGCATCGTAGCGACTTGATTGATTTTATTTGATGCTGTATAAGCCGCTACCGCGGTTGATCCCAAACGGTTTAAGGCGATTTGAATAGCAATAGCACCAATCGCAATAATTGACATTTGGAATCCCATAGGAAAGCCTATTCCTAAGTGATGGCGCACTTCTTCTTTAGTTGTTTTAAAAGATTCTCTTTTAAGATGTAACATTGGTAAATTACGCCATATATAAATTAAACATGCAATTGCTGAAAAACATTGTGAAACAACCGTTGCTATTGCTGCTCCATCAACGCCCATCTTTAACCGCACTATAAATAACAGATCTAAAGCAATATTGATAAAACTAGCAATGATTAAAAAAACAACGGTGTTCTAGAATCCCCAATGGCGCGCAAAATGTTAGATAGTAGATTATATAACATGGTCGCAAAGATTCCACTACAAATAATAAAAATATATTTAGCAGCATGTTCCATAATTTCAGGTGGAGTCTGCATGGCTTCTAACAACTTTCGACTTAACATCATACTGGCAATAGATAAAACACTACCGATACCAAAAGTTATCATCAAAGAGACACCAAATGATTTATTTAGCTGATGATATTCTTTAGCTCCATATTTTTGTGATAACGGAATTGCAAAGCCGGACGTTAAGCCATGAGCAAACCCTAAAATTAAAAATATAATACTCCCAGTAGAACCTACTGCAGCTAAAGCTTCCACCCCTATTGTACGGCTCACAATAAAAGTATCTGCCATATTATAAATTTGTTGAAAAATATTACCAATAAAAAGCGGAATTGCAAAAAGAAAAATAAGTTTTATTGGATTACCTTTAGTCATATCGTTTGCCATACATTTTACTCCCAAACACTCAAATCAATAGATTAAAAGTGAGATAACATTATTATCGAATAGTTATCTCACATTAATTAATAAATTCTCTTACTAAATCGTCAACAACCAGTTAACTTAAGATATCATCTACGGTCTCAAATTGATATTTTTTCTCAGTTAAATCTGTTAAGATTTCAGGTAATGCTATTACCGTTTGTTCAAAACAATGCAACAACAATATGTCGTTATTGGTAACATTTTTTTGAACGTTTTGGATTATTTCTGGTGCCTCAATTTTTGACCAATCCTTTGAATCTGCTGTCCACAAGACAATCTTTTTATCAATGATTTTTTCAACTTCTTCATTAACATATCCATATGGTGGTCTCAACAAATGTGGGATTTTATCGGTATAGCGTTTAATGACTTCATCAGCTTTTTCAACTTCTACTCTCACTTCATCGGCTGTTAATTTTGTTAGGTCCGGATGAGTGAAAGTATGGTTGCCAAGTTGATGTCCTTCCTCAACCATTCGTGTCATAACTGCTTGATGTTGCGCTTCCAATTCTGCCCAAATAAAGAAAGTTGCCTTAACCTCGAACTGACTTAATATATCTAATATTTCATTGGTGTATTCATTAGGTCCATCATCGAATGTAATGGCTAATTTCTTCATCTAAACTCACCTCATTAAAATCATCGATTGATTTGATGTGTGATATTATTTACTTTTAAGTAACCCTCTGATGGTTTATCTTCAGATATAGCAAAAACTCCTAAAGTACATCCCACAAATCCGCCTGCTACTTCTGTACTTAAATAGTGGGCATCCACTTTATCCGCTACTACTAATTCATCACCATCAAATAAGACTTTACCTGTTAATTGTTGTCCGTCCCCTTCAAAGATTAAGGTCATTGATGAGGATGGCACCGTTTGTTGACCTAAAATTGTCGTTTCACCATCTAATACTGATTCCATTAAAACCTGATAATCGGTTTGATTTTTCTCAACTCTTAATTGAATGTAATAAAGATTATTTTGTAACAACACAATCCCACCAGTCGAATTAGCTTCTAATCTGGCATCGATTTCGACAGCGAAGCGATAATACATTGATTTCTGTCTTAAACCAAGATAGGTTGGACTATCGATATCCTGTAAGCTTACTCGGCTAGGTATTAAGCTTACCGAATGGTCCGTTTCATTCCAACGATAGTTCTCTTCAATAGGGTTTCTTAAATATAAGAAAGCTGGATTATCTTTGGCAATGGCAAAGTGACTGACTTTCTCAGTTGGTAACAATGGTAATAAATGAGGGGCTTCGGTTAATAAA
Organism: Globicatella sulfidifaciens DSM 15739; assembly: GCF_900167405.1. Lineage (GTDB taxonomy): Bacteria > Bacillota > Bacilli > Lactobacillales > Aerococcaceae > Globicatella > Globicatella sulfidifaciens. Next base: position 28,874 of record NZ_FUWO01000008.1, read on the forward strand.
CGGCCTTCGCCTGGATTCACCACCGGCCATCCATCTTCCCATTTCACTTCTGCTAAAAATGTTTCTCTTCCTAAATTACTATACCCATCAAAAATACGACTAGCTAAGCATGTCATATACCAATGGCCTTCCGGTGTCTCAACAAGGTCACCATGTCCAACATTACAAACTGGGAAATCTTTACCTAAATGTCGATGCGTTAAAATCGGATTGTTTTTATTGCCAATGTATGGACCATCCACTTTTTCTGAACGCGCAATGGTAATGGCATGATTAAAACTCGTTCCACCTTCAGCAATCATTAAGTAATAATAACCATCTTTTTTATAGATATGCGGTCCTTCTGGCCAAATTGCGTCTCGCAACGCTCCTTTCCATAAGGCTGTACTCACACCTACTAATTGATGCGTTTCTAAGTCTAATTCTTGTAACCAAACTTCCCAATCTCCATTGTAGGTGACCCCTTTGGGATTAGGTCTGGTACCAACGTAATAACATTTGCCATCTTCATCAAAGAATAAACTAGGATCAATGCCTGGTGCATTTTCTAAATAGTGTGGCTCTGACCAAGGCCCCGCTGGGTCTGTCGCCGTTACATAAAAGTTGCCTCCATTAGTAACATTGGTAGTGGTCATATAAAATATCCCATCATGATAGCGAATGCTTGGTGCAAAAATTCCTTGAGAATGTTCCGCATTTTGTAATGGTAATTGTTCGGGTCTATCTAAAATATTGCCAATCTGAGTCCAATTAACCAAATCTTTACTATGATAAATAGGAACGCCAGGAAAATAAGCAAAGGTTGACGTAACTAAATAATAATCATCCCCTACCGCACAAACAGATGGATCAGGAGAAAAACCTTCTAAAATTGGATTCTTGTATAAATTCATTATTCGCCTACTTTCTCGAATGCTCGGTAACGACCGCTTAATGCCATAAATGAGAATGCATATAAGAAGTTATCATAATATCTTCTCTCACCTTTACGGATAGGTGTCGCCCAGAATCGTTTGACAAATTCTTTCGCATTATCTGTTTCTTTATTAGCCAACGAAGCTGCAGCTAAAGTTGCTAATAACCCTACTGGGTGTAAGATTTCCTTATCGGTTGGCTCACCCTCAATGGTTAACTCATATTGATAACCTGGATTGTTTTCGTCGATAAAGAATTGTTGTAATGTTTTAAGTCTTTCCTGTAAAACAGGAATTTTTTCATTCCATTCCATATCAATCGCTACGTTCATGGCCGTACGATAGGCATCACTATAAAAATGTGGATGTTCACTATCATATTTCGGTGTCCCATCGTATAAACTATATTCAGGATTTAAGCCAGTTTCTGGATGGAAAGCAGTCGGTAAATATTCACGACTCGCTTGTGCAGCCTCTTTAAAAAATGCGCGATCTTCCTCGTAAGCATGAATCGCAAAATAATCATAAAAATGTGGCACATGATAGGATGGATCAGTAAAATCGCAATTCGGAACAAACTTAATTAACTTAGTTTCAGGATCAAACATTGGATCTCCTTCGAATTTACTACCTTTATGGACCATGTATTTCAGTAATTCTTGCGCTTCATGTAAATAATTATAGATTCCTTCGCCATCACCCCAGCGATTAGACGCAAAAATTAAATCAATTGCAAAGAACTCTTCTCCATCTGGAGCAGGTCCATATGAGTTTTTCTCACCTGAAGGGTCAACCGACCAAGCAAAATAATGTGCGTTTTCGCCAGCATCCATATACATGTATTTTTTAGTCCAGCCCCATAATTTATCAAAGTAATCTTTTTTATCATATTGAACGGCTAATAACATCGCATAGGACATTCCTTCAGTTCTGACATCGATATTCCCTGTATCAACGACGTAACCTAAACCTTCGTCGTTTTCAAAATATACTTTGTCTGGTCCTTCAAACATTTCATACCAAATATTATCAAGTCTTTCTTGAATTTCTTTTTCATCGTATCCATACTCTTGGAACAAATTTGTATATTTCTTCATCGCTTTCTCCTTGTTATTTTAATAATAATTCTTCAGATAATGGTGTTGGTTGATTTAGTTCAGCTAGACGGTCACATGGGAATCCGGTCGAAATGGTCAATAAGACTTTTTCACCATCTAAAATGCGTTCACCCGCATCATCCACCACTGTTAAATTCGAAACTGGCACGTCAAGCTTCACGGTTTCTATAGCACCTTTCGCTAAAGCAATACGCTTAAATCCAACTAATTTACCATTTAATGTTTCATGTTTTGAATCTGTCTTAGCATAAACTTGAATCACTTCTTCAATATCAAAGTCGCCCGTATTCTCAACGGTTACCTCAACGTTATAGCATTCATTTGCTTTATTCACCACTAAATCCTTAAGTTCCACTTTAGAATAATGTAAGCCATAGCCAAATGGATATAATGGTGTTTCTTCTAAGTAACGGTAAGTTCTATTTTTCATACCGTAATCTGAGAAATCAGGTAAGTTTTCTGCCGTTCGATAGAAGGTTAAAGGTAATTTTCCACTTGGACTAATCTCTCCAAAAATCATTTCAGCTAGAGCCGTTCCACCATGACTACCTGGATACCAAGTGTGAACAATCGCTTTAAGATTAGGGTGTTCTTCCAACCCATTTAATGAAATCGCAGAACCAGCTGATACCGCCAGTATTACCGGTTTACCAATGGCTAATACTTTTTCTAATAGACGACGTTGTACTTCTGGTAAGAAGAGATCATACTTATCTCCCGAACCGTATACATTACCAGAATCCCCTTGTTCCCCCTCAATAGTTGGATCTAATCCTAGACATAGAACCACCACATCCGAATGTTTCGCCGCAATTATCGCTTCCGATTCTCTTTCGAATGGACGAGACAAAGTAGACTCTGCATGTTCTTTAAATAAATGACCACCCGGAGCATAAAACACCCTGGCATCGTCGCCTAAATAATTTTGCAAGCCATCAACAAAGGTCGTATTTCTTTCCGCAATACCAAAATAGTTTCCTTGTAAGACTTCAACGCTACGAGCATTAGGTCCAATAACAGCAATTGCTCGAATATCTACTTTATTAAGTGGTAAGAAATTTTTATTTTCTAATAGAACCATTGATTTACGTGCTGCCTCTAGAGAAACATTTTGATGCTCCTTACTTGCATTCACTTCATAAGGAATTTGATCCAATTCGTTATCATCTGCAAACATTCCTAAGCGAGCACGTGTGGTATATAATTCAATAACCGAATTAGTAATATCTTCTTCGGTCACTAAACCTCGACCGTGTGCTTCATACAAGGCATCAGAAATATTACCGGCACATAAGTTACAACCTATTTGCATTGCTAATGCCATTGTTTCCGCTGCATTATTGGTATAATGATGGTTTAAATGTACGTCTTCTAACGCAGCATAATCAGACACGACATGCCCTTGGAAATTCCATTTTCCTCTTAATATTTCTTGCATTAATTCCGGATGCACACAAGCTGGAATGCCATTGACTGCATTATATGCACCCATAAAGCTTTCAACATCGGCTTCTTTAACAGCAGCTTCAAATGCTGGTAAATATGTTTCATACATATCTTTTTTAGAAACAACTGCATCAAAAGAATGGCGGTCGGCTTCAGGACCACTGTGTACCGCGAAATGCTTCGCACAAGCGGCTAATTTCATATAGGGTCCATCACCTTGTAACCCTTTAATAAACGCAACACCCATGCGTGCAGTTAAGTAAGGATCTTCACCATAGGTTTCTTGTCCTCTCCCCCAACGTGGATCACGGAAAATATTTATATTTGGTGACCAAAAAGTTAACCCTTTATAAATATCGTTGTCCGCTTCACCATGATATTGATTATATTTTGCACGTCCTTCAGTAGAAATAATATCCGCTACTTTTTCCATAAATGCTTCATCAAATATCGCCGCTAGGCCAATTGCTTGAGGGAATACCGTCGCAACCCCTGCTCGAGCGACACCATGTAGGGCTTCATTCCAATAGTTATAATCTGGAATGCCTAATCGTTCAATAGCTGGAGCTCTAAAATTAATTTGATCGATTTTTTCTTCCAATGTCATCTTTGCAACAATTTCTTTTGCTTGTACTCTTGCTTCCTTATGTGTTAACAAGGTTTAGTCACCTCTTGAATATATATTTTTAACTATTATTTGCTAATCTAAATTGAGCGAAAATACCCTCAATCATCTCTATCCCCTTCGAAATCATAAAGGGTGGTAAAATCATTCCTAAAATTGGGACTAACCAAATGCATACAGCAACTAACGCTGATCCTATCAGAAGTTTGATCGTTGTAACGATATTTAATAATAGAATGATCGTGGAATTTTTAAAGACTGTTTTAAGATTATCTGTGAATCTTGCAATATAACATAACATCAATAGAACTACCGGTGTTGCGAGAATAATCATTAAAATATGAAAAATCTGTAAGGCATCTTTTAATAAAGAATAACTGTCAATTAAAGACTGTCGATTTAATACAAAGGCTAAAATCAATAACAAATAGCCTAACCAAACGATGGTACTTTGTTTAAAACTATTAAGAAACGCTTTTACATATATGTGAATAAATTTTGGCTTTTCTTGAATTTTATACTCATAAATTGTCTTATACAAAGCAGAAATTGAAACGCCCACCGTCAATAACGGGATTGAAGTAAATAAAAACAGAATACCCATCAAAGCATAGTCGGCTAATTTATTTATTCCGTCTATCCGTTCTTGGCGCTCCTGAGCTCTTTTACTCTTGTGTTCCATTTTTATCACCCCTTTTTAGTATTATCCTTTAACCCCACCAATAGTTAATCCTGAAACAAAATATTTTTGTAAGAATGGATATAAACAAACAATTGGAAATGCCGTCACAATGGTGGTCGCAGCACGAACAGAAGCCGGTGTAACCATGCTTGAGTTACCAGCTTCAGCAGCATTACGCATACTATCCGCATTAGCACCCTGACTCATAACTGATGATAAGAGTTTCATTAACTCATACTGTAAGGTACTCAAATTGTCGTTAAAACCATTAAATAACATCGCATCGAACCAAGAGTTCCATTGCCAAACCGCAATAAATAAGGCAACCGTCGCAAGAACTGGTTTACATAATGGTAAAATAATACTCCAGAAAATACGGAGATGTCCTGCCCCATCCATTTTGGCACTTTCAACGAAACTATCTGGTAAACCGTTAATATAAGTACGAATTACTAAAAAGTTAAACGCACTAATAATACCAGGAATTACATATACCCAGAAGGTATTTAATAAACCTAATTTTTGAGTCCAAATATATCCCGGTATCATACCAGCATTTAGATACATTGTTAAAATAACCAATAAGGTAATGGGTACTCTAAAGATAAATTCTTTTCGACTCAAAATATATGCTAATAAAGCTGTTAAGAATGTTTGTGTCAGTGTTGCAATAACCGTTCTCGCTACTGAAATAAATGCAGCATTCATCAATGTTGGTCTTCTGAACACAGCTCTAAAATTATCTAATGTAAATTGTCTTGGTAATAAATAAATTCCGCCTCGCAATGTATCCATACCGTCGTTTAAAGCAACTGCCACAGTATTTAATATTGGATATAAAGTGGCTGCTATGAAAAACACTAAAAAAACCCACTTAAAAATATCAAATATTAAATCTGAAATAGAAATTTTTTTCATATAATCCACCTCCTAGAATAAACTTTCCTCACCAGCAGCTCTAGCTAACTTATTACCCAATGTTATTAAAATTATACTAACAAAAGAGTTAAAAATACCTGCAGCTGTCGCTAAAGAATAATTATTTAAGCTAATCCCAAACTTCAGGACAAAGATATCAATGGTTTGAGACACACTTTGTATTAAACCATTACCTAGTAGGTATTGTACTTCAAATCCAGCATTTAAAATATTCCCTAAATTAATTAGCAATAATATAAAGATGGTCGGTTTAATTCCCGGTAATGTAATATGCCAAATTTTTCTAACTCGGTTAGCTCCATCTATTTCAGCTGATTCATAAAGCTCTTCATTAATCGCTGACATGGCTGAAAGATAAATTATACTTCCCCAACCTGTACTTTTCCAAACATTAGCAAATCCCACTATCCACCAAAAATATTTAGGGTCTGAGAAGAAATTTATCGGTTGATTAATAAGATTAAATTTTAATAATAACTGATTAACAATCCCTGTCTCCGGACTTAATACATCCATGACAATTCCTGTTACGATTATCCAAGATAAAAAGTGAGGTAAATACGATACCGTTTGCATAAATTTTTTAGCATGTTTGTTTTTCACTTCATTAAGTAAGATCGCAAAACCAATTGAAAAGATGAATCCTAATGTTAAATTGATAATACTCATGGCTAATGTATTTCTTACAACCCGAAGGAAGGTAGCATCTTTAAATAAGAACATAAAGTTTTCTAGTCCAACCCACTCTTGATTAAAATATCCTTTTCCAGGTTTATAACGTTGAAAAGCCATTACCCACCCTATTAATGGAGCATAGTTAAATGTTAAAATATAAATGACAAATGGTAAGGATAATAGGACTAAATCTTTTTGATTCCAAACTTTTTCAAAAAATGTTTTTTTCTTTGCAACACGATGTGTTTTTACTTGATTAATAGCTGTATTCTCCATACAATAAACCTCCAATCTCTATTAATAAAAATTTAGCCGACGTGAATCTCAAAGATAACACTCGGCTAACATTTAAAGATGATTCTTTGATTAATTTTCGTTTTCCTCTGCTTTTTTAATTAATTCTTGTTCAAGATCATACCTTCTTTGAACTTCTTCTGTTAATGCACTTTCATAAGCTTCAACATCCACTTGAGCGTTATATGCATTCATATAATCTTCCCAGTTTTTTTCAAAACTATCTGGTCCATCCATAATTATTTTGGGTAGCCATTGCATCTTAACATCGTTCATATTTTGGAAAGCAATACCAGCAGGATGAGAGCTTGTCCATTTATTTCGAGCTGTATAAAGTGGGAACCATGGTTCAACAGGATCCTGTTTGCGCATCATTTGGTTGTAATTTTCAACACCATAGGCATCTAGAATTTCTTTATCTATTTCAGACAATGTTTTTCTATGTTCAGAAGGTTGCTCACCTGGTAAAACAGTGTTTTTACCATCAGGTAACAAACCTTTATATTGAGGCATGTATCCAAATGGTACTCCATTTTGTTGGACATAGTCAGGGTTTTTCCAATTTTCCCATTGTTCCTCAGTTCGGTAGAACATTCCATCTTCATCAACTAAATAATCTTCACCTTCAACACCCCAACCACGTAAAATCATCCCTTTTTCAGATACCATATCATCCCACATTTGTAAGATACCTTCTACGTCTTTAGCACTTACAGTGATACCAATACCACCTTGTGTAGATAAAACATCGCCTTCACGATACTGAGGTAGTACATCCGGATCCAATGTTAAACCTAATGGAGCATATGTTAATTCTTCTTTTCCTTGTGAATTTAAGGAATCTTCGGCTTGTCCGAAATTCCATCCTTGATCAACCATTCCTAAAACACGACCAGATGACAATTTCGCAATATATTGATCATATTTTGCTGTAAATGTTTCTGGGTCTATAATTCCTTTAGAATATTCCTCTGATAATTTTTGGAAATATTGTTTTGCTTCTGGAATTTGATCATAAACATGCGCTGTTTTTGTTTCAGCATCAACGATTGCAGCACCCTCATTTGGATGTCCCGCTAAGAACATTGGTGGATTTTCCAATGCAAATGCTCTCCAATCATCAGAAATGATTTCAAATCCAATATTTTTTTGCCCATCAGTTTCTGGATTTTCTGCCAAATAATCTTCGATTAATTTAAAATACTCATCAAGTGTTTTAATTTCAGGATAGTCAGCCCATTTTAAAATACGTTTTTGAATCCAGAATGCTTCACCATTATGTTCAGTTAATGTATCCACATTGCCTTCTCTAACTGCGAATTGAGGAATCGTATAAATATGGCCATCATTATCAGCTTTAATTTTTTCCCATTGAACATCACTTAAAATGCCTTTTAAATTTGGATAATCATCTAAATAATCTTCCAAAGGAATGAATGCTCCAGCATCGATCATAGCATTACGAGCATCTGATGGTTCTACAATATCTGGATACTCACCACCTGCTACCATTACCCCGATACGTTCTTTGGCTGTTTGACCAGTTAACCAAGTTACTTTCACACGCCAACCGAACTCTTCAGCAAACGCATCATTAATACGTGTGTTTTCTGAAATTTCAACACCAGGGTTCGCAATAAATGCTGTATAATGTCTTTCTTCCTGTGCTTTTACTGGAAGGGTACCACCAACTGATGCTGTAGTTAAAAGTGTCAATGCTGAAAGTGCTAATTTGTTCAATTTTTTCATCACATTTCCTCCTAAAAAAATTTGATTTGTAGGTTAGTTTAATAAACAAACTATAATTGCACAACAATCCGAGTAAAGACTTCCTCCTTTCGGGTCCTCGGTAGACTTACTTGAGCCTTAGATTGTTCTTAAGCTTCTGTTTATAGTTTATAATAAACCGTTTCCATTTAAAAGACACAAAACGCTGACAACTAGACAAAATCTGTCATGCTAAAAAACCTACTATTTTACTTCAAGCTTTGTGAAGCAAAAGCAACCCTTTACATATTTCTCTTTCTGAATTATATTATAGACATAAGCAAGAAAGGGGTTTATCATGACAGGCTTAGAGAATTATCATTTCGGTCAAGAGATGCAACATCGTGAATATCACCCAACTGACTTAGATTTCGAAAAACATATTCATCGAAGTTTTGAACTCTGGTTTTGTGAATACGGCGAGTTTCAAATTTCAATCGATGATCACATTTATACCTTAAAAACAAATCAAATGCTTTTAATATTACCCTTCCAATCGCATGGCGTCCAATCATTTGTAAAAAATCAAGGACATATTTGGATCTTTTCTCCTGAATATATTGTTGATTTTTTCCAACAAGTACAAGGTAAAAAATTTGCTTACCCTATTATTCAATTGTCGGAAAATGACGTATCAGATCTAATGGACAAATTATTTCAAAACGATTCTATTTTTTCTCATAAATGGGCACTGTATCAAATATTGTCTCTTTACGAAAAACATACGGATCTTATTGACTCACAATTGAAAGATTCCATTACAGAAAAAATTGCATCATGGTTTTCTGAAAATTTCGATAAAAACAAGACATTATCCGATTTAAGTGAAGATATTGGGTATAGTAACGATTATTTATCTAAAATTATTTCTTCTACTTTTGAATCGAACTTTTCTCATATTATGAATCAACACCGGATTAATCGTGCATGTTATTTATTATCTAATTCTAGTTATCCTATTACTGAAATTTCAAATCTCGCTGGCTTCCAAAATGTTCGTACATTCAATCGCAACTTTTCAAAAATGATGGATATTACACCACGTGAATATCGCAATAGTACCTTTAACTTAGAACATACCAACGCTAAAACAGACTTTTATACAGAAGCTTTCTTAAGAACTAATCAAATAAAAGGAAAATAATTTAAGGCTAGGTAAAGAACAAATTACTTGTTGTTACCTAGCCGTATTTTTTTGAGTTGGTTTATAATATAAGTTAAATTATCATTATTTCCAACTTTAGTTTCATTATATTCTATCAATATAAAAGCCACGATCACTCTTAATCTTTACTGATTTTAAGGTTATTAAGCCAATTTCATGTGATTTAATTTCCACTTCAAAATCACCGTCTTTTAGTAAATCAGATATTAATTTTGGCTGTGCTCCTTGTTTTATCAAAGTAAGATGTTCTTTATTCAATGAAGCTGGCTCACCTAAATCATGCCAAACTTTTCTTGGATTAGTTGTTTTGGGACTGACCACCTGGTGAATCATGGATTGCGTTCCTTTCATCCCATTAATCTTAAAATGTATTTTTAAACTTTCTTCTGCAAAATTCCAGTAAACAATTCGTACATTTTTGTCTTTATCAGTAGTAATAATCACATTGTTATCACGGTATATACAATTAGGATAAAGTTGTTTAAAGAAATAAAAAGTCCAATAAGTTGGTTTCGGTATATTGCCATTTGCAACAAGACCGAATCCTCCATGAAACGGGGTAAAGGGCACCCCCATCTCTTCAAAGACATCTCCAAAAGTCCAATATGAATACAACTGAGATGTATCCCCTAATTGCGACAACAAATAAGCAACATAAGCAGCATTTAGATTAGTATCATGTAATGGTGTGTCTGGTCGATATGAGGTATTAAATTCTGTAATATGAATTGGTAATCCTTTAAATTCCTCAAAGCTTTCAATTGTTTGACGGGTAACTGACAATTCTTCCAATGATTCATCGGGGTTTCTTAATGTGGTATAACTATAATGCCCATCCACAGTTGGTTGATCAATGGTATAAAAATGACGAGTAAAATAATCCAATGCAATCTCGCGTTCACGACAGAACTCTAAAAATTTAGGATGCCAAGTCTCTTCTACACCGCCACACACTGCGGGACCCCCTACTTTAAATTTTGGATTAAAAGCTTTTATTGCTTTAAAAGTCACTTCAAATAATTTGAAGTACTCTTCCATATCGGCATTTTCCCAAAAACCAGGTAAATTAGGTTCATTCCAAACTTCAATTGGCCAGCTTAAAACTTCATCTTCTCCATATCGCTCCATTAAATGTTGTAAAGTTACAACAACTAAATCGGTCCATTTTTGATAATCTTTGGGCGGTGTCACTTGGCCTTTCCAATAGAAGACTGTTTGGGTACCAGAAGCTAATTCTTCGGGCATAAATCCTAATTCAAGATAAGGTTTTAAACCTATCTCTTGATAAAAGTCCATGACTAAGTCTAAGTAGGTAAAATTATATTCAACGTGAGTTTTGCCGTCTTTATCTTGATATTCATGATAAATCGCCATATCATCTAAAAAAAGACCATGGCCACGAATATACTTAAATCCAATTGTTTCTTGAACATATCTTAATTGCTTTTGATAATTTTCTTGTAGTGCTAGTCCCATCCGCCCGGTTCCAATACATAAATCACTATGATTATTAAATTGGATACCTTCTGACTTCATATCCAGTTCTATCTTCATGAAATTCTCCTCTCAAAAATTTAATTCGATAATGCAAACGGCATCAGGGGGTGATGTAATTCGTTGTATATATTCACTTCATAAAAAGCCGTTTTAGCAAAATTGATTTTAATATCACGCAAAGGTGCTATTGCTGGTGATTCGATAATCATTTGATTGCCACTTAAGTTTACTTTTACTTCTTTATCAGTTATGCCATCAACTATTATTTCTAGTCCATTGATACCATCCGTTATTGGAGGGATAAAAGTATCCGGTATTTCTGCTAATTCAAATCCATTATAACTTTCAAAATCACGTTCTTCTTTGACTAATTGTTGACAATTTTCGATTATAACAATTGCTTTTCCGTCTTCAACATTCAACTTTTTAGCTCGTGGAGCATAAGCAGGTGCAGGATTTCCAAAATCAATGTGGTCAACTAATTGATACAATCTTTCCGCTAATACCTTTTTATTTTTTGGATGAATATCAAAAATATTGCCAACATCTGATGAACTGATTAAGTAATTATCCGGAACGGAATCAGCAATGAGTTCTTGTTCCTCACGTATTTTAACAAACTTGGAACCCTCATTGCCTAACCATTCACCAAACGGCGCAATTTGTACAACATAGAACGGAAGGTATGTTTGCTTTTTATTACGTTCTAACCATGCCTCACGCCACGACTGCACCATCTGTTTGAATAAATTATGATAATGTTCGGCTAAATCACAATCACTCTCACCCTGATACCATAAAACACCTTTAATGCTAAATCCCGCTATAGGGGCTATCATTTGTTCAAATAAACCCCCTGGCTCTTTTACATCTTGAGGACCCACTTCGGTCATTTCTTCATAGGTCAATTCTGATATATTAATCTTTTCACCATTGATTTCAATCCAATTAGCCGACTTAGGTTGGGACGCTTCATCTGCCTGAATTTTTTCTAGAACACTTGGTAAATAGGTATTTTTAATCACATGACTAAAACCCTCATAGCTTTCTTGACTTGATAAAAGTGGTCGGACAGCCTCTTTAATACCATAGTAACGCTCTAAATCTAAGTTAGACACAATTTCATTAAAATTATCCATGTAAAATTTTAATTGCGGATTCTTACTTAGGGCTGCTTTCGGGGTCCAACTAACAGCACTCGTTCCGCCCCAATTACTTGAAACTATCCCTACTGGAATGCCTTTTTCACGCATTTTTTTAGCGAAATAATATCCAATGGCACACATCTCAGGAATGGTTGAAGGTTCAGCACTCACCCAACGATCCCATTGATTCCATTGCTTAAATCCTAATTCACGTTCTCCTTCAAACGAATATTGTCCGACTGTATACATTCTTAAATGTGGGTCCGTATTCGTTATTTCTTCCTCCAGATGTTGTTCATAACGCATCCAAAATTCCATATTGCTTTGCCCACCTGCTAACCAAATCTCGCCTATATCCACATTCTTTAACTCAATGTCATTTACTTTCAATGTAACATTCACTTGTGCAGGCTGCTCAGGAATTAGGATAGAAAAGCTTCCTTTCAAAACTTGCTCTTGATGGATCAATTCTTCATTTAAATGGACAGATACCGTCTCATCTTGGTCACTCGTTCCAAAGATAGCAATTGGTTTTTCTCTTTGCAGAACCATATTATCTGTAAAAATACTGGCTAATGTTATCAAATTATCACCTCATTTAATGCACGAAGGTAAGTGGACTAGGAGTATAGGCATGGTCACTCCATTGGTCCACTTACCGACGCTAATTTATCCTATTTTTCGATTGAATTTTTTAAATTCAAATAAGGCATCTATTTCTTGCTCTATCTCAGGTGTTATTTCAACTGCTAACGCTTTTAAATTATTCTCTAACCGCTCAGGTTTAGTTGCACCGGTAATCAAACATGAGATAGCTGATTTTCTTAAAGCCCACGCAAGAGAAACGCTTGCTAAATCCGTGTCCAAGCGGTCGAAAGTTTTTATTAGAGCTTCCACTTTTTCTAAATTTTCTTCAGTCAACATCGCTTGTATTTTGTCTTGATAGGTAGCCCGTGAACCTTCAGGTATTGCTTGACCTTGACGGTATTTACCTGTTAAGAGCCCTTGTGATAAGGGAGAAAATGACACAATCCCAACCCCATGGCGTTCGCACACATCCATCACCTCTTTTTCAATATAACATCAAAAATATTATATTGTGGTTGAATCACAGAAATTGGATGTAATCCCATTTCCTTTATTATGATGAGTGCTTCTAATAATTGAACTGGCGTCCATTCACTCACTCCATAATACCACACTTTGCCTTGATCAACTAAATCACTCAATGATTGTAGTGTTTCTTCTAAAGGTGTTTCATGATCAAACCGATGGCAAAAATACATATCTAAATAAGTCGTTTGCATATTTACTAATGACTGCTCAATGGTTTCAAAGAGATGTTTTCTTGATAATCCCCTTCCATTAGCATCTTTTCCTGCTGGGAAAAACACCTTGCTGGACAATACTAACTCTTTACGTGGATACTTTTGTTAAATTTGCCCTAAAAATCGTTCAGCTGCACCGCCACTATAAGCATCGGCACAATCAATAAAATTTACGCCCTTCGAAATTGCTTAATCAATAGTCGCTTCAGCAACATCTTGAGTTTTTTGGTCACTAACATCAGTCATCCAACTACCAATCGCAATTTCACTAACTTTTAGGCCAATTTTTCCTAAACGACGATATCTCATACTTTTCCCCTTTACTTCCTACCATTTACCTACCGGACAACGCTTATGATTTAATGCTGAACGAAACTGATAAAAGCAACCACATTTACTACACGTTTCTTGATTGCGAAATGGACAATTTAGACAGATCTGTTGTCTTTGTAGCCAAACCTCATCTGAGACACGATCCAATTCAAGTGCTAACTGATCTTCAATCAGTTGTGATACATCAATCTTCATTAGTTCTTCTTTGGTTTCACATCCAAAACACGGTCGTTTTTCCATAGGCTAGATCGCTACTTGGACTGTCACAACCGACATTGGCGCTACTTTAACTTCTAATGTTTGATCAAAGATTTGTACTTCTTCCACATCTTGAATTGTAACTGTCTCTGGGTGAGAAAAATCATTATAATCATCCATTTTTTCGCCTTTTATTCCTTTTGCAGAAAGGATTGACTTCGCATTGATATTATCAATGCTAATGGTTTCATTTTCAGTCAATGAAAAATTACAGATAGAAATAGTCATCACTTGGTCTTTTTTTGAAATGGTATAGGTGATCGTTTCACTTTCGTCACCAAAACTTTCAACAAACTCAGCCTCATGATGTTCTTTATATAAATCAAAAACATGATAAGTAGGTGTTTTAACCATTTCGGCACCTTCTGTCAATACCATTGATTGCAACACATTGACTGTTTGAGCGATATTTGCCATATGTACTCGTTCAGCATGTTTATGGAAAATATTGAATGTAATGGCTGCCACCATAGCATCACGAATTGAATTTTGTTGATATAAGAATCCCGGGTTTGTACCTGGTTCAACCGCTAACCAAGTTCCCCATTCATCCACAATTAATCCTACTCGTTTTTCTGGATCATATTGGTCCATAATTGCGGAATGACGTGTAATTAATTCATCCATATATTGAGCATGTTTAATTAATGACCACCATTCTTTTTCCTCAAAACCAGTTGCTGGACCTTTATCTTCCCACGCACCCGTCATTGCATAATGGTGCAGACTAAGACCGTCCATAAAACGCCCCGCGTTTTTCATTAATACTTCTGTCCAATAATAATCATCTACAGTTGGGCCACAAGCAATTTTATAAATCGGTTGTTCTCCATACTGACGAACATAAGTTTGGTAACGGCGATACTCATCGGCATAATACTCAGCGCGCATATTACCACCACATCCCCAACTTTCATTACCGACACCAAAGAATTTCATTTTCCAAGGTTCATCTTGTCCATTTTCACGTCTTTGGTTAGCCATTGGCGATTCTCCAGCCATGGTGATATATTCCACCCACTCTTGCATTTCTTGAACTGTGCCACTGCCCACATTGCCATTAACATAAGCATCACATTCTAATTGCTTAATCAATTCAAAAAACTCATGTGTTCCAAAATGGTTATTCTCTGTTACACCGCCCCAATGGGTATTCACCATTTTATTACGAGTTTCCTTTGGACCAATACCATCTTTCCAATGATACTCATCCGCAAAACATCCTCCTGGCCAACGCAATACTGGTATTTTAATATTTTTTAGTGCTTCAACGACATCTTGTCGCATTCCGTTCACATTTGGAATTTCAGAATCTTCGCCTACATAAATGCCTCCATAAATACAACGTCCTAAATGTTCAGCAAAATGACCATAGATATATTTCGAAATTTTTGGTCCCTTTTTATTAATAACTGTAACTTTCATGTTACGCCTCCTCTTTTATTTTTTGATAAATTCATATGAATCTTCTAAAGTAGCAAATGGTCCTGGATACGGTGTTAAGTCACGATGATTGCCATAGAAATCTTGATTGAAAATAATATCTGTTTCATCGGCACTTTCAAAACGTTGTTCTGGTTCAAAAGCAACTCCTAGCATTTCAGTTTGAATTAAATTTACCTTAAATGCATTCAGATACTCCGCAATATTGGTTTCTAAAGTGTAATGTCCGTCATGCTCGATTAGTTCCAATTTAATGGATTCTTCTAAAGTTAATTGATTTTCTTCTTTAGCAAAGGCTTCCGCGCCATTTAAATAAACATTACCATTAATCCAAACTGGTAACTTGCCAAAATGAGCATTATGCATTTTCATCATGCTAGGAAACTCATTTTCTAATTCAAAATCTTTTATCCAGTCTTCATATAAAGGATATTCATTAAATAGCGAAGTGCCTGTAACAGCCTCATTTTTATCTTGTCCCCATTTTTGAATAAAGATATTATTGTAAATACGATGATCCCCATGCAAGAAAGTCATAAACCCTGCCACTTCTGTACGATGCTGAATATGATAAGGGGTATAACGCATATCAGTACGTCCATCCTCTAAAGTTGAATCGGTGCCCCCTCCAATAGATATAAATGGTCCCGAACACAAGTTATGAATAATCGCACATCCTTGGGAGGCAATACGCATTGAATGTTTTGATAAGCAAACATTATTGTCAATAATCGTTGGTCCATGACTTACTTCAACAAAAATATCTTGATTTAATTGTCCTTTTTCAATATCACCTTTTGGTGGATGATTATCATGTAAGAAGTTTTGAGTTAAACGCGTTCCTTGAGCTTGCCAATCACACCAAATCCCCATAAAACAATGATGAATATGATTGCGTCTCATTAGAACATCAATGGCCGCATGAATTTTAATACCTGCGACTTCTGCCCCAATTAATTCCTGCATGATATTTATATGGTGAATGTGATTATCTTCAATTGTTGAGAAGACTGCTCCCATACGTCCTACAATACCGGCTTGCTCACAATGATGAATATGATTACGTCGAACAAGATGGTGTCCGATATTTTCTTTGGTCCATCCATGATATTGACCACGGCAAACAGCATCTCTTTCCATTTGAGTTGGTGTTTTAAGATGACGATGCGTGAAATACTGGTCATTCTCCGGATCACGATATTTACCTAAGGAAATGCCTACACATTTACTATGACTCACTTCACAGTCTTCAATGACCCACCCTTTAGACCAATGCGGGCCAATTAAGCCATCTTGGAAGGATGCCGGTGGAGCCCAAGTGGTAGCCGCCATTATTAATTTAAATCCAGATACTTGAATATAATTTCGCCCTGTTTCTTTAGGCATGAAGACTCTTCGTCTAACATTTATTTCAACATTTTCCTCATTAGGATTCTTGCCATGAAAATTTGCGTAAATTTCAGTATATTCCCCATTTTGTTTTGTATACCATTTGTAAATTGATTTTTCAGGTTCCCAAGAACGTTCGTCCACTTCACCTTTAAGACAATCTTCTAGACTTTGAACTTCATAGAAAGTGAGATCATTCATATAAACAGCTCCGGTATGATTAATTGCAGGTCCGAAATACCAATCTCCCCAAACTAATGTCGTATATGGATTATAGTCACCAAACGTATCATTATGAATGGATACTTTCCAAACATTATCTTGATAGGGTTCCCAGTTTGTAATACGTTCAGCACCTGAAATAATAGCACCTAAGGGTTCGGTTGAGCGATAGATGATGGGATTACCCTCTTCGCCACCATTAACGGGACTAACATATTCACGATATAATCCAGGAGCCACTAAAACCTCATCGCCAGCAACCGCAATTTTAGCAGCATCGTTAATATGCTTGAATGGTTTTTCTTTCGAACCATCCCCATCATATTTTGCTCTAGCATTGACATAAATTAACAAGTTATTCCTCCTAACATTTTATTACTATACAACTCATCATCTTTATACTATAATAAATGAAAGCGTATAAAAATATCCATTTTGAACAACTTGGAGGAAATATGTATCCTAAACAAACTCAATTAAACAATTTGTTATTTAGTCAACTTAATCCAGATGCCGTTCCATCATCTGAAAATTCACATCTGCATCTTAGTCACAAATCTAATACTGATTTAGTTATTTATGATATTTCGATGCCCTATTTAATTTTATACCAGGCTTTATATCCAACATTAAATCGAAGTATCTATTTTGAATTTAGCGAACAACACAAAAAGCAGTTCATTTCAACCTATGAAGCTACTACTCAAACCGAGATGCCCATGCATTCACACGACTTTTATGAGTTAACGATTGTCTTGTCTGGAGAATGTAAAATGAAAATCGAAAATGAAATTGTCAGTTTTAAAGCTGGAGATTGCTGGTTTGGTAATAAGAATATTCATCATAAGGAATTCATGGATTGTGAACTGGAAATTGTCCAATTTCTGTTTAAGGAAGAGTATATCATCGAAATTTTTGATAATAACTTAGCCTATAATGAAGAAAATATTCCCTCATCTTTAAGTTCATTTTTTTCGAAATTATTCCATCGAAATAATAAAAATCCATTTTATAATAGTAAAGAATATGTTGACATTCGTATTAAAGATTTTCAGCATTTGACAATAATTCATCAATTTATTAATGAATTGATGACAGAACTATTGTTTGGTTATCATGGTAAAAGCCATATTATGAAGGGACTAATATGTAAATTATTTTATTTTTTAGAAGATAAAGCTGTTTTTAATATTGAAACCCATCTAGCGCAATTAACTACGGAAGAACACATTTTGTTTACGATAGCTTCTGCCTATAAAGATAAAATGGGCTTATTTTCTCGTAAAGAAATAGAAGAGTTAACGGGGTATAATGGTAATTATGTCGCTAGAATTGTCAAAAAAAATACCGGGATGAATTTATTAGATTACGGGAAAATCTTTTTATTAGAACACGCTCGACAGCTCTTAATTAACACCAACCTTAGTGTTCAAGAAATTGTAGAAAAATTAGGTTACTCGAATCGTTATTATTTTAATCGTATCTTTATTGAGCGCTATCAGGTCACACCATCTGAATTTAGAAAACTCAACCGCATGAAGAGTAATTAATATATACCATATATATTAAAAAACGCCGACTGGTTGAATCCAGTCGACGCTTAATAGTGATTGATAATTAAATTATGCTAATGCTTTTTTAGCTTCTTCAACTAAAGCTGTAAATGCTTCAGCATCGTTGATTGCTAATTCTGATAACATTTTACGGTTTACTTCAATACCTGCTTTTTTCAAGCCATTCATTAATACTGAGTAGCTAATACCGTTCATACGAGCAGCTGCATTGATACGAGTAATCCATAAGCGACGGAAGTCACGTTTCTTTTGACGACGGTCACGGTATGCATAAGAGTATGATTTCATTACTTGCTGTTTAGCAGTTTTGAATAATACACTTTTCGCTCCATAGTAACCTTTTGCTAATTTTAATGTACGTTTACGACGTTGACGGGTAACTGATCCACCTTTAACACGTGCCATGTTTCATTCCTCCTTAGTTCTTCTAGAATATTATAATGCTGAGATTTGATGTTTGATACGTTTCATGTCAGACGGATGTACCAAAGTTGCTTTTGCTAATTGACGACGTTGTTTTTTAGTTTTTCCGTGGAAACGGTGACTAGTAAAAGCACGCGAACGTTTTAATTTCCCTGAACCTGTACGTTTTACACGTTTAGCTAATCCACGGTGAGTTTTTTGTTTTGGCATGATTATTCCTCCTGAAATCTATTATTCTGCTGATTTTACTGGTGAAAGCATAATAAACATGCTTCGACCATCCATTTTAGGTTGAGATTCAACAACAGCAAATTCTTTTGTATCTTCAATAAAATCTTCTAAAACTTCACGACCTAAATCTTTATGCGTAATGGCACGTCCTCTAAAACGAATACTCGCTTTAACTTTATCACCATTACCTAAGAATTTAATCGCTTGACGTAATTTAGTATTGTAGTCGTGGTCTTCAATAGAAGGACTCAAACGAACTTCTTTAACTGTAATTGTCTTTTGATTTTTACGTTGTTCTTTTTCGTTCTTTTGCATTTCGTATCGATACTTACCGTAATCCATAATTCTGGCAACAGGTGGCTGTGCAGATGGTGATACTAATACTAAGTCTAGACCGAATGTTTCAGCAATTGTCAATGCATCATCTAATGATTTTACTCCGATTTGTTCGCCATTGTCTCCAATTACGCGTACCTCATTAGCTCGGATTTCTTCGTTAATTGGTAATTCTTTAACGATAATTTCCACCTCCATAATAGTTTGAGCGGCAAGTAGGATCCGTCATACAATAAAAAAGCAAGTTTACATAATAAACTTGCCGCAATAATAGACGTACAATGAATAACCATTGAAGTCTTCTTATTTGCCACACACCTACTAGTGTTGGCGAGAAACGGCAGTTTCTACTTGTTTTCTCAACTTTTATATAGTACCATAGATAATCTACTTACGCAACCCTTAAACGTGATTATTTTTATTTAGTTCTTTTCTAATCAAACTTCGATAGCTTTATTTTGATTAAATACTTCTGTACAACAACAATCAAACGCACTTTTCTTATTATAACCAATATAGACAATGGTTGTCCACTCCTATTTACAAAATTCAAATCACACAGTATCTGACAAAGAGCCACCCTTTAGAATGCGACTGTGTTCTCTTTATATTGATACTGTGCAACGATCACTTAATCCTTGTTTCCTTTTTAATAACAACATAACTGTGTAAAAAACATTGCTACCATATAAAGATAGACTAAAGTATACAAGTGATAGTTTCCAAAGAAACCATCTTAACATCATGTATGATTGATTTATCTTTCCATAATTAAGACAATCCGATAATTGTGCCTTCCTCGGTAATATCCATATGGTTGGCAGCAGGTACTTTAGGTAAACCGGGCATGGTCATAATATCGCCCGTTAATGCTACAATAAAGCCGGCACCTGCATACACTTTTAAGTGACGAACGGTTACTTCAAAATCAGTTGGCGCTCCTAATAATTTTGGATTATCAGTAAATGAATATTGTGTTTTCGCCATACAAATAGGCAATTTGTCGAACCCTAAGGTCGTTAATTGACGAGCTTGACGACGAGCTTGTGGGGTTAACTTCACTTGACGTCCACCATAAATCTTTTGAACGATTGCTTGCAATTTTTCTTCAATCGTATCCTCTAATTGATAAACATATTGCAATTTTGATTCTTTTTCGGCAACAGCAACAACTTTTTCTGCTAGTTCCATTGTTCCTTTACCGCCATTAGCCCAACCATCTGATAAAGCCACTTCGACTCCCAATTCGTGACACACTTTCTGCACTACCGCAAATTCAGCCTCCGTGTCGGTAGCAAATTTATTAATCGCCACCACGACTGGTTTGCCAAATTGTTCAGTCACATTTTGTACGTGACGACGTAAGTTGGCCACACCCTTTTCAAGTGCTATCACATTTTCTTTAGATAAATCTTCGCGTTTAACACCTCCATGCATTTTCAAAGCACGGATAGTCGCCACCACAACGACAGCATCAGGTTCTATTTCGCCAAGGCGACATTTAATGTCCATAAATTTTTCTGCACCTAAATCTGCACCAAAGCCTGCTTCGGTAACGGTGTAATCTGCTAATTTCATTGCTGTCTTCGTAGCGATGATTGAATTACAACCATGCGCGATATTGGCAAAAGGACCACCATGAATAAAGGCTGGTGTGCCTTCTAATGTTTGTACTAAATTCGGATTAATGGCATCTTTCATTAATATAGCTAACGCACCTGATATTTGAAGGTCTTCCACCGTAACAGGTTCACCACTATTGTTATAAGCAACAATGATTCGGCCTAATTTGGACTTTAAGTCGGTCATGTTTTCCGCTAAACATAAAATAGACATGATTTCTGAAGCCACAGTAATATCAAAACCATCTTCATGTGGAAAGCCATCTGATTTTTTACCTAATCCTGAAACAATATTACGAAGTTGGCGATCATTCATATCAACGACACGTTTCCAAGTAATGGAACGAGCATCAATATCTAATTCATTACCATGATGAATATGATTATCTAAAGCAGCTGCCACTAAATTATTGGTTGCGGAAATTGCGTGGAAATCTCCTGTAAAATGAAGATTGATATCTTCCATCGGAATAACTTGCGAGTAACCTCCACCAGCAGCACCACCTTTCATCCCAAAGACTGGACCTAAAGAAGGTTCACGTAAAGCAACCATTGCATTCTTACCAATCTGTCTAAGACCATCGGCTAATCCAACTGAAACGGTTGTTTTACCCTCACCGGCCGGCGTTGGCGAAATGGCTGTCACTAAAATCAGTTTACCGTTTTGACGTTCGTCTAAATCAGCTATTTGGTTGACTAAAACCTTTGCTTTATCATGACCATAAGGGGATAACTCGGTTGGTTGAATACCTAATTTATCCGCAATGACTTGAATTGGTAATGGTTGGATGCTATGTGCAATTTCAATATCAGTTAAATGTGACAAAAATTCTTACTCTCCTTCTCTTATTGGCCAATATCTTGACGATAACTTAAATTTGAACTTTTAATTTGTTTAACCAACTCATAGGCTCTTTCTCTAGCCATCGCTCGACTACTTCCCAAGCCCACTGCAGTTAATACTCGCCCGCCGATATTCACAATGGTATCTTCTATTTTTTTGGTTCCATTATGAAATAATAGTTGATCCGAAGCTATTGATGGCGGTAATTCAATCGGATGGTTTTTATCAAACGTTTGTGGATATCCTTTAGAATGAAGCACCACCCCAACTGAATGTTGGGGAGACCACTGAAGGTCATGCTCATTCAAATTATTTGCAACGGCCTTTTGAATTAATTCAACTAAATCCGATTCAAGTCTTGGTAAAAGCACTTGCGTTTCAGGATCGCCAAAACGAACATTAAATTCCAAGACTTTGGGTTGGTGATGATCGACCATTAATCCAACAAATAATACCCCTGTGAAATCAAACCCTTCTGACTCTAATCCATATTCAATTTGTGCTAAAAGAGTTTGAATCCCTTGATGCAAATCAGTGGCAAGACTATTAGCTGGAGAATAGCCACCTAAACCGCCGGTATTAAGTCCTTGATCGCCTTCTTCGGCTTTTTTATAATCATGGGCCATATCTAATGGAAATAATTTATTATGGGAAACCAAACATAAGAGTGATATTTCCTCACCCGTTAAATATTCTTCAATAACCACTTGATGGCCTGCTGCACCAAATTGGTGATGATTCATCATCGAGTCAAGCGTCTCTTTTACTTCTTCTCTTGTCTGAGCAATCACAACCCCTTTTCCTAGTGCTAAACCATCTGCTTTTAAAACGATTGGCAAAGATAACGATTCAGTCACGCGGATTCCTTCTTCATAAGAGGTTACCGTTTCATAGGTAGCAGTTGGAATTTGATGGCGGACTAAAAACTGTTTGGTGAAATCTTTTGAGCCTTCAAACTGAGCACAGTGACGATTCGGTCCAAAGATAACGAGCCCTGCAGCTTCAAAAGCATCAACTACACCTAGACATAGTGGTTCCTCAGGACCCACTATGGTCAGGTCTATCGCTCTCTCTTGAGCAAAAGCCACTAAAGCTGGAATATCTGTTGGTTCTATTTCAACTTGAGTCGCAATTGAGGATATACCAGCGTTGCCTTTCGCTACAAACACTCCTTCAACTTGTGGCGATTGTGACACTTTCCAAGCTAGCGCATGTTCACGGCCACCATTTCCGATAATCAATATTTTCACAGATTGCCTCCTAATGTTTGAAATGACGCATGCCAGTAAAGATAACCGAGATGTCTTGTTGATTAGCGGCTTCAATCACTTCCGCGTCTTTAACTGAACCACCCGGTTGGATAATCACTTTAATGCCATAATCGACTAATGTATCAATAGTATCTTTAAAGAAGAAGGCATCTGATGCTACAACAGCCCCTTCTAATGGAAATTCTGATCGTTCAAGCGATTTTTCTAAAGCCCAAACGCGTTTCACTTCGCCATGACCTAAGCCATAGGTTTGGCCATTTTTAGCTACTACCATTGCATTAGATGCAATATGTTTGCACACTTTCCAAGCAAAAATCAAATCTTGTTTCTCTTCTTCGGTAATCGCACGTTCAGTCATTAACTCCCATTTTTCAAAAAGTTTACGGTCAGTCTCTTGTAATAATAAACCATCGACTGTTTCTTTGAATTGTAAATTATTGGGTTTAATGTCTCCTAAAGTCGGTATTTCTAACAAACGGATGTTTTTCTTCGCTTGCAATACAGCTAATGCTTCCTCCGAAAATTCAGGCGCTGCCACAATTTCTAAAAAGGTTTTGCTTAGTAATTGTGCCGTTTCTAAATCGACTGGACGATTAAGGCCAATAATACCGCCAAAAATAGAATTCGGATCACAGTCATGCGCTTTTTGATACGCTTCTGCTAATGTTGCACCAATCGCAACACCACATGGGTTCGCGTGTTTAACTGCTACAGCAGTTGGTTCTTCAAATTCTAATAATAAATCCAAACAAGCTTTTAAATCATTTAAATTATTATAGGATAATTCCTTGCCATGTAATTGCTTAAAGTTATATTTCTTTTGACTACTTGAATAATATGCAGCTTGTTGATGTGGATTTTCGCCATAACGTAAGGATTGTGATGTCTTATAAGCTAAGGTTAAATATTCAGGGAAAGCTACTTCATTAGTACGATTAAAGTAAGCTGCTATTTGTGCATCGTAGTAGGCTGTCAAATTAAACGCTTTGCCAGCTAAGGTCTGACGCTCCGCTAAACTTAAGCTCCCGTTTTCTTGTAATCGGCTTAATACCCAATCATAATCCGCTTGTTCCACGATAATAGTGACATCTTGATAGTTTTTAGCTGCCGCACGAATCATCGATGGACCGCCTACATCAATTTTTTCAATAATATCAGCATGAGTCGCATCGACTTTAGCAACCGTCTCTTCAAATGGATATAAACTATTCACGACCATATCAATACCTTGAATATCATGTTCTGCTAAGGTTTGGCGATGTTCTTCATTATCTCGTTTAAATAAAATTCCTCCATGAATAGCAGGGTGGAGTGTTTTTACTCTTCCGCCTAACATATCCGGATAAGAGGTAACATCCTCAACGGGAGTGACCGCAATCCCAGCCTCTTCTAAACATTTTTGAGTACCACCAGTCGATAATATTTCCCAACCAAGGTCAACTAAACCTTGAGTGAACTCGACAATACCTGTTTTATCATATACTGAAATTAATGCACGCACGATGAATTTCCTCCTATTAAGTCTTTAATACTTTCAATTAAAATATGATGTTCGATTTCTAATACACGTTGTTGTAAGCTTTCAGGGGTATCTTCTGGCAATACATGAACCACTTCTTGACGAATGATAGGTCCCTCATCTAACTCTGCGTTAACCAAATGAGTAGTCGCACCCGTTATTTTCACCCCACGTTTAATCACCGCTTCATGAACTTTTAAACCATAAAATCCTTTACCGCTAAATGCCGGAATTAAAGAAGGATGAATATTTAAAATTTGAGTTGGATAGGCCGCTAATAGTTCTGGCCCTATTTTTCTTAAATAACCTGCTAATATTACGTAATCTACTTGGGCTGATTGTAAGGCAGAGGTTATATCACCCTCTAAGCGGCTGGTCAGGGTCTTAATCCCAGCCAAGCGCGCTCTTTCCAAACCATAAGCTGTAGCATCTGATGAAATGACGATAGCTATTTCAGCATCTAAAACCTGCTGTTGACAAGCGTCGATAATGGCTTGAAGATTGGTGCCCCCTCCTGAAATTAATACACCTAACTTTGTCTTTTTCATGATAAATGGACACCTGCAAAGTCATCGGTAATGGTTCCTAAAACAAAGGCCGAGCTATCGATAGACGTTAAACTATTAAGTGCGGTTTCTACCTCAGTTGGTGAGACCACAATCACTAGTCCAACGCCCATATTAAAGGTGCCAAACATTTCATCACGATCGATTTGTCCCCATTCTTGTAACAATTTAAAAATGGCTTGTTCAGGAATCGCTTGGGTATCGATTGTAATCCCTAGATTATCGGAAAGGATGCGAGGTAGATTTTCTTCTAAACCGCCACCAGTTATATGGGCAATTCCTTTTACCTCAACATATTCGAATAAGGTTGCTACTTCTTTGGCATAAATACGTGTTGGTGTTAATAAGATTTCGCCAACTGTTTTATCTAATCCCGAAACATTATCTTCATAGTTAATATTGGCTTTATTTAAGATTGCTCGTACCAATGAAAAACCATTAGAGTGGACCCCCGATGAAGCTAGCCCAATTGCCACATCACCGGCTTTGATATTGGCACCGGTAATTACTTTTTCTTCATCTACCAAACCTACCACGAATCCCGCCAAATCATATTCATCTTCTGAATACATTCCGGGCATTTCAGCTGTCTCGCCACCAATTAATGCTGCTCCGGCTTGTTGACAACCATTAACCACACCTTCGACAATGGCTGCCATCTTTTCGGGAACCAATTTCCCGGTTGCAATATAATCTAAGAAGAATAATGGTTTTGCACCTTGACATAAAATGTCATTGACACACATTGCCACACAATCAATACCAATTGTATGGTGAATATTTAAGGTTTGCGCAATCATCAACTTGGTGCCTACCCCATCAGTACCTGAGACTAACACCGGTTTTTTAATCCCCATTAAATCAGGTTTGAAAACACCAGAAAAACCTCCTAAATTGGTTAGTACTTCCGGACCATGTGTTTTTTTAACCATATCTTTCATTAATGCAACTTGCTCATAACCAGCTGCTTTATTGACGCCAGCTGTTTTATAATCTAACCCCACATTATGCCTCCGTTCTTTCAAAGTAGTCGCCATACATTTGTTGACGTCCTATCGCTTTGTATAAACCATTTAGCGATAAGAAAGCTAATGAATCACAGCCAATGATGGCTTTCATTTCTTCAATATTATGTTCATAAGCAATTAATTCGTCATTATCAGGAATATCTACCGTTAAATTATTCGAGCTAACAATTTGCGGTGCCGCGATTCTGACATGTACTTTATTAGCTCCTTTTTCTTTTAAATTCTTTACAATTCGTTTAATAGTAGTGCCTCGAACAATTGAATCGTCAATTAATATAATGTCACGATTCATAATGTTGCCACGAATCGGCGTTAACTTAATCTGAATGCCACGTTCGCGTTCGACTTGCGTTTCTTCGATAAATGTACGGCCGACATAGCGATTACGGACAAACCCCTCTTGGAAAGGAATGCCGGATTCTTTGGCATAACCTAAAGCAGCAATCACGCCAGAATCCGGAGCACCAATCACAATATCAGCTTCAACTGGTGCCTCTAAGCTCAACATTTTTCCTAAACGGTAACGCGCATCATAAACTGAAATATTATCAATTACCGAATCTGGACGAGCGGTATAAATAAATTCAAATGCACAAATATTAGACGTTTCATTTGAAAGGTAATAAGATGTTTGCCCATTTGCGGTATGAATAAAAATCTCACCCGGTTGCAAGTCGCGAACAAAACGTGCACCAATCGACTCAATGGCACATGATTCAGTCGCAACAATCGTCGCTTGTGAATCATAACCGATACATAAAGGTTTAATGCCCTTCATATCGCGGTAGGCGATCATCTTGTCATCATTCACATAAATAAAACTAAACGCACCTGCAAGACTCAATAAGTACTCTCTTAAGTCTGCACATTCACCTTCAAGGCGATCCCATAAATCGTCAAAAACAGAACCTTCATTGGTAACCACACCATCAAAAACCATCACCGCCCCATTTCGTTGGATTGGCATATCCGGTGTGTGGTCATAACGGAACTTATATTTTACAAAGCCAACGCCCTTTGATCCTTTCAAATCATCATTTTTTCCACGGGCAAAGCTTCGCTTAATAAGTCCCGGTCCAACACAAAGGTCCACTTCTCCGTCATGCACGGTCGCAATACCAGATGATTGTTGCCCTCTATGTTGTAAGGCATAAATACCAAAATAAATGGAAGTAAAAACATCTTTGGGCTCTGTTGAAAAGTATCCAAATAATCCACTCATGGTAAGCCCCTTATAGGTCGGTAATGTCATCAGCCATCTTGATAACATTTTGTTTCATTTGTTGTTTATAGGCTAATAATTTTGCAGCGATGTCTTTATCATGAACCGCTAAAATTTGAGCTGCTAAAATCGCAGCATTAGCTCCACCATCAATCGCAACCGTTGCGACTGGAACACCTGAAGGCATTTGCACAGTTGATAATAATGCATCAAGACCATCAAGCGTTGATGATTTAACCGGAATTCCGATTACTGGTTTAATCGTCGCACCAGCTAATACCCCCGCTAAATGGGCTGCTTTTCCAGCCATCGCAATGTACACATCTGCCTCATCACGTTCCACTTCTTCCAGTAATAAATCTAAGGCACGGTGAGCAGAAATCACTAATACTTTGTAAGGTAAACCAAATTCTTTTAATTGTTCTACGACTTTTTGAGCAATTCCTTTATCGGAGGAAGATCCCATAATAATTGTTATCATTGCTATATCCTTTCTATATTTAAAGTTTTTAATTAAAATATTGACGAGCTGACTGAATAAATGGCGGTAAAGCTTCAATTTCAATATTGACGTATAAATCCTTATCCATTCTTTCAGGGTTTGAAACGGAAGCAAAGACTAAGCCATCTGGACTGGTCATCGCATCCACTGCGGGTGCATGATGGTACTCATTAAATACCGATAACACTTGCCCATTAGCAAATAATTCATCTGCTTTATCCCCTAAATCAATTTGTCCCCAAGCAGTCGCTACTGCGGTTGAGAATATTGGCGATGTCGCTTTGTTCGCCCATGCTGAATAATTAGACACTAGGGTGCTTGGAATAATGTCTGCCATAAATTTGCCATATGGGTTTTGGTTGACTTGAATCTTGGTTCCTGGTTGGAAACGTCCGAATTCAATTAAACCGGCACGAATTAAACTTGCTCCTGCAGAACCAGCTCCGTAAATTAGCCCTTTTTGTTCAAGATGTTGCATGATGGCTTGTCGAACAGCTTCATCCTGAAGTACTAAATCCCAACCAAAGCCAGATTCACTTGGTTCATTAGCAAACACAAAACCTGAAGCCAATGCAATTACTTGATAATCGTTTATTTTAGCTGCTAGTGCCGCCACAGATTGTTGATAGAGTTCATGACTTGAAGTTTGAATAATGTGAAATTCTGTCATAAAACCTGCCGCTTCAAAAGCATCACGTAAGTCATATTCCGTATTGGCACCTAAAATTACTGGAATCAATACACGAGGTTGATTGTTTTTAACTTGCTCACTGTATGTTTGAGTCACTGGTTTTGGACTTATTTGCATTGGTTTTTCAATCAATTCATACACTGAAGCTAAAACTCGTTTATTTGCTTGATGAATGTCGGTAATCTTAAGTTGAACATCCGCTAAACTAATTACCTCCACTTGTGTTTGACCAATCACTTCATAGGTTAACCCTTCTAAAACAGTTAAGTCTTCTACCTCAACTACAAAAGATCCCATCATTGCTTCAGTTAAACGATGAGCCATTCTGTCATGCAATTGGATTCCAATGTGGTTTCCATAAGCCATATTCAATACTTCTGATAGTAAACCTTTGACACCGACCGTAGAAACAGCAGCTAATTTTCCTTCAATCGCTAACTGATGTAATCTTTCAAGTGTCGCTTTAAAATTACTTAAATCTAAGGTACCGTCTGCTTGAATAACTGATTCTATTAAGACAACCGGATGATTCGCTTTTTTAAAGGCTCGTGATACAACCTGGTGAATGGTTCCCGTCGCTACAGCGAAACTTACTAATGTCGGCGGCACCGTTAATTCTTCGAAAGTACCCGACATTGAATCTTTTCCGCCGATAGCAGCTAATCCTAAAGCCGCCATCACTTCATTCGCACCTAATAATGCTAATACTGGTTTGCCCCATGCTCTTGGATTGTTCCCTAAAGATTCAAAATATTCTTGGAAAGATAAGCGTGCTTTTTTGTAATCAAATCCCATCGCAACTAAACGAGCAATTGATTCTACTACCGCATAATATCCTCCATGGAACGGTGAACGTTCTGCTAAATATGGATGGTAACCATATGCCATCGCAGATGTCGTTTGAGTTGCACCTTTATCAACTGGTAAACGAGAAATCATTCCTAATTCTTTCGTTGCACGGAATTTTCCACCATATGGATAAAGCACGGTTCCACGACCAATTGACGCATCAAATTGTTCATCCATTGCTTGTTGATTGGCTTCAGCTAAAGTTTGAACAAAAGCCATCACATTTTCTTCGGTAAAGGCAAACTCTTCGTAATCAAAAGGTTTCTGTGTTGGGTTAACTAAAAGGGCATCCGCTTCTTTTTCGGCCCCATTAGTATTTAAAAATTCACGACTTAAGTCGACAATTTTTTGACCGTTCCAATGCATCACCATGCGTTTTGACGCAGTAACTTCCGCAATAATGGTTGCTTCAACATCTTCATCCGCACAATATTGCATAAAAGTATCAATATCATCTTTTGAAACCACCACAGCCATTCGTTCTTGTGATTCTGATAATGCAATCTCGCCGCCATGCATTCCTGGATATTTGGTTGGCACTTTATCCAAGTCAATCATAAGACCATCGGCTAATTCACCTACCGCAACGGATACCCCACCGGCACCAAAGTCATTACAACGTTTAATCAATCTAACAGCATCGCCATTTCTAAAGAGACGGCCGATTTTACGTTCAATGGACGCATTTCCTTTTTGAACTTCTGCACCGGCCGTTTCAAGTGAAGTTTCTGTTTGAACTTTTGACGAGCCAACAGCAGCACCTAAACCATCACGTCCAGTACGTCCACCTAATAAAACAACATAATCACTAGCTTGAGGCTCTTCCCTAACAACATTCTCTCGCGGAGCCGCCGAAATGAGTGCACCCAATTCCATCCGTTTTGATTCAAAACCAGGATGATAGATATCCTCATTAAAAGATGCGGTAACCCCATATTGATTGGCATAATCTGCATAGCCAGCAAGCGCCGTTTTAGCAATAACTCGTTGTGGCAATTTGTCTTTACGAACATTTGCCCATGCTTGGTTAGGATTCATTCCGCCACCCAAGCGCATTGCTTGATAAACCCAAGAGCGACCTGACAATGGGTCTCTGACCCCACCGCCAATACAGGTTGACGCTCCCCCAAATGGTTCAATTTCGGTTGGGTGGTTATGGGTTTCGTTTTTAAAGTATAATAACCAATCTTCTTCGGTTCCTTCTACATCTACTTTTATTTCTAAAGCACATGCATTGATTTCAGCAGAAATTTCGACATCCTCTAATTGATGTTTCGCTTTTAAGTTTTTCGCTTGAATAGTGGCTAAATCCATTAAAGTAATCGGACGATCGGTGCGTTGTAATTGTTGACGGGTTTGAAGATAATTATCTAACGCTGCTTGGAATAGAGGTGCAAATTCGCCTGCTTCTACCTCGATATCTTTTAAGTGCGTATTAAATGTTGTATGGCGGCAATGATCGGACCAATACGTATCAATTACTTTTAATTCGGTTAAATTCGGTTCACGGTCTTCTGATTGGAAATAAGTTTGACATAATTTCAAGTCATCAAAATCCATTGCAAACTGTGTACCAAATACCTTTAACGCTTCATCATCCATTGCTAAAAATCCACTAATCGGTTCTAAATCGGTCGTTGCTGACGCTTGAATCACCGGATTGGCTGCATCAAAAGCCACTTCTACTTTTTCAACAGGATTCAAATAATATTGCTTAAACATTTCAAATTGAGTAGCCGAAATATTTTCAATCACAATCACTTCAGAATGATGAACGCGCCCATGATCAAAACCTAAGACTTGACGCATCATTCGTTCGGTCATTTCTTCCTTTTCATTGTATTGGCCAGTTACTTGACGACATCTAAATGCATGTCCAGCAAATAAATCATCCGTATTTTGATGTAAAAGACGATGCGGCGTTGATAACATTCGGTCTTTAACTGTTTCTAATTCAGCTTCACTTAAATTCTCAAAATCAAAAATATCAAAGTAGTGAATGACAAATTCATTTTCCCATCCTAAAAACTCACGTGCTTCTTTCGCTAATCGTTCAACTTTTCCTAACTGCCCTTGAATGGATTCTGTAATTACGCGCATTTTGTTGTCCCCTCTTATAAATAATGAACGATATCTAATGGATTGACGTATTCTGTTTCTTTATAAACACGCATATTACCACCAGACACTTCATCGATTAACACAATTTCATCACTACCCGCTAAACGTCCAAACTCTAATTTAATATCATAAAGTGATAATCCTTTAGTGGCTAAATCTTCTTTAATAATAGTTGAAATATCACGAGTCAATTGTTTAATCTTAGCATATTCACCTTCATTTAAAATTCCTAAGATTTCTAATGCATCTTCATTAATCAGTGGATCTTCGCGGTCATCATCTTTTAGTGTAAATTCAACATACCCTTCCAGTGGCATACCTGATTCAGCATATAATCCATAACGACGAATAAATGAGCCAACCGCTACAAAACGGCAAATAACTTCTAAGCCTTTTCCGAACACTTTAGCCGGTTTAATTTCCATCGTATTCTCATCAATGTTGGCCTCAACAAAATGTGTTGGAATTCCTTTTGCTTCAAGGAGTTCAAAGAAATATTTAGAAACGGTGACATTGGCTTTTCCTGAACCTTCAACCGTTAACCCAACCTGATTGGCACCTGGATCAAATTGGCCATCTTTACCAGTCATATCATCTTTAAAGTGAAAATAGGTTTTACCTTGTTCGTCTTGCAATAAATCTTTCGTTTTACCTCGATAAATGTTTTCCATTCCATTGACTCCTTTACTTTTTATCTGCTCCGACTAACTATAAAAATAAAAAAATGATGAGGAATATAACTCACACAGACTTTTTTAGTTTAACATTCGTATTTTTTGAATGTCATTCTAATAAAGCCATAATTATTATCCCATCTATGCTTTTATTATAAACAAATATAATAACTATTGTGTAAAAAAACTTATTGTGTTTTATTTCTCCTGTTTAATGTTCGTGTTTTTAAACGGGAGGTAGTCTTTTAGGAGGTATCATCTTATGTTCAAACTTTTTACTAATCCCCAAGATAAAAAAAGCGAGCAAGAAGTAGAAAACCACCGATTTTCGCTTCACCTGCTCGTCCAGTCATAATTTTGAGTCGTATCAAACAACTTCCTCGATCGCCGTTTGATGACACTCAATTATGACGCCATTAAATAAAAAAATGAGACTAGGAAGAAATCATTTAAGTTTCTTCTCAGTCTCATCGGCTATTTTTAATTTTATTTCGTTTGATAATCAAATGCTTCAATCGGTGAGGATGCAATTAAAAGAAAGACATATCCCGTTTGAAGCCATACAATCGATACGTCCATTAAACCATGAACCAAAACCAATACTCCCATCGCCATTAATAAGGCTAAATCTTTCTTCTTAGATGGTTCTCTTAATTGTTCTATTAAAGTACGAACAAAAGGCGTTAAGGCATTTACAAAAATTAATAAGCCGAAAATTCCGTAATTAGCTAAAAAGTCTATCAATATTTGATGCGAATGCATGTCTGCTTCATTCGTTACTAAATAATAGAAATTTATATATGCTAAAGGACCTCTTCCAGTTAGTGGTCGCGTCTTAAATATTGCCCATCCATTAGACCAAATCATAAAGCGATCTTCGAAACCGTAAGCTAGTGACTCAAAACGTGGGAAAATACTCGGGTTTAAAATAATCACCACTAAACCCACCATACCTAGCGTTAAAAAAGCTATTGCTATACGGCGATAATTAAACCACAATATCACAAAAGCACCAATTAAAACCGTTGGAATCAACATTCTCGATGCAGTTAAAATAACCGAAATACTATTTAAGGATAAAATTAATAAAACGAGAGCATATTCCCATTTGTTTTTGGCAATAGTAAACCAATAAATAGTAATCACCATCGCCATCACAATATAGAGCCCGAAATAGTTAGCATTGAAGAAGAATGATTCAGCTCTAAATTGAGGACTTGCTTCAGTTATTATATAAGTCCAAGGTAATGAACGCTCTTGAATAAATTTAAAATAAGTACTAATGGCATGTATACTAATCAGGCCGCTCTCAATACTCAAAATCTTCATTAATAAAACAAACAAATCACGCTTTATGATTTGACGATAAACCCAAAAGAATAATGCAAATAATAAAAAACCTAATGGAAGCAGAGCACCTAAAAAATTATAATTCAATAATGCAACTACTTCTGCATATACAAAAAAAACCAACCAGGGTGATAGTGTCTTTAAAATTTCTAATAAGCTATCGCGTTTTTGATACATTAGAATCAATAAAATCATGAATATTATCGGACCGCTAATGAAAAATGGCAGTACAATACTCATAGTTGCATAAATTAAGAGACGTTCTGGTAAATTATATCGGATCAGTAATTTCATAGTAACACCTCCAGAAACACAATGTCTAAAATTATATATACATTATATAATAATAGCATAATCGTGACTATTAATTGTGAAGTTTTTTTGAAAAATTAGAATTTTTTCTAACTTTATACCACATTTTGTCTTTTATTTGCTATAATTATGAAGGACTATTACTAAGGAGGATTTATTTTGAATTTAACATCCAAATTTTCTAAATATCTACTAACATTTTTAACCTTATCCATGATTAGTGGACCGATTGGCGTTTCTGCACAAGTATCAAAAACCCCAATCTTAAGAGGAGACGTACCCGTTATTGAAGAGACTGACCCCTATGTCTTACCCGAGGATTACCCTCAAGACATCTTAGACTGGTACGCCTCCAATATTGACGCTCGTTCTTACGTGGTGATGGACGGTGAAACAAATCGAGTATTAGCTGAACAAAAAGCCAATACGCGTTATCCTATCGCTTCTATGTCAAAAGTTGCGTCAATATATTTAGTCTACCAAGCTATTAAAGACGGAAAATTGAAAATGGATGACAAAATTGAAATCCCTCAAGCAATTGAAGATAATATGTCATTTAATCCAGAAATGTCAGCCATGGGATTATATGGTGGGGTTGAGTATACCGTGAAAGACTTAATTTACGGTGTTATGTTATTATCAGGTAACGACGCAACATCTGCTTTAATGTGGCACTTATATGGTTCAGAACAAGAAGGTGTTAAAGCGATTCGCGAATTATTAAAGTCTTGGGGCATGACCAACTTTGAATTTTATACTGTTTCTGGTATTCCAAATCAATATATCCCAGAAGATTGGTGGATTGAAGGTTCAGTTGCCGAAAATGAAAATCAAATGACTGCTTCTGATGTGGCATTGATGGCACAACATATTGTACGCGACTTCCCTGAAGTTTTGGAAGTGACTAGCGCGGAAAGTTATGTCGCACAAGAAGGAACAGAATATGAAGTTGTCATGTCAAATCCTAATCAATTATTACCAGGTGGCGCATATGAACGAGCAGAAATCACTGGCTTAAAATCTGGTATGACTGACGCAGCAGGTAAAAACTTTGTCGCTTCTGGTAAAGAAAACGGTCGTGAAATCTATGTCGTTGTGATGGGATTATTTGATACCGCAGAAATGGTGATGAGTACTTATTGGGAAGTTGAAATTTTACTAGATAAATTAGCAGAATATCCCGAGCTATATAAAAATGAAGGTTTGCCTGTTAATCAACACGAAAAACCTGTAGAAGAAGAAACTACCGTTGATGGTGAAACCGCTCAAAGCGATGAAATCGAATCGTTGATTAAAGAACACGGTATTCCAAATGAAAACCGTCGTGATAATCCGATTACAAACTTTATGAAAGATATTTTTAATTTCTTTAAATAAAACCATATAGTTAAAGCTCCTCAAGCAACTTGAGGAGCTTTTATTTATATCAAAAGAGTGAGCTCAGAGGCTGAGCAAAAACTTTAAAAATTTGTTTGGTATCAGCTATTTAGTTTATCGCGCAAGGTGTGAGTAGTCTCAACTGTGCGGAGGGTGAACAAGCGAAGCGAAAATCATTCGATTTTCCACTTCTGCTCCACTCCCTTTAGACCCACTTTCATTCTAATATTAAGCAAGAACAAAATATTCCTGTCATAACATCACTTTATGTTACTTAGACATCATCTAGTCATCGTTTAGTCTGATTCAAGAGTCTTTAGTTAATCTCTAAATCCGTTATTTTCCAATGGTAAAGGTGTATTTATGCCCTTGTGTTAAACTTTGATAAAACCCATCTGCTTCATACATTTGAAATACTTGCACAGCTGCAACATCACTCTCATTAGGATAAACGTGTTTAACGAACGGATTATCTTTTAAGACTTCTTCTAGGCCTTCTCGACCGATTTCTTTTACTTTCCCTTCGATACGAATCACTTGAATTAAATAATCATCTTGTTTCAACGCCGTAATCGCAACATTTTGATTCCCTTGTAATTGCTTATAAAAATTAGTCTTCGGACTCGTCATAAAGAAAATTCCTTGTTCATTGGCTACCCCCACATTAATATAACGGGCATGTGGTTTGCCTTCAGCATCTACTGATGAGAATACTGCCGCTTTAATATCATTTTGTAAAATCGATAAAATATCTTCTACTTGCATCAAATGCACCCCTATCTAAATATTATACTAAATTAATTATACCATATTTCAGATAAAAGCGATATCATTATGATGAAATCAAAGCTTTTGTTGATACAACCTTAAAAATTATGGCTAACATCATCGAAGTGATAACGGGTGCTAAAATATAACGAATATTATAAGCGGGCATCGCCAAACATAATGTCCCCAAATGAAGTAAAGAAGGCAATAAAATCAATAAATATGTCCACCTTTTAGAAAATATTACTGAAAAGGAACTTGCAAATAAAATTAAAATACTAACTGATGCCACACTCGTAATAAACGGCTTATGAACTCCATCATGCGGAGCTTGCTGATAAGACCACTCAGCAATCAAATTACGTAGTGGCTCTACTGCAAAATCATAATGCTGTAAATAAGGATCATAATACGCTTTCGGTGAATTGATCATATAATGAAACATTTGAGTCCCTGGCAAACCATGCTCCCATCCATTCACATCCCATAATGGTCGTATTTGCTGTAATTCTGCTCTTAAGTAGAGTAGCGGATATTGTTGACCAATGGTTAACCAGTTCTTTAACAACTCCTTTTGATGGGTGTTAATAAATTCTTTATTAAAATCCTGGTGAAATTTGACTGGATCAATCATAACAGGGGTATACTTTTCTTGCCAAGTTGCTCGTGGTAAAATTTGATCTAAAAACTCGTTTTGTTTTTCCGTTAATGGTTTTCCTGCATCAACCCCTGCACCAATATGCTGTAATACCATACTATATTTCTCACTCGGTGAACCTGGTACAATAGCATATCGTTGATTTAATAATGTGTGATACCCCATAAAAATTAAAGCTGTTAAGACCATTATTATGGCTACATCTTTCCATTTATCAAAAGAAAACAAAAACCATATCACTAAAAATGCGATGCCTACATAAAACCCATTATGCCGACCTAATAGCACCACATTAAAGTTAAAGGCAAATATAATCTTCGAGCTCCAATGTTGCAACCAAGTTGGTTCAATAAAATAAATCCTTACTAAAAATAAGGTGACTAAAACTAAAGAAAGATTATACAAATTATCCTTATATAGAGTAACCATATTTGATAGTAACAGAGTCGTGAATAGAATGGTAAACACTACTAATAAAATATAAGACTTTTTAAGTCGAAGATCCAGTAATTGCTTGCTAAAATAAGTCAGGACCATGATGGAGCCCATCACTTGCATCCAGGTATACACGACTGGCGTTCCGATTAATTTATAAGAGAGTTTCATCAATAAGGTGGTCAAGACCGGATGCCAATCCGATAAGGGAATACCTCCCATTGCTTGTCCCCATTGAGAATAGGAATCAATATACATATTCCCTGGGCTAAAAGCAAGCAGTAGCGGAAAATAGATAATGAGTAATGCCAGGATCATCATTATTAAAAACTGAGTCTTTTGCCAGTTACTAAGCAATCCTTCTATGTGATACAGCATATTTTTAGCGGTCATAGCAGTAACGATTTTAAATAATGAAAAATAGAAGCCCACTCTTAAAACCGCCAGTACCATTTCATAGTCCAATTGCTTCGGTGGATTCATATAAAAAGAAAAAACATTCAGTAGAATAAAACACACCATCCATCCTAAATCTTTCCGATTAAACCTTATTTCAACGTCCTTTGTGACTGCAATAAAGCCGATGATTAAGACTAAATGCCAGATACTTAGATGGTTGAGCCCAAACATTAGTATTGTACTGACCAATATCACTCCTCTTGTCAACAATCCTTTCACATACATACTCCCTTTCACTTTTTATCTCACTCATTATACACTAGAAAATTAATAAAAATACAGACTCCCTCTTAATATTTTATGGCTGGTTTCAACATAAAATTATGCTTTCACCTCTTAACCTTATCCTAAACTAACGAATTAATATTTAGAACAAACTCAATGAGATAGTAAAACGTTTATCTTAGATAATTATAAAAATAAACAGCCTTCCTGTTCGACTACAAAACAAAAAGGCTTTTCAATATAAATATTATTCAAATAATTTTTCTCCAAAAAGATCAAACAAATGATAGGCTAATAGTAAATTAAATTGATGTTTATTATCATCCAACTCTATTTCTAAAATCTCTTTAATTTTTTCTAAGCGATAATTCATGGTTGAACGGTGTAAAAACAGTTCGTCTGCACTCGCTTTGACACTACAATGGTTATTTAAATAGACTCTTAAGGTTTCAAATAAATCCATACTACTATCAATCGATGCATCCCAAAGCTTACCTAATTGAGATTTAACAAATAGTTTTGTTTCATCAATTTGATTTAATTCGTTAAGAATCACATAAGAACCTAACTCATCATAGCTCGCAAAGTTTGGTTCATGTCCTGTTCTTTGGATAACATTTAAAACATGTTTCGCTTTGTCATAACGATCACGGTAATCTTTTAATTCTAATACCTGCCCACCTATGCCAATCCATAACCCTATTTGGGGATTCACAGCTTTTCGAATCGTCCTAAAGAGTTTTTGCCAATAAATACCTGGTTCTTCACCCTGAATAGCTTTCAACAGTACAATTCTTCCTTTATAAATAGCGGTTACTAATTTAGAATCGAATTTTGATAAATGATAAATCAACTCATTCATCACCGTATTACGCGCAATTCGTCTCACCACTAAATCATCCGAATGAGGTACAACATCTTCAATTGCTAATAAGCCTACATCATAGGAACTATCAATATCAAAGTTGAAATATGAAGCATAAGTAATGATTTGATTTAATTCTTCATGAGGTTTTCCAGAGAACAATGTCCCAACGAAACTATTTTTCAACTGATTTAAAGCATCTCGTTCAATTTTATATTTCATGAAGAAGGTTGCATAAATATTTAATGCCATTGAAATAGCCAAATTAAACGTTTCTTTATTCAAATTAACCTTATTTTCAGAATAAGCAATAAATCCCAATGCCTCACGGTCACCTTCAATTCGTCTAAAAACCATTTCTGTATCTTGAACTGAGATTCTAAATTCACTAGCTAAATGAACATGTTTTAACTTATAGTTCTTAATTTCCTTCATTAAAACATCGAGTTCTAAACTAGAATCTTTTTGTAAATATTTAGAATAAGGATTTAAAAATTGATCAAAGACAATAATATCCCGTTCGACAAATTCACCTAATAGTTGATTCATCTTATCAATATCCGTTTGCTCTAACGAACTTTTAATTAAATTATTTTGTAAATTAAACAATTCCTCTAATTCTTGACGACGTATTTTTTCTTGGCGTCTCAATGACAAGTTTTCATACATGGCACTAAAATAATTCGCATAAGTTTGCAGCAACTCAAAATCTTTTCCAGAAAAAATCTGTTCGGCTGGTTTTTCGCATACCATCGCGCCAACCATTTGTTCATTGATAACTAATGGTATCGTGATTTGCGAATAACCAATTTGTTCCACTCTCGGTAAATAATCTTTTAATAAATTCCCTTTACTAAGTGGGATATAATCATCTAACGTGACATAACCAAAAGTGGGTTTTTGTAGCAATAAAGCTTCATGCGCTTGATCGAGTAAGTAAACCCCTGTATAATGAGATCGCGATTCGCGACCGGATAATGTCACCACTTTCTCTAGCAGATCTTCAATTGAATTTTGCATCATCAGTTGATGAGAGGCTTGTGCAAAATACAATATTTGACGTTGGCTCGACTCATTACGTTGAATCATTTTCATCGCAATTGCTGCATAAGCACCTAACTCTTTAAATAATTCACGCATTTCGTTAAAAAAGGGACGCGTATCATAATAACCTACAATAATTATCCCTAAGTCTGAATGATCCTCCGCTATCGGAACTGTAAACCATGAATCAATACCACTCTTTTTAAAATATTGAATTAAAACAGAATCAGGGTCCAAATAATTATCATCGGATTTAATACTTCTTTCATACAATATCGGATTGACTTTATCTGTGGGATAAGGAAATATCTTTTCAATGTCGATATCTCCTGATAAATAATGGAGTCTTAAGTAGCCATTTAAATTTAAACCTATCCCAACAAAGTCACATTTAAGTAATTCTTTAAAACTCTCTCCTAGAACGGTCATAATTTCATCTCTAGAATTTATTTTTAATAATTTACGGGAAGCTTGCTTCATATGTTCTTCTATATGACGAATAAACTCTTCTCGTGATTGTTTAGTTTCTAAATTAGTCATTTTATTTTGACCTCACTTATATATACTCTCTTTAGTATAACACGAAACACTCTATATAAAAGCACTTTCAAACACATTTAACTGCTTATATTAGAATAACAATTTCTCAAGTGATTAAGGCTAGTGGGAGTGGGCAAGAAGTAGAAGATTAAATAATTTTTGCTTCGTCGGCCTACCCCCGCACAGTTGAGTAGGTATCAAACAAGTCCTTAAGACGCAGTTTGATGCCACTCAACCACTGCGCTTTTAAGGAATAAGCATTCATTTGACTGAATTTTTCAAATTTATGTTCCATATCTTTAAGACGCAGTTTGATGCCACTCAACCACTGCGCTTTTAATGAATAAGCACTCATTTGACTGAATTTTTCAAATTTATGTTCAATATCTTTAAGACGCAGTTTGATGCCACTCAACCACTGCGCTTTTAATTAACGCACAATAACATGATTGAATTTTCCAAGATTATACTCAGCTATCTTAAGACGCAGGTTGATGCCACTCAACCACTGCGCTTTTAATGAATAAGCATTCATTTGACTGAATTTTTCAAATTTATGTTCCATATCTTTAAGACGCAGGTTGAGACCACTCAACTAATGCGTTATTAATTAATGAACAATAATCTTGACTAAAATTTATC
Organism: Globicatella sulfidifaciens DSM 15739; assembly: GCF_900167405.1. Classification (GTDB taxonomy): domain Bacteria; phylum Bacillota; class Bacilli; order Lactobacillales; family Aerococcaceae; genus Globicatella; species Globicatella sulfidifaciens. The sequence goes on from NZ_FUWO01000008.1 coordinate 70,262, forward strand.
AAGTTTATGCCCACTCCCACTCAATGTTATAGAGCCCTTATATTAATTCAGTTTTATTTTAATAATCAAAAAAGCCGGAAGTATCCAGCTTCCCGACTTTTTCTTTAAAGAGTTTGTATTGTATGATTTGTTTATTTTTCGTTTAATTTAGCGTTCGCATCAATGATTGCTGCTAAACCGCCCCATTTTTCACTAAAGATACCTGGATCCATTTCTTTTAGGTCTTCTGAAATTAATGGAGTAAATTCCATTTGATCTAAAATATCTTTTTGTAAGTCGACACCTGGTGCAATTTCAATCAAGCGAACTTGTCCTTCGAATAAGTCAAATACTCCACGCTCAGTGATGTATAAGACTTCTTGTCCTGATTCCATTGCATATTCACCAGAGAATGAAACTTGTTCAACATTCTTAATAAATTTAGGTCCTTTACCTTGATCATCAATGACTAACTTACCATCTTCACAGTGTGATTTACCTCCTACCGTAAATGAACCGATGAAGACAATGCGTTTCGTGTTTTGAGAAATATTGATAAAGCCGCCAGGTCCTGGTACTTTCGGACCGAATTTAGTCACGTTATTATTACCGTATTGGTCAATTTCTCCAATACCTAAAACGGTTAAATCTAATCCGTTACCATCATAGAAGTCGAATTGATTAGCCATTGGAATAGATGCCTCGTGGTTTAGAGCTGATCCAAAGTCTAAGCCAACTGCAGGAATTCCACCCCATAACCCCATCTCTAATGTAGCATTGTAACGATCTGCTACACCTTCTTCACTTGCGACTTGCGCAACCATATCTGGAGAACCGAAGCCAAGGTTAATGGTATCCCCTGGACGTAATTGCATTGCAGCACGACGAGCAGTAATTTTACGTACATCTAATTTAGCTGGTTTGACGCTATCGGTTTTAACTGGCACTTTAATATCGCCGCTTAAACGAGGGTTATAGTAAGTTCCCATTGTTTGTTGGTGATATTTTTCTTCTTCTGCTACTACAACATAATCAACTAAACCAAATGGAATTTGAACATCTTTCGGATGAATTGAACCATTTTGAACAACATCTTTTACTTGCGCAACGACAATCCCACCAGAGTTTTTAGTAGCCATTGCGAGTTCTAATTGTTCTAATTTACAAGTTTCATCTTTAACTGATACGTTCCCATTTTCATCAGCATAAGATCCACGGATGAAAGCAACATCAATTTTTAAATTCGGGTATTGTAGCCACTCTTCTCCGTCTAACTCAACTACCTTAATGATATCTTCTTTAGTAATGGTTGTTGAACGAGAACCTTCTAAGCGAGGGTCTACGAATGTTTTTAATCCGACTTTCGTTAACATTGGTTTACGTCCTGCAATGGCACGGTATAATTGGGTAATAACCCCTTGTGGCCATAGATAGGTTTCGTACTCATTATTAACGATTTTTTCAACCATGCCTGGAGATGATCCTACGTGACCCGCAATTAATCGTTTAACTAATCCTGGCGCGGTCATATGGTCCGCTCCACGACCATATTGGTTATTACCAATTCCACACGACCACATAAAGGTAATATCTTTTGGATGTTGTTCTTCCTGATATCGTTCTTCAACACCTACTAATAATTGTTCTGGTAGTCCTCCTAAACCAAAGGTTAAGGTTGCTAATAAATCGCCGTCATTGACTAAATTCGCGGCTTCACGATACGAAATTACTTTGCTCATTCTTGTTCCTCCTAAATAGGTTATTTTAATCTATTTGTATTACATAATGATTTGTCTAGGTCTACTTAAATCATGACGACCTTCTTCAAATTCTTGCGCCATCGCTAATAATGCTTTTTTATCGATTTTTCCAATCGGTGTTTTTGGAAATTCATCCAATAAATAGTAACGTTTTGGTGTCTTATAGCCAGCTAAATTTAACTTAGCATATTCGCTTAACTCTTCAATAATGGATTCATCTAAGCCTTTGGTAATGACTGCTGCCACCACGGATTCACCCCATTGTTCAACTGGAATACCAAATACTACTGAATCGACTACTCCTGGGAATTTATTTAACACTTTTTCTACTTCACTAGGATAGACATTTTCGCCACCGGTAATTATCATGTCTTTACTACGCCCTACGATAAAGTAATCTCCCTCTTCATCCATACGTGCTAAGTCTCCGGTAAAGACAAAATCATATTTCAGCACTTTCGCTGTTTCTTCTGTATTATTCCAATAGCCACTAAATTTAGCATTATTACTAATAATCAAGTTACCCACTTCACCTTGCGGCACGTCATTGCCTTCATCATCTACTAGTCTCACATTATTAAACATGATTGGTTTTCCAACAGATAATTTCTTCATTCTTTGACGTTCTGGTGTATTTGAAAAATTATTTGGTCCAATCTCCGTTAGTCCATACGAGTTCACTAATGGTAAATCATGATCGGCAAATAACTGGTAAACATTCTCAGATAGTGGTGCACCACCAGAAATAATATAATTTAAAGAGCTCAAATTCTCTTTATTAAATAGATCCGAATGTGCTAACATATAGCACATCGTTGGTACAAAGAAGGCCTTTGTCGGTTTAAAATCACGGATAATTTCGATGGTCTCATCTGCATCAAAGAAGCGTTGAACAACCATTTGTCCTCCTGCCATCAAGATAGGTATCGTGAAACAGAAGAGTCCGGCTGTATGAAACATCGGTGTGGTGGTCATACCACGATCATCGGCATGAATGTTCCAACTTGGAATACTGTTTAAGCCATTACTAATAATAGCGCGATGACTAATCATTGCTCCTTTTGGCAAACCTGTCGTACCACTTGTATAAATCAAGACTGCGATGTCTTCTTCAGTCAATGATTGATTGGGTTGGAATGTCTTATTTTTACTAGGATCAACAATCGCATCATAGTCCTCACTGTCAATATCAACATCGAGTAATTCTTCCGATATTAGACCTAAACGTGTTTTATGTACTCTTGAATAAGCCAACAATTTTGGTTCTGAATTTTGTACAACATGAAGGACTTCCGTATCTTTTAAGCGCCAATTCATCGGCACAAAGATGGCTCCTAATTTTGTACAAGCTAACAGAAAATCAAAATGGGCTACGTCATTTGAGGAAAACAATGCAACACGATCCCCAGATTGAATCCCTTTCTCTTGTAAATAAGCCGCTAAATTAATGGCACGTTGGTTCATTTGGTCAAAAGTCCACTCGCGGCCCTTCTCGGCTTCTATTACTGCTACTTTCGAACCACTGATACGTGCTCGATCAGCAAACCAATCTATTCTCATCATTTATGCTCCTTTTACAATATCCACTCTGGGACGTGTATTATTTGTTCTACTAATTTAGGCTGCTATAATCGGGTCTCTTACCTGCTAACGATGCTTCTAATCCAATTAATGCTTCTGGTTTCGCAAAAGTTTCATTTAATAAAGATAATTCATACTCAATTCCTTCATCAATCGTCATTTCAGCTTGACGATCAATCATTTTCGGAATGACTTTACAAATACCGGGTGCTTTGTAACCAATTGTTTTAGCTGTTTTTTGAGCGAACTCTTCACGAACACCGTCGCCTGCAATGCCTTTGATTGTTTTTTCAAAGTTATCATCGTTAAAGGCATGCTTAATTTCAGCGTATTGCATTGGCACTTCACGTTGACGATATTTATCTGGTGCACCATTTTCAACTAAATCTTTGATTGCTGACTGAACATCTGCTGCATCGACTAATTTAGTTACAATGCCTAAATCTTTGGCTGCTTGAGCTGAAATACCTTTTCCTGTTAAGACAAAATATTTCGCTAATTCTTTACCAATTTGGTGGTTAGTACGTAACATACCGCCTAAACCAGGGTAGATTCCTAAGCCACTCTCAGGGAAACCAAATGATCCTTTTTCAGTTGCAACAATTGCTTGACATGCTAAGGCTAATTCAGAACCACCACCTAAAGATAAACCATCTAATAATGCAATCGTTATTTTTTCACTTTGTTCGATGCGACGTAATAATTTATGTCCACCTGAAGTGAAGTTGTAGTTATTGTCTAAGTTATTTGTTTTAATTGCATCTACGAAGAATTTTAAGTCAGCTCCCGCAACAAAGGCTTTACCTGCACCTGAGAAGACAATTCCTTTAACCGTTTCGTCTGCTTCAGCTTCATTAAACGCTTTTTCTAATTGACCAACTACTGTTGGGTTTAAAGCATTCATTGCTTCTGGACGGTTAATGCGAATATTTGCAATACCATCTTTTACTTCATAATCGACAAAGCTAAACTCAAATGGTTCACCTAATTCAGCTTGTTTTCTTAAGGTTTCGCTTAATTCATAACCAGGACTTTTTTCAGCTAAACGTTTCGTCATTTCATAGGTTTCTTTAACCCCAATTGTATTAGCTAATTGGAATGGTCCTTGTTTCCAACGTAAACCTACTACTGCACCACGGTTAACATCTTCAATAGTTGCAACACCTTCGTCAACTAATTTACCTGCTACACCAATCGCTGTTGCTAATAAATGTTCTTTCACTGCTTCGAATTTGCTTTCGTCTACTTCGCCATCTTCAACATCCCATAATTCTTTTGATTCAGTTTGTGTTTTTAATAACTCAGCCGGTTTATAGAATTCTGAAATTTCACGCGCTAAAGTATTAGCAGAATGGTAAGCAACTGGAATTCCTGTAGCATTCATTAAAGCGAATGGTCCCATTCCAATCTTGAAGGCATCACGAGCGGCTGCATCAATAGTTGCTTTATTAGCTAAACCTTCTTCGTAAATACGAACAGATTCTGTTAACCATGGAACAAAAAAACGGTTAACCGCAAAGCCCGGAGCATCTTTAACAGTGATAGAAGTTTTACCGTGTAAATCGGCAAATTTGTTAGCAATCGCAACTGTTTCTTCACTCGTACTTTCATGAGAAATGATTTCTAATAAACGATTTTTCGCTGGGTGGAAGAAATAGTGCATTCCAATGAAACGATCAGGACGATTAGTTGATTTTGCTAAGTTTTTAATATAGAAACTTGAAGTATTTGAGCTTAGGATGGTCTTTTCATCACAGATTTTATCTAATTTACTTAATACATCTGCTTTTACTTGTTCATCTTCAAATACCGCTTCAACAATGAAGTCAACTTCTTTTAAGTCTTCATAATTTGTTGTTGGGATTAAACGATCCAATGTTTCTTTTACAAATTGTTCAGTGAAAACTTTACGTTCTACCCCTTGGTTTAACATATTTTCAATGATGCCCATTCCGCGTTCAACAGCTGCTTGGTTTACATCTACTAAATAACATTTAATTCCTTCTTGGGCAATTTTTTGAGCGATACCAGAACCCATCGTTCCGGCACCAATTACTGCTACTGTAAATTCTTGTGTCATTAATGATTTCCTCCTATTAACCTTTGTAATAGCCGTTTTCTAATAACAACGCAATACCTTGTCCACCACCGATACATGCTGAAGCAATTGCATAGCGTTTATCAGGATTATTTTTGAATTCATATAATAATGAAGTAATAATACGCGCTCCTGACATTCCTAATGGGTGTCCTAAAGCAACTGCACCACCATGTGGGTTAAAGTTATTTTGATAGTATTCAGTATCCATATCGATACCTAATTCAATTAAACATCCGATTGTTTGACCTGCGAATGCTTCGTTAATTTCTAAGATATCAATATCTTTGACTAAGTCCATACCTTGACGCTCTAACATTTCACGAATCGCAAATACTGGGCCTAATCCCATTGTTTCAGGTGCACAACCAGAAATTTGATAGTCTACTACGCGAGCCATTACTTCTAAACCTTTTTCTTCAGCTAATGATTGAGTAGTAAAGATTTCAAACGCAGCCCCATCATTTAATCCTGAAGCATTACCTGCAGTTACAGTTCCATCTTTTTCAAATGCTGGACGTAATTTTGCTAAGCTTTCTAATGTTGTACCTGGTCTTGGATGACCATCTTTTTCAACTACAGTTACTTGACCTTTACGACCTACGATTTCTACTGGTACGATTTCTTGTGCAAAACGACCATTTTCCATTGCTTCGGCTGCTTTCGCTTGTGAATCAACTGCAAATTGATCTTGTTTTTCACGAGGAATTCCATATTTACGAACCACATTTTCAGCTGTATTACCCATATGTTGAATACCAGAGTCACGACCTGAAGCTGAAGAGTGTCCTTCTAAGTTTGCATCGATCAATACTTGGTTACCTGCTTTGAATCCTTCATAACGAACGCTTTCTGGTAAGAAGAAAGGTGCTCTAGATAATGATTCCGCCCCACCTGCTGCAATGATTTTTTTGTTTGAATGTAATAATTCTAATGTTGCAGAAACTGCTGATTGGATACCTGAACCACAAATACGGTTGATTGTCATACCAGTTGAACGATTGTCTAATCCACTGTTAATCGCAATAATATTACCTAAGTTATTAGTTGTTTGAGTTCCGGTTACGTGCCCTACAATAACTTCATCAATGTCAGACACTTCTAAGTTTGAACGTTTAACAGCTTCTTTTAAAGCTATTTCACCTAAAACTTCAACTGGAACTGTTTTTAAATCTCCTAAGTAAGCACCAACTGGTGTACGGGCAGCACCAACGATTACGATTTCTTCTTGTTTAGTATTTAACATTATAAAATATCTCCTTTTTTTGTCTTATCTTTTCTATTAAATGAGTGATTGCCAAACCACTGAGAATTTCAGCAGTCTGGCCACACTCTTTTGTTTGATTAAATGAATGCTGATAATCCTGTATAGTGACGTCCAATAATTAATGAGTTCACTTCATGAGTTCCTTCGTAAGTATACATACCTTCGATATCTGCGAAGAATCTTGGAATATCGTATTTCAATAGAATTCCGTTACCTCCAGCTACTTCACGAGCTAATGCCGCTGTTTCACGAGCACGGAAACCATTGTGTAATTTAGCCATTGAAGAAGCTTCTTCACGGTAAATACCTTGTTCTTGTTGTTCAGCTAATCGAACAGCAATCGCTAATGTTGCTTGAGCATTCATTGCCATACGTGCTAATTTTTCTTGAATTAATTGGAAGTTAGCAATTGGTTTTCCGAATTGTTCACGTTCACGAGTATATTTTAATGCTGCTTCGAACGCACCCGCTGTAGCACCAGCCAATAACCAAGCAACGTCTGAACGTGTATTACGTAAAATGTTCGCACAATCTTTCCAAGAGTTAACATTTTGAGCACGTTGTGATTCAGGCACTTTAACATCACGGTAGATGATTTCTGCGTTAGGCATCATACGGAAGAAAGCTTTTTGAGGTGTTACAAAAGTTTCTACCCCTTCAGATTCACGCTCTACATAGAATAATTTCACTTGATTGTCATCAACGTCACGAGCAAAGAATGCATGCCATTTAGCAAGTGCACCAGCACCGATCCATTTTTTGTGACCATTTAAAATCCAGTGGTCGCCTTCACGTTTCGCTGTTGCTCCCATACCACCTGCGATATCAGAACCATGATCAGGTTCAGTCATTGCTAATACGCCTAAACCTTCCCAAGAGTAAACTCCAGGCATTAATTGAGCGATTTGCTCTTCACTACCACCCACGCGAACACACTCATGGAAAAGACCGCCATTAGCTGTATAGAAAGTTCCTAATACTGGGTCAGTTTTCGCTAAAGTATAAGCACGGAATCCACGGAATAATTCTGAGATACGTCCATCTTCACGTCCTTCTAATAAACGTGGATCATCCATTAAGCGCATATCAATTACTTTTTGGAATGCTTCTAATGGGAAAGTTGCATTATGCCAATTTTCAGCTAATAAAGGTTTTAAGTCTTTTTCTAATACTTCTTCTAATTCTTTTAAGACTTCTTTTTCACCATCAGTTAATGCATCTGCATAGTTATATAAGTCTGAATAAAACATTTCGCCACTATTAAACAACTTATCTGCTCTTGATTCTTTTACCATGAGGATACCTCCAAATTTTTATTTTTTTATATTTTATAGCCTTTTAGAAAATTATTTTTTGTCGTAATCGTAGAAACCTTTTCCAGATTTCTTACCATTACGTCCTGCACGAATCATATTTTTTAATAAAGTAGGTGGTGTCCAACGATTGTCACCAAATTCTTTAGCAAAGTAGTTCATTACATGGTAACCAATATCTACCCCTGCATAGTCTTGTAATTCAAATGCACCCATTGGGTGATTTAAACCATAACGCATTGCTTTATCGATATCTTCTTTAGAAGCAATTCCTTCTTCTAATACTTTGATTGCTTCAATGAATTGAGGAATCATAATACGGTTAACGATGAATCCTGGAACGTCTTTCTTAACGATAACCACTTCTTTACGAATGCTTTCAGCTAATTCTTTAACAATATTGATAGTTTCATCACTTGTTTCTAATCCATAAATAATTTCACATAATTTCATTACTTGTGCTGGGTTAAAGAAGTGCATACCCGCAAAGCGTGCTGGATTATCTAATACACTGGCGATTTCAGTAATAGATAATGATGAAGTATTGGTTGATAAGATAACATCTTCACGTACAATGCCCTCTAATTCTTTAAACACTGCTTGTTTGATATCCATTTTTTCGATGATTGCTTCAACAACAAAGTCAACTTCTTTAAACTCATTTAAATCTGTTGTTGTACGAATACGTCCTAATGTTTCATCCATTTGTTCTTGAGTTAATTTACCACGTTTTACAGAACCTTCCATAAACTTAGTAATGCGATCCATACCAGCTTGAATAAAACGTTCTTCTACATCACGCAAAATAACTTGATATCCATTTTGCGCAAAAAGGTTTGCAATACCTGAACCCATAGCGCCTGCTCCAACTACCCCAACCGTCTTGATATTTGACATATTGAACACTCCTTTTGTGCCTTGTTTTATCTCACACTCTCATGATAACGTTTTCTAAAAGCGTCATCATCATCATATGTGAGGATTGTTTTTATTTTTTTAGTACAAAACGTAGGATTATTGCGTTTGCAAATCTTATAATAGATAGCACCCGCCTTAAAACCGTTTTTCTTCACGGCATTTTACTTTTTTATCTATTCATCACGCACTATACTGATTAAAATTTTTATTCGTATTACAAACCATCATCATCACTTCGGTTATGATTACCGCACCATGGCCTAACGATATTTATTAAGTGTATTTTTTTGCTCTCAATAGTCAATGAGATACTTATTTGACAGGTCGTTGTTATTTCATGTAATATTTTCTTACATCGTTTGGAATATAAGACTTTATTTAATTTAAATTTAATGTTATTCTAATAATAAAAATTTTAGGAGGTATCAACTATGACAATCGAATTTAAACAAGTTGATAAATACTATGGAAACTATCATGCACTTAAAAATATAAATTTAAAGATTGAGACAGGAGAGGTTGTCGTATTAATTGGCCCTTCTGGTTCAGGTAAAAGTACTCTACTTAGAACAATCAATGGCTTAGAATCTATTGATAGTGGAGAATTATGGATTGATGATGATCAATTGAATGCACCAAACGTTGATTTAAAAAATATTCGTAAGCATATCGGGATGGTATTTCAACATTTTGAGCTTTATCCGCATATGACCGTTTTAGAAAATATTACCTTAGCACCAACAAAAGTATTAAAGAAACCTAAAGCCGAAGCTGAAAAACTAGCGAAAGAGTTATTAGATCAAGTCGGGATGCTAGATAAAATTGACAGCTATCCTACGATGTTATCTGGGGGTCAAAAACAACGTGTTGCGATTGCGAGAGCGATGGCAATGAAACCAAACATTATGCTATTTGATGAACCAACCTCAGCACTAGACCCTGAAATGGTTGGCGAAGTTTTAGAAGTAATGAATTCAGTCGCAAAAGCTGCAGGGATTACGTTAGTTGTGGTTACTCACGAGATGGGATTTGCGAAAGAAGTTTCCGACCGTGTTATCTTTATGGACCAAGGTGAAATCGTAGAAGACAGCCCTTCTGATGATTTCTTTGCTCAACCGAAAGAAGAAAGAGCGGTCCAATTCCTAAGTAAGATTATTCGCCATTAAGAGGTGATTGTATGAAGTCTTATAAAAAACACAGTAAAACAATCGCCTATCTATTGTTTATTGCGATTATCGCGATTTTCCTCTTAGTCTTTAATCAAGCTGCCTCAAAATCATTAACTAAAGATGTGGCTGAGCGCTTATCCGGAAAAGATCAAACTATCCTATGGGGCGTTAAAAACGATACGAAATTATTTGGTTATTATAATGTTGAAACTCAAGAAATTGAAGGATTTGATATTGATATTGCGAAAGAATTAACTCGTCGTATTACCGGTGATGCTGAAAATGCTCGCTTTATTGAAGTTACCAGTAAAACCCGTATTCCTTTACTAAAAAACGGAAATATCGACGCAATTATCGCTACCATGACTATCACCGATGCTCGTAAAAAAGTCGTTGACTTTAGTGATGTCTATTTTGCAGCTGGGCAATCTTTATTAGTTGCTAATGATGCTAATATTAATTCTGTTAAGGATTTAACGGCTGAGCATACGGTTATTACGGTTAAAGGATCAACTAGTGCTAAAAATATTCGTGAAGCTGCACCCGCAGCCAATATCATCGAATTGGAAACCTATGCCGATGGCTTTACCGCACTAAAAGCAGGTCAAGGTGATGCCGTTACGACTGATAATGCCATTCTTTTAGGTTTATTAGTTGGAAACGACGGCTATCGTGTTGTCAGTGAAAACTTTACCGATGAACCTTATGGGATTGCTGTTAATAAACAACAAGAAGGATTTTTATCTCAGATTAATCAACACCTTGCTGACATGCAAGCGGATGGAACCTATGACCAAATCTACAATAAATGGTTTGGAGAATTATTAGCGAAAGGAGCTGAATAAGATGTTCGAGCTTTTTAATACTTATTCAGGACAATTTTTATCTGGATTTGGTTACACATTATTAGCCTCCCTAATTGTTCTAATAGCTAGCTTTATCATTGGGATTGGTATGGCCATTGCTCAAACTTCTGACAACAAACTACTTAGCGGCTTCGCTACTGCCTACATCGAAGTTTTTCGTAACATTCCCCTTTTAATTATTGTTATGTTTTTCTATGTCGTTGTGCCATTATCGGGAATTGATATTAGCGGCTTTATGTCTGGAGTCATTGGCTTAAGTATCTATACCTCTTCTTTCGTTGCTGATGTCGTAAAAAGCGGGATCTCATCGATTCCAGCCGGTCAAAGAGAGGCTGGTTTAGCTAGTGGTTTATCTAAAAATCAAGTAATGTTTTTAATTATCTTGCCTCAAGCATTAAAATTGGTGTTACCACCATTAGGCAATCAAATGATTAACCTCGTCAAAAACTCCTCTATCTTCGCAATGGTGGCTGGCCTAGATTTAATGTATCAAGGCGACTTAATTGTCAGTGAAACCTATAATGTCTTCGGCACCTATATTATCGTCGGAATCTTCTACTTGATCATTACTGTACCAATCAGTCTAATGGTTAAACGCCTAGAAGAACGTCAAAGTCAAACCAGCCGATAGGAGGAATTTAGATGACAACATTATTATTTATTACCGGCAATCAATTTTCTTTCTTATTAAACGGATTATGGGTGACCATTGGTGTCGCTGCCGTGACCATCATTTTAAGTTTAATTTTTGGGATTATTTTGGGTACTTTACGTTATGAAAATATACCGATCGTGTCAGATTTGCTCGCTTTATTAATCGATACCGTTCGTAATTTACCCTTATTATTAATTATCTTCTTTACTTATTTTGCATTACCACAAATTGGCATTCGTTTATCTATCTTCTGGTCGACAGTAACCGCCATGACTATTTTCGAATCAGCCATGATTTCAGAAATTATCCGCGCTGGATTAAAAGGTTTACCTAGTGGACAAAAAGAAGCCGGATACGCATCTGGATTAAATACTTGGCAAGTCTTAAGCTTAATCTTATTACCCCAAGCAATCCGTAATATGATTTCAGCGATTGTAAGTCAATTAATTGCCTTAATTAAAGATACGTCTTTAGCGACGATTATTGCCTTACCGGAAATTATGCATAATGCGAAAATTATCTATAACCAAGATGTCGATGTTATTTTACAAGTATTCTTTATTTCCGCGGTTCTATATTTCATTGTATGTTATTCTTTATCATTAGTCGCACGTCGATATGAAGTGAAGAAGTCGGGTTAATTATTAAAAACCTGTAAAAGCTGATTTTACAGGTTTTTTTAGTCTTTATGTCAATTTATCATTAAAATCATTAAAAATTTTTAATTAACGATAAAGTTAGGATTATCTATTTGAATGCCCTCCCATAGTTTGATATAGTAAAATTACTTGTAAATCACGATATTGAGGAGCCGTACTATGTTAGACAATCGTTATGTTACTTTTTTAGAACTTGCAAAACAATTAAACTATACACGTACAGCTGAAAAATTATCATTGACTCAGCCCACTGTAACTAAACATATCCAAGCAATTGAAGAGGATTTAAAAATAAAACTATTTACATATAAAAATAAAACACTATCTCTGTCAGAAGATGGACACTATTTAGTTGAAGAATTATCTTTAATTTCGAATAAAATCAATGAAATCAAACAATATTTTTCTCGGAAATCAAATCAAAATAATTTAATAATCGGTGCCAGTCATACTATTGGTGAATATTTTATACCAAAATACACCAACATATTGTCACAAGATTTCCACCAATTTTCTTATCATCTCATTATCGAAAACCATGCTGTTCTACTTAATAAATTAAATAACCAAGAGATTGATTGTGCTCTTATCTCAGGTCCTTTAGACAAGAAAGGGGAATATAATGAATATGAATTTTATTGTGATGAAATAGTATTAATTTGTAATCAGAATCATCCCTTTGCACATCAAAAGGTAAGACTTAGCGATTTAGATCAAGAAACCTTTGTTTTAAGAGAAACTGACTCGGGGCTTTATCAATCCTTGCATTGTCAATTAAAGGCTCAAAATTATTCAATTGATTCATTTAATAATGTTAGTCATATTGGAAATATCAGTTTAATTAGTCATATTATCCAACAACAAAATAAATTAAGTTTCTTTTATCGTTCTACCATCGAAAATGATTTAAAGTCTGGACAAGTCGCACAAATATACTTACCAGATATTGATCTAACTCAACGTTTTGTATTAATATACAATCCAAAATTAATCGAAAAATCATCAATTGCTTCTTTACTCAATTTATTAAAAATTAATACAGCCTAGTTTTCCACGATAAAAAACCATTGACAACTCTCTATCAAGCTTATTGTTGCCAATAGGAGTTATTAATGCTTTTATTTAATCAAAGGCCTGATGTATTTGACGTTTTATCTTCTGATATTGTGGATCTAGATAAACAGGTGTTTCCTGATCTAATAACAAACGGTGAGTATAATCCAACGAAATCTCATCAAAAGGCTTTAAAGTATTCTTATACAGAACCAATACTCTTGTCCCAAGCGTTAATGCTTCATCAATATCATGAGTAATCATTAGAAAGGTACTCTGTGTTTCTGACCAAAGTTTACGGATAAAATTTTGCATTTTACTTCTGGTACTAGCATCTAAAGCACCTAATGGCTCATCCAACAATACCATTTCAGGCGCATTTGCTAATACCCTAGCTAATTGCACCCTTTGTTGCATCCCTCCTGAGATTTCAAAAATATATTTATCATGATCTGCACTCATTTCAACTCGATCTAATATTTGGGTTACAGTAGATTCAATTTCTTTTTTCCCTACACCTCTTGACTCTAATCCAAAAGCTACATTTTCAGCTACATTTAACCAGGGAAATAAAGTATGTTGTTGAAAGACCACTCCACGATGCCAGGAGGGGCCATTGACTGGATCGCCATTAAAGATTACACTCCCAGCTGTCGGTGCAAGATAGCCGGCAATAATATTCAATAAGGTGCTTTTACCACATCCTGAAGGTCCCACAACACAAATAAACTCACCACTTTTAAAACTCATATTAAGATTATTCAATATCATCACTTTAGAACCTGGATATTGGTAACTCATGTTTTCAAGTCTCAATAATTCATTATTTGAACTCATGATTCATCAACCTCCAGTGCTTTTTCGATATAACTTGCATTTACAAAATCAGCAATTTCTACCGCTGATGGTAATTTTGTTATCTCTTTTTCTTGTTTTAAAAATGCACTAATTTCTGCGATTACTTGATTGAAATCCCCTTCTAGTGAGTTGTTGCCCAAATAGGCTTTACTTAACAATTCATCGGTGGTCAGCCAAATAGTTCCAGACATTTGCATTAAGGCTATTTCAGGTGAGATTTCGAGGGAAGCAGCAACCAATTCTGCTGCTTGTTCAGGTGATTCGCGATAGTAATCAGATCCCTGCATAATTCCTTTCAAAATCATCGCTGTTAATTTAGGATATCGATGAGTAAATCCCTTTCGTCCAATCATGACATTTGCAGTAACAACTCCTTCTTCTACTAGGTCTTTAGAGCTGAGAAGTGTTTCGCCCCCATCTTCGGTGATTGTCGTCAAAATCGGATCCCAAGTATAAGCGGCATCAACGTCATCTCTTTTCCATGCTGCTGCAATATCGATTGTTTTCATATCTAATAATGTAACATCTTTTACCATATCATGAAGCTCTAATGCCTTTTTCAAACTATAATGAGAAGTGGAGGCAAAAGTAGTCGCGATTGTTTTGCCTTTTAGTTCTTCAAATGAATTTATACGACGATTCTCCTTCACCACTAGCGCTTCGTTGGTTCCTAATAGTTCATGTAACCAAATTAGTTCAACATCAAGACCTTTCGATAGAGCCACAACACCATTTGTAATTCCCATGGTCGCAAAATCTATATTCGCTGCTGCTAATGCTTTATTAGCTTCCACTCCAGAATCAAACACTAAAAAATTGATCTTTATGCCTAATGGCTCAAACTGTTGAGTAATTAATTTCTTCTCAATGGCAATCATCTCATCATTAGGAACGCGTAAATAGCCAATATTAATCTCTTTTGGAAGATGACTTTCCTGATTTGAAGCAACAGAAAAAATGTCGGGCAAATAATGCACAATCGATATAAGCAACCCCATAATCGTGAAGAGCATTATCATCCATCGTATAAGCTTTTGTTTTTTTCGATAAGTCATTTATACCCGTCCCTTCCAAAACACTAAATGTCGCTCACAAAATAGGATTGCGAGGTCAATCAACACACCTGTTAACCCCATAATGATAATTCCCACAAACATTACATCACTTTTCAAATAACGCGAAGCATCCATGACCATCCATCCAATTCCGGAGGTAGAAGCTGTCATTTCAGCTGCAACGAGAGTCGAATAAGCAAAGCCAAAGGCTGTCCTAAACCCAGTAAATACCTCAGGTAAAGTAGCTGGCCAAATTATTTTCTTTAAAATTCGGATTTTGTTGGCACCTAGCGACTGACCTGTTAATAAATAATCATGCCTAATTTTTCCAATCGCCGAAACACACGCAATATAAATAGGGGCAAATGCTGCTAGGTATAGTAAGAAAATTTTAGATCTATCTCCAATCCCCATCCAAATAATCAACAAAGGATAATAAGCCAAAGGGGGAATTGGACGATAAAATTGAATCAGAGAATCCACCACTCCACGAATAATTGGTACATACCCACTAATAAACCCAAGCGGCACTCCTGTCACCACACCAAAAAATAAAGCCAAAAATAAACGTACAAAACTACTACGAAGATGGAAAATGAATGAATGGGTACCATAACCATTATTAACAATATCCAAAAATGATTGCCAAACCTCTTTAATTGAAGGGATCATTACCATTTGTTCTGCTGAGAACAAAGAATAAATTAGCCAAATAAATAGTAAAATTCCCCAAGTTAAAACAGGTAACAGAATTTGATTGCTTTTTTGATGATTCATCCTTCTCCTCCTAAAAAAACACCAAGAATTACCATTATGATAATTCTTGGCAAGTCTACAAAATTAATTATTTAAAGTTGTAATCTGTAACAATTGGGTCTCGCTTTTCTACTTGATCACGGAAATACTCGTGTTCACTTACCCCTAACATTGAGCCATCGATATTATAAACATTGTCATACCCTCTTTGCATTAATGCTCGTACCATATTGTAAGAACGTTGACTTGAGCGGCAGTGAATATATACCGGTTGATCCTTAGGTATTTCATCTAAACGATTTCTAAATTGACTTAAAGGTATATTATGAGCCCCTTTAATATGACTTAAAGCATACTCATTTTCTTCACGTGCATCAATAATGAAAGCTCCTGTTTCTACTAATTCTCTAACTTTACTTACAGGTACTTTTTTGAAATCACCATTTAAAATATTTAGAGCTACTAGTGCAGCATGATTGACAACATCTTTTGCAGTACTAAAGTACGGCGAGTAAGTTAACTCTAATTCTTTTAAGTCTTCTAGATTAGCATTATTCATGATAGCTGTGGCGATGACATCAATACGTTTGGTTGTATTCCCTTTACCAATTGCTTGCGCACCTAATACTTTTCCAGAAGGAACAGCAAATAATAATTTAAAGAAAATATTATTAGATGTTGGCATTAAACCTACACCATCTTTTGGAATAATATAACTATAATCATAGTTAATTCCCATTGCTTGACATTGTTTTTCATTTAAACCAGTATTTGCCACATTCAAATCAAAAATTTTAATCGAAGATGAACCAATCACACCTGTATTTCGATAAGTGCGTCCATACATATGGTCCGCTGCTGCTCGTGCTTGACGTTGCGCTGGACCCGCTAAAGCTAATTGCGTTGGATTACCTGTAAAGAAGTCTGTCACTTCAATTACATCACCTACTGCATAAATATGCGCATCATCCGTTTGATAATGATGATTCACTTTAATATAACCTCGTTCATTAACGGAAAGCCCTGCTTGTACAGCTAATTCGCTATTTGGACGAACGCCAGCCGCCATAACGACCGCTTCTGCTTCAACCTTTTCTCCCGATTGTAATAATACGTGAGCATCCGTAATTTCTTGAACTGCATCCTCTAAATGTAGATGAATTCCTTTATCAAATAATTCACGGTTTACAATTTGAATCATATCTAGGTCTAATGGAGCTAACACTTGGTTTTGTGCTTCAATTAAGGATACATTATATCCTGCTTCTTTTAATGTTTCTGCTACTTCTAAACCAATAAATCCGCCACCGACAACCGCTACATTTTTAACATTATTATTTTGGATAAAGTTCATCATTGATTTTAGATGAGGAACTGTTTTCATCGGGAAGACATTTTCGCGGTCAATTCCTTTGATTGCCTTTGGCATTATAGCATCAGCACCTGGTGCTAATACTAACTCATCATAACTTTCTTCAAATGTTTCATCCGTCATTACGTTTTTAACTGTTACAGTTTTGTTATCACGATTGATGGAAATAACCTCATGATTAACAACCGCTTTAATATTATATTGCCCTGCAAATTCTTCGGGGGTCATTAATACTAAATTGTCCGCTTCTGGTACTAAGCCATTAATATGGAATGGAATACAGCAATTTGAAAACGATACAAAAGGGCCTCTTTCAAACATCGTAATGTCCGCAAACTCATCTAAACGTCGCACACGAGCAGCAACTGAAGCTCCACCTGCTACCCCACCAACAATGACAACTTTTTTGTTTTCCATTCTACTATTCTCCTTTACTTAAATGATCTGGGATTGGAATAATATTAATTTTCCCTTGGAAATATTTTAATCCCATTAATCCACCAACTGACATCGCCACCAAGAATACCCATCCTGATAATGAGAAATTACTGATAGCAGAGTACATTGCACCAATATTACAACCTAAAGCAAATCTTGAACCAAAGCCTAACATTAAGCCACCTAATGCGTACAATAAGGCGTCTTTCAATGAAAAATCAAAATCAATTTTAAAGCGATTAGCCAATAAAAATGAGATCGTACAACCAAAGAACAAGCCAATATTTCGAACTGTTCCACCATCCATCAATAAGCCTTTTTCTACTTTCTCTAAATGAGAACCAAAATTTTCTTCTGAAAAACTAAAGCCTAATTTTTGTAATACCGCAACGTCCAGGGTAACTAACGGAGTTGAAACCCCCCATGCTTTGCCCATCGTCACCATTACAAAGATTGCTCCCAAAGCAAGAACCAATGCCCCTAACATGAAGTTCCATCTTTCAATGAAAAACTTGTGGTATGTTTCATAACTAAAGAATTTTTCCGAACCATCTAACATTAAGGGGTGTTCAAACTCTTCCCAATCACCTTGAGGATCTTTATAAAAACCTTGTGCTTTTCGTTTGTTTTCAATTTGTACGGTATACCACCAAATCACACCTAATCCTATAAAGGTGACCAATAAGGCACCAAAGTAGCCAAATACTTGTGGTAAATGAAGTTGAACCCCTAACTTTCCTATGAATGTTCTATCGATCACTTTACGTGCCCAATGTCCAGGTGCCGCAGATAATACAAAAAAAATAAAAGCAATGAGTGAACGTCCCTGACCCTCTCCAAAGTCCGCTAATGTTCCCGAACCACATCCACCAGCCAACATCATTCCAATTCCAAAGATTACTCCCCCAACAATTGTTGCGATATTGGTGAAATAAACATTTTGTGTTCCAGGAATGAACGCTTGACCATCGGTTGCTAAATATTGAGGAACCGCACCATTAGAAGCTGCTTGCCATTGAATACCCATGAAAATTATCGCTGTTATACCAACCAAGACGATAAGTGCTTTAGTTAAACTTCCTTCTCCACGCATATAGATTCGTTTAATTCCACCAGCAAAACCAAAGCGAGAACGTGTTAAGGTATAACCTAATACCACTCCAGCAAACAATTGGATTGGTAAATTAGCTTTTTGACCTCCTAGATAAATTCCTAAGATGATTAATCCTAATAATAGAATAATGCCAGCAATTGTCTGAGACCATTTAATTTTACCTGACATACTTTTTCTCCTTTATTCATTATTTCACAAAAATAATTTTGTGATAACTGCATAAAATAAGCGCTTTTTTGTTTGCACATTCATCATACCACCGGTATTTTGTGAAGTAAAATTCAATTTTAGAATAGGTATATTCCGATTTGGAATAGATATTATTTATAAGGGGTGTTTCACCGATTATATAGGGGTTTAAAAAATAAAAAGAGCCATGGAAAAAGGCTCTTTGACAACTGGTGTTGGTCAGTGAATTTTAAATCAAGTTACAGAAATGTAGCTTGATTTTTTTTATGCTACTAATGTCCTGCTTTCATTTTAATAAATGACAGGCTTAATCGTCTTCGGCATATGATAAGTTAATAAAAATGACACTCGATTACGTGCTTGTAAATTATAAAAATTGGCATAGCCAAAGCCACTTCTTTTAATGTTTTTAATTTTATTATTAAACCCTTCGATTGGTCCATTTGAGAGTGTATATAACATCGTGTTCTTAATTTCAGCTCGATACTTTTCCATTGTGTCCAGTGCTTTTCTTAATTCACGCGGCAGTTGATACAAGTGAGATTCCGCTAATATCTCTTGAAACCCCTCATAATCATGGTCGTTAAAGAGAGCCTTTAATCGATTGACCCATGTATAAACAACTTCAATCCGAGGATCGATGTTTCGTAAAAAATCAACGATGCCTTTTTCAGTGATGAGGCCACTAAATAACCGATGTGAGTCATATTTTTCAAAGTCCAACTCCCAATCATTTTTAAGCAATAACTTCCAGAGGTTCTTTAATTTGGTGTAATGAGTCGGCACTTTATAGCGAAGTTCATTCATCACAGTCACACGGATTCGGTCAAGAGCCGTATTGAGTCGTTGAACAAGATGGAACCGGTCAATAATAATGACGGCATTGGGAAACAATCGAGGAAAAAAGTCTTTATAGGGCTCATACATATCCATCGTAATGGTTTTAACTTTTTTACGTACAGCGAGGTCGTAGCGCTGGAAATAGCGACGTAACGACACTTGTTTGCGGTCTTCGATAATATCAATGAGTCGATGATGTTGATTATCAATAATGATAGCAGACATGGCGCTCTCAACGGATTTAACCGATTTAAATTCATCAATGGCTAAGTGTTCAGGTAACCAGTGACGAGAGGGCTTCAGTTGTTCGCTTGCTTGACGAGCGATACGGTTAATGGACGGACTTGAAACCCCATACTCTTTCGCGATACCGGATTGAGGGCGAATCTCTTGAAGTGCGAGTTTAATCGCTAACTTCATGGGGTTAGAGAGAGAACAATGTTTGTCGACAAGAGTCGTTTCAGCAGAAAAGGTATGGGCACATTGCTTGCATCGATAGCGTTGCTTTTTAAGCGAAAGCTTAATAGGTTGAGAATTAAACTGTCCAAGATGAACTAGCACACGCTTGAAGCCCCATTTAATGGCACGATTTCGACACTTACAATGAGGGCAATGATTAACCTCATAGGATAGAATGCCATGAAGTAATTTATGAGTAGGTCTTTGATTTAAGGGAATTTGAGTCAATGTTTCAGTCAATTTGATATTAGGGTCTTTTATTTCAAGTAAATATTTTATACAATATGAATAGGTCAAGTGAATAACATCCTTTCTGTTTTTGTGGTTATTAATAGAATAAGTTAATTCACTGACCTTTTCAATTAAAATAAAAATAGATGGTGTTGATGGATAATTATTTTATCCACCAACACCATTTATTATAGAGCCATTTGTTCCATGGCTAAAGGTCAATAACAATGTAAATAGGCTTTAGTATAAAATATTGACAAGTATTCTATATGTAACGATCAAACCATTCTTTCACATGAGTTAAGCGTTCCATTCTCAAGTTAGGAAGACCTTCACGTGATAATCCATGACTTGATTGCGGGTATAATATTAGGTCCGTTTCCACTCCATTTTTTTTCATTGCAATATACATTTGTTCCGCTTGTTCTTGAGGACATCTTAAATCACTTTGTCCATGCAAGAAACGGATTGGTGTCTTCACATTTTGAGCGTATGCAAGTGGAGATAATTTCCATAGACCTTCCACATCTGATAAATCGCGTTGTAATTGGTACTCGACAAAGAACATCCCAATGTCACTAACCCCATAAAAACTAATCCAATTAGAAATGGATCGTTGACTAACCGCAGCTTTAAAGCGATCAGTATGGCCGACAATCCAATTGGTCATAAAGCCACCATAGCTACCACCTGCAACAAATAATCTGTCTTGATCGATTTCAGGGTGTTGTGCTAAAACATAATCAACCCCTAACATCAAATCATCATAGTCGTGATGACCATATTCACCTAAAATAGCTGCAACAAATTCTTGACTATAGCTACTTCCTCCCCGAGGATTTAACATGATGATACCGTACCCTGCTTGTGCTAAAGCTTGCATTTCATGGAAGAAACTTTCGCCATAAGCGACTTGAGGTCCACCATGAACGTATAAGATTGCCGGATGTTGTTTTTCTTCAGTGATTGGTGCTAAATACCAACCTTGAATATCCCAATTATCATAACCTTTAAACCAGAATCGTTCAGGATTCACAATCTCATGCTCTGCTTCAAATTGCTCATTCGGATTATATAAATCTTCTAATTGTTTGTCAGCCTCAACTACCGCTAAACGACTTGGAACAGTTGGGGTAGAATAAGTAATATAATAACGTCCAGACTCTTCGATACCCGAAGTAAGATGCATTGACTGGGACAATTTGCCTTCTACTTCGCCCTTAAGGTTACCCTCAAATAAATGAATTTCACCTTTTACAGTAGCTGAAAAGATAAAGCGCTTATCATCGAGCCATTTAAATTCGAATCCATGAACCGCTTGTTGGAAATCCGCCACCAAGCTATCATCTAAATCGTACTCAAATTTTGGCAGTACATTGGTTAATTTCTTCGTAGCCACTTCATATACATATAATTTTGAATGGGTTACAAAACCATAAGTAAAGTCATTCGTAACTAATAAGTAATGCGTTTCACTTGGATTTAAGGCAGCAAATCCAGCTGAAGGCAATTCCTTAGTCGCTTCAAACGACTGGATACTCTTCGCTTTTAAATCGATGCACTTAATGGCACCTTTAGCAAATGCCAATTCGTCTTCATTGGCTTGATTAATATTAATAAAGAGTTGTGATTCATCTTTCGTAATATCAGCGAAGCTTACAGAGTAAGGCAACACGATTACCTCTTCTACCGCTTTCGTTGCCACTGAAACTTTATTAATCGCGTAGGTTAAATCAGTTTTAACATATCCTGCACCATCATTTTTATAGGTAATTTTTCCAATATGAATTGGTTGTGGAGAGTCTTTAGATGAATCATCCTTTTTCTCATCGCTGTCAGTTTCCTCTTTTTTGGAAATTTGATAATAAATGGTTTGACTATCCTTAGACCAAAGATAACTGATAATATCCGCTTCTTCAGCAGTTAACTGAACGGGACTACCCCCATCCATAGGCATCAAAAATAATTGTGACTTTTCATTGCCTTCAATTTTTGCCGAAAAACTTAAAAACGTTTGATCGGGTGAAATATCAAAACTTTGTACGGAAACATTGTTTGGACTCCATACTTTAAGCTGTTTCGTATCTAAATCATAACTTTTGATTTCACCAAAATAATCATTTTCTTTTTGGCGCATAGACGTTTCAACAAAGAAAACTTTGTTTTGGGCTACCTTAGGATTCGCCACACTTTTTAAGTCAAAGAGACTTTCATTAGTAATTTTTTTCATTATCTTTCTCCTAACATCAAACTATTTAGCATTGTTAATAGTTTACCGCTTTTTGAGATAATTTTCCATCTCAAAAAAACGATTGGTTATTATCCTAGGTTGATGACACGATTGCAGTATGCTTGTTTTGTCTGATCATGAGTAATTACAAAAACGATAGCGTCACTGAAAGTTGATTTCAGTAGTTGATAAATTGCTTCAGAGGTTTGATGGTCAATCGCACTTGTACTTTCATCTATAACGATGATATCAGGCTGTGACAACAACAATCGTGCAATCGCGATCCGTTGCTTTTCTCCACCCGATAAATTATTACCTGCATTTAGTATTGGCGTTTGCCAGTCCTTATTTTTCAAAATGGTGCTTAATATCTGGCTATCTTCAATTTTTTATTTTTCTTCCGTTTCTAACCGACGTCCTAAACCAACATTTTCCTCTAGGGTTTTATTAAAAATCGGAATCTCCTGTGTCACATAAGCCATTCTTTTTCTTAAACTGGCTTTTTCTAATAATTTGAGTGGTATTTGATTGATTTCGATTCCTGTACTGTCTCTTAATCCTAATAATAATTTAACAAGTGAACTTTTCCCCACACCTGAAGGTCCGGCAATATGAATCCAATCACCTTTGGTGAAATGTTGATGAATCGGAATTTTGTAGTGAGTTTCATCAATCTGATAGCTAATCTCTGTCATTTCAACAAGAGTGACTTCGGACAAGATTTGTTCTGTTGTCTCTATTTCTGCAAATGGTTTAATGTCATTCTCAATATACTCTTTAGAAACGCGCAATGTAGAAAAATCAAGATTCGCGCTATTTAATTCTCTCAATGCTTGGAAGAAGGTCGGCAGCACTATACTCGTTGTTAACAAATGGGTAATTGAACTTTGATTTCTTGCCACTGATAAAGTAATCGCAATGTAAATAGAGTATTGGACACATTGATTTAACATTCCGATAAGATTTGAAGAGATAGCCGCAAATTTATTGGTTTCAGCCAGTTGTTGGTAAGCTTGATTTAAATCGGAGGTCATCAATTTGCGCAATAATTGTTCATTTGCGGTTGATTTTAAAAATTCGACATTGGTTACCGCTTGAATAATATTTTGTTGAGTATTACTAAAAGTCTTTTGAAACAATCCCATGCGTCTAGATAGTTCTTGGTTTATTTTTTTAAATCCAAAAAAATTGATTGGAATCAAACATAACAAAGCCATGAAAACGTTCATATCAATCCACCAGGCAATTCCTAGCGAAATAATAATTAATATAGCCGCTAATGAAAAAGTTGCTAACCCACCACTAAGAAAAAAGTAAATAGTATCCACCATTTCAAAAAAA
Source organism: Globicatella sulfidifaciens DSM 15739 (assembly GCF_900167405.1). GTDB lineage: Bacteria > Bacillota > Bacilli > Lactobacillales > Aerococcaceae > Globicatella > Globicatella sulfidifaciens. The sequence continues at coordinate 94,463 of NZ_FUWO01000008.1, forward strand.
CGACTGACAATTGAAGTCGTCCCTAGTTTGAGAATGGCATCATATCTCATTTTTTGTAGATTTGCGACCTGGTCTAAATAAAGTTCTACCTTATACTGCGTCATCCAGTTTTCAAATAAAATAGTAAGCACTGATTGAATGATAAAGGAACTCAACATGACTAATCCAAAGACGATTAAGATGGTTCGGGTATCCATTGACAATAGGCTTTGATTGTTAGGAACCAATAACGGAATAACAATACGTGATAAGACAATAATCAGTACTTTAATCAAGACTATCAAATATATTTTTAGCCCGATATTTTTAAGTAATTGCATCTCTCATCACCTATTCTTTCAAAGTTTGTACAATTCGTTCACTCAGTAAACCAAAACCGATTAATTGACCTCTGAAATGATAAATGGCTTGATTTACACCGCTTTGTTTATAAAAAAATCGATATTGATATTTGGGATTTTCAGCTATTAACTGATTCATAATAGCCAAAACTTTTTCGATACCTTGCTCAAGCAACTCTGCTTTCTCATAATGTTGTTCGACTTCTAAATTAAAATGTTCAACTCCCTCAAAACTAATCTCTGAGTCTGATTTGTACTGTTGCTCTTCGTGTTGAATATAATCATCGATGTCTTCTTGAGTAAAATTCCACCTCCCACCGAATTTGGTTCCTTTTAATTTGCCCTCTTTTAAATAATTACGAATCGTCCGCGTTGTCACTCCCAGCATTTCTGCAACTTCTTTTCCAGTATAATATTTTTGTTCGGAATTCATATTGGCTTCTCCTCCTCATTTTTTCCTATTTTTTCCTAACTTTGAATTCCTATATTTTCCTATATAAACTAATAAATGTCAAGGAGCATTCTTCACTTTTCTTAAAATTCAGGAAATAAGCATTAAAATCACTTTTTAAATAGCATCAAAAAAGCCCCCTAAATCCGAACTATGTAGTGACTCCCAAAAGTTAGACCAAAAACTAACTTTTGGAGGGCAGTACACTAGGATTTAGAGGACCGTTCTGGTTTATAATAATATCGAGATGTTTAAACGACAATAACGCGTGAAAATAAATGTTTTTCTATTTCTTGTCCTTTCCGACAAAAGTGAAGGCAGTACATTGAATATCATTGACATCTTTAAAGCCAACAGATTCATAAAATTTTCTCGTTTTTTCAGAATTATCCGTTAATAAATGAAGTTGATAAACATTAGGAAACGTATCAATGACTTTATTTAACAAGTTTGTTCCTATCCCTTGACGTTGAAATTCCGGTAAAATTAATAAATCTTGAATAAAGAGGATAGAATAACCGTCTCCAACGGCCCGAATTATTCCAATTAGTCGCTCACCATCATAAGCAGCTAAGGTAAAGAGCGAATGGCGATAGGCATTCTTCAACATTTCTGGTTGACCGGTATAACTTGTCCACCCCACTGACTTATACAAATCAAGTAATTGATCAAGGTCAATTTTGGGATTTTCAATATATTGCATCTTAATTCACCCCTAACTTTCAAGAATCTCCTTAATTTTTGATAGGTCTTGCCATTGCGTATGGTAATTTGTTTATAAAATGATTCTTTTGCTAATTGCTTATGGTAGTCCGTTTTTAAAAATTCTGCTTCATCTAGTTTTCCCCAATAAATGGCTATTTCACCAAAATGCACTTTTTCATTATGTAAAGGATATTGGCTAACTTTGCTGATGACTGCTTCTCGATTAATTTCATCCGTAAAAAACAAGACGTCTTTACCAGCCATTTTCTCTTGCCACCAGATTGGAAGTTGATTAAATTCTGCTAAGTATCTTTTCACATCAATTAATGAATACTTAAGGTCAAATGAATAATGTGTTTCAAAAAGTTGATTGAGAAGTTCCATTATCGCTGTTCGCTCAAGTTCCGTTTCGAAAAACAGATTGCCACTATTAATATAGGAACTCACATTTTGAAAGCCCACCTTTGTCAATTGTTCTTTTAATTCTTTCATAACCACGCGATTGTTGCCACCCACATTGATTCCTCGTAACAATAATACATATCGCATCCTACCACCCCTACTCAATTTCTTTAATGAATCTTTTTTGTAGTTTATTCGAACGGTAGCCAACTCCTTCGTAAAAAGCATGCGCTTCATGACGGTATTCTGCAGAATTTAATCGAATGAATGATAATCGATTTGCTTTAGCGAATGATTCAACGGCTGTCATTAATTGCCGACCAATTCCTCGCCCTTGATACGCTGGTAATACTGCTAAACCTAAGATATTTAATCCATCTTCGAAGTATACTGCCTGATAAAGTTCTGCTTGTACGAAGCCTACCACTTTTTCCGACTCTGCAGCAACATATACAAGAATGATTGGGTTTGCTTGATTGCATAATTTTGTGAGCTTAGACTTAACTTCTTCATTGTTACATTCATAACCCAATGAAACACGACTTAATTCCGCAATGGCATCCGCATCTTTTACTTTTGCTCTACGAATGTTGGGAAACTTCTCTAGTTCCTTGAAACTACTTCCCAATGCATCGTGATGCTTTTCCCATTCATCTCTTAAGACGCCATATTTGACTGAATCATAATAGATACCTTCAAAGTATCTTACTTTTCGAATGCACGCTTCTTGTGTCATACCAATTTTCTTAGCCGCACGCATCATTCTTTGATTACCCGACCAAGTCGTCAAACCAACTCGTTGTACTTCAGGAAAATCGGTAAATGTTTGGGTAACCCACTGAGTTAATGCCATGGAGCCAATCCCTTTTGACCATCCATTCGATTGATAAATGATAATCCCAATCTCTAACCAACGTGTCATTTTATTTTCCCAATAGCGTGACACCATCCCAATCGGCTTACTATCTAAATAAATCCCTCGACAAGTATCAGACATCAAATAATCAAATACTTTACTTTGTTTGAATTCTTCGAAGGTTTGATACGAACGATATTCATCAAAATATGGGGAATTCCATTTCGACCATTCTGGATACTCTTCTTTAAAACCAATTGCCCAAATTATTCTTAAATCTTGTTCATTAAAAGGCTTTAATTCTATCATAAAATGTATCTCCTTCTTTTATTGGAGTATTAACTTCACTTACATTTGTTCCAATATATCGGCTTCTGATAGGATCATAATTGGATGACCCTCTTCCACTAATTGGCGCGCCTTACGTTGTTTTTCAACCAGACCATTTTCATCTTGATATTTCGGGTCTTGCCATCCTTCAATTAGGACATCTGTCGTTTTACTGACTGTTGATTTTAAAATGGCACCATGATAGCGCACTTTCATCATTAACTCATCTTTTCCAGTTTCAAACTCACCCGTTAAGACAACATTTTTATCTTGTAACCAATGGCCAGAGAATTCTTCTTTTGGTGGCACTTGATTAATATCGGTAATTTTCAGTGCTTTTTTAAATTTTTGAAACTTCGGTTTAAAATGATTCGCCGTTGTCGTATTAAAACGACTTATCGGTTTGACAAATATTTGATATCTTTTTAAAAATTCATCAAAATCATCCGTACGATATTCTTTCATCGTCTCAATTAAAATTTTTGCGGTTACTTCAGCATCAGCCATCGCATTATGGGCCTCAAAAGTAAAGCCAAACTGACGAGCTAAGGCACTTAATTTCATCGTTTGATTGCGATAACTTGGATTAAAAAACATCGCATCAAATGTCTTAAATTCCGGAACTTCGATGCCGTAATATCGTGCGGATTCAAGCAGAACGCCCATATCAAATTGACTATTATAGGCGGAAATATAACGCGTCGATATAATTTTGGATTCTATTTGTGGCCATACTTCATCAAAAGTTGGCGCTGTTGCAGTCTCTTTCGAGGTAATGCCATGCACGCGAATATTGGATTGAGCATAACGATTTCCTGGTGGTTGGATTAAACTATAAAATCGCTCAACGATTTCAAGGTCTTTAATAAACGCCATACCGATGGAACAGGCTGAATTATTATAATGTGTTGCGGTCTCAAAATCGATGACGCAACAATCAAATTGTTTTGGTAATTCTATCATGACTACCACACCCTTTTCTTATTTTTGCTCTTTTATTATAACATGCCGATAAAAGAGAGAACAGAAAAGGGAGCGAGCTGATAGTGTCAAATTATTGTTGGTTTTCCTCTACCATACTTTTTACTAATTCTCTGAACCCCATTTCATGGATTCCATATTTTAACTGCTATCCTTGATAACGATCCTCCATCGGCATGGTACGATCTGGAAGTTTTTAGGGAGGCATTCCTTGTAGCCAATCCAGTCTCGCTAGACGCCAGTACCATGCCGTTGCTCGCTATCAAACATTCACTTCATTGCCTCTAGCTGTCATTATGAATAAAGGCCTCGCTCTATTGGTTTTCAATAACCAGCGATTGTCCCAAAAGCCTGGCGAGTCCGTGTGTTATTGGAATAGTGTAAGATAGCGACTTTACCGCTCCAATCATACTGACAGGCGTATTTCCGTCCCACACGGCCATCTAATTTTTCTACTCTTCTTTCTCTTTCTTTTGCTTTGGTTTGATTGATTACCCAAGTTTTTAAATCGCCACCATTTAAGTCATAAGCACGTGCTTT
>NZ_FUWO01000003.1:0-3180 GCF_900167405.1 Globicatella sulfidifaciens DSM 15739
ATTTACGTCCCAACGTTGTCCAAAATGCGAATCAATTGATAAAGCTAATAGACAACAAGATAAGCACTTGTTTACTTGTCAGAATTGTGGGTATCAATCAAATGATGACCGTGTGGCAGCTATCAATATTAAAGAATTGGGTCACCGATATCTGTCGAGTGAGAAAAACCCACGGTTTGAAAAAGTTGTGCCAATACAAAATTATTAAACATCAAACAATATTCAGTAAGTGTCTACAGACTGCTTATTGATGGGGTGCCAGTCAACCATCCCTTAGTGTCTTTAAACGGTTGGAGATATTACATCGTTCGTACAACCACCATGTTTAGGACAAACTCTCTGTTTTAACGGAGAGTAGTTGATTAGATGATTATTCTTATTTAAATTACTAATTAGGATTAAATTCTTTGACTCATTCAAATATGTGTGATAATATTAAACCCATAATCAAATTGGTTTGAATTCGAACTAAGTTCAATCAACTATTGAAAGAGGGGACTATTATGCAACACGAATTATTAGGAATCCATCATGTGACCGCGATGACCGATTCTGCTGAACGTAATTATCAATTTTTTACAAAAATTTTAGGGATGAGATTGGTTAAAAAAACAGTTAATCAAGATGATATCCATACTTACCACACATTTTATGCCGATGATGTCGCGGCTCCGGGAACCGATATGACTTTCTTTGATTTTCCCAATAATCCAAAAGGATTACCAGGAACTAATTTAATTTCAAGAATTGGTTTGAGAGTACCGAATGATCAAGCTTTAAACTACTATCAAAAGCGCTTTGAAAAAATGGGAATAAAACATGATCCGATTACTGAAGTATATGGTGTTAAGGTATTACCTTTTGAAGAAGAGGATGGTCAAAAGTACCAATTATTTTCAGATGAACATAACCAAGGGATTCCCGCGGGGACTCCTTGGAAGAAAGGTCCGGTTCCAGCAGAATTTGCCATTACTGGTTTAGGTCCTATTGAAATTACGATCAGTTATTTTGAAGACTTTCGCATTTTTTTAGAAACAGTTTATGGTATGAAAACAATCGAATTAACCGAGGAACGTGCTTTATTGGAAGTAGGGGAAGGTGGTAATGGTGGTCGTGTTATCTTAATTAATGATAGCGAATCCGGACAAAGTCAGCCAGGCTATGGACAAGTCCATCATGTGTCTTTCCGAGTGAAAGACCATGAGGCATTGATGGCTTGGTTAGATCGTTATAATAAGTTAGGTATTAGAAGTTCTGGATATGTCGATCGTTTTTACTTTGAGGCGCTTTATACGCGTGTAGGTCATATTTTAATTGAGTTATCGACTGATGGACCTGGTTTTATGCAAGACGAACCATATGAAACCTTAGGAGAAAAATTATCTTTACCTCCGTTTTTAGAGCCTAAGAGAGCAGAAATTGAGGCACAAGTTAGACCGTTTGAGACAGTTTGGCGTGGGGAAGAGGAGCAGGATTAAACGTGAAAAAAGTTAAGGGCATTCATCATATAAGTGCGATTGTTGGTGATATTAATGAAAATATTAAATTTTACCAAGATATTTTAGGATTAAGATTAGTAAAACAAACCCTTAATTTTGATGATTCGGCAGTATATCATCTTTACTTTTCAAATGAGCAAGTGAATCCAGGCTTTTTATTAACCTTTTTCCCTTGGCAACATGCGACCCATGGTCGAAAAGGTGGTGGACAAATAGGCAGGATTGCATTTAGAGTACCTAAAGGTTATTTAAAGGAATGGGAGCATTATTTATTTGCTAAAGGCATTGAAACAACACGATCACAGTTATTTGGCCAAGACACTTTAGAATTTAGTGATCCTCATTCTTTAGATTTAGCCATAGTTGAAATGGATGTAGAGCATGAAACGAGAGCTATTTATGATTTTCACGGGGTGGCGATTTTATCTGAAAACCCAACAGCCACTAAATCCTTGTTAACCAATGATTTAGGACTTTTAAAGGTTGGACCTCATCTTTTTAAAACGGATAGTCCACTAGCACAGCATATTATTGTCAATGAATCTCCTTTACCTAAAGGACGTTGGGGTACGGGAACGGTCCACCATTTAGCTTGGAGTGTACCTTCTCAAACAGAATTATTGGCATGGCAAGACTATTTTTTTGAACAACAATTTGCCATTACCGAAGTTAAAGATCGTAAGTATTTTAAATCGATTTATTTACAAGAAAAAGGGAATGTTATTTTTGAATTTGCTACTGTTGATCCAGGCTTAGAAGTAGATGAGTCTTTTGATAAATTAGGACAAACATTACAAATCCCACCCCATTTTGAGATAGATAGAGACAACATACTAGCTCAAATTGAACCCATAACGGCTAGAATTAACAAGTATTCATCTTCTAATCGGCAATTATTATCAAAAAAGGAGGCCATTGATGGAACATCTATATAAAAAAGCTAAAAGGATGGATGCCCCCACTTTTATCTTATTACATGGAACAGGTGGAGATGAGCATTCCTTATTACCAATTGCAGATTTCTTAAATCCTGATTATGGCGTCCTAAGTATTCGAGGAAATGTCAATGAGCACGGGGCTTTACGATTCTTTAAGCGTAAAGCAGAAGGTGTGTATGATGTGCAAGATTTACAGCAAAGAGCATTAATGTTAAGAGAGTTTATTATTGAAGCAAGTGAAAAATATGCGTTTGATTTGAGTAAAGCCATTATTGTGGGGTTTTCCAATGGGGCCAATATCGCGATTGAGCTGTTATTAAAAGACCAATCAATCTTTAACAAAGCTATTTTAATGGCGCCAATGTACCCAGTTCCTATTAATGAAACTCATTCACTATCACACCAAAAAATTTTTATTTCAATGGGTAAGCAAGACCCTATTGTGCCAATTTCTGAAAGCGAACGGGTGGTAACCCTTTTCGAATCACGAAAGGCCGATGTCACTACCTTTTGGGTACAATCACATGAGATTAATATGCTGTTATTATATCAAGTGAAAGAGTGGCTTGGATAAGTGTTTGGGCAAAGACTTTAATAATTTATTTTTGTACTGGCTATATAGGGTATATCAACAGTATGAGTCACTGTATAAGGCTGGGCAAAAAAATTTTTTAATTCTGTTCAGGCATATCTATTTAATTCAAAGCGCAGTGGTTGAGTGGCCTCAAACTGCGTCTTAATGA
>NZ_FUWO01000003.1:3570-163316 GCF_900167405.1 Globicatella sulfidifaciens DSM 15739
TGCGGGGGTGAACAGACGAAGCGAAAATTATTCGATTTTCTACTTCTTTTCTACTCCCGCTCAGTGATGCCTAGTGAGCACATCATAACTTAAATCTTTACATTTTAGATTTATAATCATTCAATATTTTGATAATTATTCCTTTCAATCTTTTATTGAAGGGAATTTTTTTAACTAATTGCCGATAAATTGCAAAAAAACAGTAGAGATTTAAGCATTTAATGTTATATTAAGCAAAAATTTGTTACAATAGATAATAAGAAATTTGATAAGAGGTGTATGAATGATGTCATTAACACAACGAATTAATGAAGATATAAAAGTAGCAATGAAAGCGAAAGATAAAGAAACACTAAAAGTTATTCGCATGTTGAAGGCTGCCTTGCAAAAGGAACAAATTGAACAAACAGAGCCTTTGAGTGAAGAACAAGAAATCACAATTATTGCTAGAGAAATGAAACAGCGTAAAGATTCATTAGCTGAATTTGAAAAAGCAGGTCGTCAAGATTTAGTGGCGCCATTATTGGACGAAATCAAAATCGTTGAACAATACTTACCTGCGCAATTATCAGAAGATGAAATCAAAGAAGCAATAACCAAAATTATTGCAGCAGTAGGAGCTAAAGATAAATCAGCTTTCGGTGCAGTAATGGGGAAAGCAATGGCTGAATTAAAAGGGCAAGCAGATGGACAAGTTGTTAATCGTATCGTAAAAGAATTATTATCATAAGAAAAAGAGGCGAAAATTTGAATAATCCAAGTACATTTTCTAAACAAGTAATTGTAACTAATGGTGATTGGATGATTGCTCTAATTGGGAATCAAGATCAAAATATTCAATTACTAGAAGAAAGTTATCCCGTTTCGATTGCTGTTCGAGGAGAAGTCATTACCATTAAAGGGGAAGATGAAGCCGACGTGAATGAAGTTAGCGACATTTTCTTTATGTTGATTCATTTATTAGAGCGTAATATTACTCCACGTACAATGGATGTTGTTACGGCAATCAAAATGGCCAAAAACAATACACTAGAATTCTTCGTTAATCTTTATGAGGAAGTGATTGGTCGTGCTGCAGATGGTAAAGCGATTCGAGTGAAAAACTTCGGACAATTACAATATGTTAAAAAAATTAATTCACATGATATTACCTTTGGAGTAGGGCCTGCGGGGACCGGTAAAACATTTTTAGCCGTTGTTTTGGCTGTTCAGGCTTTGCGTGAGGGGAAAGTAAAGAAAATTATTTTAACACGGCCAGCAGTTGAAGCAGGCGAAAGTTTAGGTTTTTTACCTGGAGATTTAAAAGAAAAAGTGGATCCTTATTTACGACCTGTTTATGATGCTTTATACACGATTATGGGAACCGAACAAACGGTACGTTTAATGGAGCGAGGCATTATTGAAATTGCGCCATTAGCTTACATGAGAGGTCGTACATTAGACGATGCTTTTGTCATATTAGATGAGGCTCAAAATACGACGATTGCTCAAATGAAAATGTTCTTAACACGTTTAGGATTCGGGTCAAAAATGATTATTAATGGGGATAAGACACAAATAGACTTACCTCGCGGTGTTAAATCAGGTTTAGTAGATGCGATTGAAAAACTAAATAGCATACCACGTATTTCATTTGTAACATTTGATGCCTTTGATGTAGTTCGTCATCCAGTAGTTGCTGATATTATTCGTGCTTATGGAACCAAAGCAACACCATCACCAGCGACGACGAATGAGCATGATGCGACCTCAGTATCACAGGAGACTGAAACAGAAACTGTTAAAACTGAAATGGAACGTTTAAATCAACCAGAATAATGATAAAGGAAAGATAGACGCGTTTTATTAGTTAGGAGAATTGATAAACCGTTTTTATCTTTCTTTTATATCCTATTGCAGAAAAAGATTGAATTGGGGTGACATTTTGAATAAAAAATTATATCAATTACAACAAAGATTAGGTAAATGGTATCGACCTATTTTAATTGCACTTTTAACTGTATTACTTTTTTTATTTGGTTTTGCCAGTGTCAAACCAAGACAATATAATATTCAACCTAATCAAGTTGCCGATGTAACTATTCGCGCACCATATACTACGATCGATGAACAGACAACCAATGAGAATAAACAACGTGCCTATGATGCGGTGGCCGATGTTTATACCTATAGTCCATCTATACGTGAAAATCAATTGACATTAATTGAACAATATTTTAGTTCCATTCGTCAATTAAGAAAAGAAAATTATTCGACTCAACAAATTAAGCAATTATTTAATGAATTAGATGATTTAAATGAATTGGCCAATGAGATTGGGACGGAACAAAGAACCGAAACTCAGGAAGTACCATTTGCACAATTAAATGATGCAGAAAAAACAATCGTTTTAGTGAATCAATTACAAAAGGGTGACCAATCTATTAAAGATTTCGTAGCGGACCTTGATAATGAGATGCAATTAGCGATTGCTAAAATGAATGATGAAGAAATAATTGGTCTTCAAACTTATATTACCAATACTATTTCAGAAACGTTAATGAAAGAAATCTCGGCTGAGAAAGTCAATACCGTTATCGAGAATATCTTTAGTCAAATTAATGCTGATATTATTCGCAATAAAAATCGAGAAATCCTTAAATCTTTAGTGGTTCAGTTAATGGTACCCACAGTGGTTTTTGACGAACCGGCGACGGAGTTAGCGAGAGAAAATGCAGTCAATCAAGTACAGCCAACCTATATATTACAAGGTCAAGTTATCATTCAAGAAGGTTTTGTGGTTGACTCTGAAATGATTCGTTTATTAAACATTTATGGCATTTTAAATAATCAAACCAAGGTTTATAGCATCTATGCTTTTGCTGCAGTGTTATTAATTCACGCCATTTTTCTTTATATGGTATTTAATAAATGGGATAACAAACAAAGTAAAACCGTTAATGATGGTAATATGCGTTTAACAGCTTATTCATTGGCTTTTCTCTTTGCTTTTATCTCTCTAACATTTTTACAAGTCTTACAACAAAATGGGATGTCAGAAGCAATGTTGTTGTTTCCAGCTGGTTTGTTACCATTATTAATTTTACCTAAAACCGATCGACGGACGATTGCATTAGCTATTATTTTCTTTAACTTAATTAGTTTATTTGTTTTAAATAGTCAAACGGACTTAATTGGTGTTTTAATTCCAGCAGTCTTTTATTTCTTTATGATGCTCGTTATTTGGTTAAGAATCGAGCAGGATCCTACGATGCATCAAATGACCTTACAATCTTCAATATTATGGAATGTAGTCATTACCGTTCCGATTTTATTAGCGATGAATTATGAAATTTTCAATTATGAAACGTTAACCACCACTTTTGCAATGCTAACGAGTGCAGTTATCATGCATACGATATATATTTTAATAAAACCTTATTGGGAACAATTACTCGATGATCAAGCAGCCTTAACACTAAATGAATTAGCTAATCTTAATCATCCATTATTAAAACTCTTAATTGAAGAAGCACCAGGTACTTATCACCATAGTATTTTAGTAGCTAATTTAAGTGCTAACGCTGTGGATGCGATTGGAGGAGACTCACTATTTACGAGAGTGGCAAGTTACTATCATGATGTAGGGAAAGTGAAATATCCAATGTTTTTTGTCGAGAATTTAAGACAAGGGATGGTTTCACCTCATCAAATGATGACAGCTGCAGAAAGTGCTAAAATTATTATTAGTCATGTTACCGAAGGGGCAAAAATACTAGAAGATAATAATATGCCTAAAGGAATAGTCGATGTCTGTTTACAACATCATGGTACCACCCAAGCAGGCTATTTTTACCATCAGGCTAAACAAGAAAAAACGGATATTAATATTGAAGATTTTAGCTATCCAGGTCCAAAACCACAGTCAAAAGAAATTGCAGTGATTATGATTGCAGATTCTGTTGAAGCAGCTTCTCGAACTTTAAAAGAACATTCAGTTGAAGCCATTACCGCCTTAATTACTAAAATCATCGATGGGAAGATTGAAGCAAATCAATTTGAAGATTCAGGATTAACGGTCCAAGAGTTAAAAATTGTTAAACAGTCTCTCATTAATGGTGTGGCGGGAATGTTTCATACGCGCGTAGAATATCCAGAATAGAAGGAGCGAACAAGATGATTATTGATTTAATCGATGATGAACAGTATTTAGAAGCGTCACATACAAAAATAATTGAAGATGTCATCGAATTAACAGCCAAAAAATTAGGACTTTCAGAACAAAGTGAAGTAGACATTTCAATTGTTAATAATGAAACAATCCACCAATTAAACAAACAATACCGTGGTATTGATCGCCCGACAGACGTTTTAAGTTTTGCTTTAACCGAAGGCGATGACGATTTTGACTTTACGATGGAAGCAGATGACGATTTTGCTGCTATCCCAGAACATCTAGGTGATATTATTATCTCATATCAGAAAATCGTTGAACAAGCAGCTGATTATGGTCATTCTTTTGAACGTGAATTAGCTTTTTTAACGGTACATGGCTTTCTTCATTTAAATGGATATGACCATCAAACCGAAGAAGAAGAACAAGCAATGTTTGGCATTCAAAATGAGGTTTTAGAAGAATATGGGCTTACAAGATAAACCAACTAAATACTGGGCGAATCAAAATCGAATTTCGGCTTTTCAAGCAGCTAAAGCTGGACTCATTACCTTATGGAAGGAAGAATTCAACTTTAGAATTCATTTATTGATGACATTGGCTGTAGTAGTGGCTGGTTTTATTTTTCAAATTACGACCACCGAATGGTTAATTATCATCTTACTGATTGGTCATGTAATAGCGTTGGAAATGATTAATTCTGCCATTGAGACGGTGGTCGATTTAGTTGTTGGCACCAAGTGGGATCAACAGGCCAAAAGAAGTAAAGATATTGCGGCTGCTGCCGTGATGATGATGGCGTTGATTGCAGTTGTCGTAGGACTCATTATTTTTGTACCATACTTAGTAAAATTATTTTAGAAAGAGGTCATTATGACAAATAAAGAATTTAAATCAGGCTTTGTTGCGATTATCGGACGACCAAATGTAGGCAAGTCTACCTTATTAAATAGGGTCATCGGACAAAAAATTGCGATAATGTCAGACAAAGCACAAACAACTCGTAATCGAATTCAAGGTGTGTACACTGATGAAGAGGCACAAATTGTATTCATTGATACACCGGGAATTCATAAACCTAAACATGCACTAGGAGATTTTATGGTTAATACCGCATATAGTGCTTTGAAAGGAGTCGACGCTGTACTATTTGTCGTCAGTGCGATTCAAAGTATTGGACCAGGTGATCGACTAATCATCGAGAAATTAAAAAATCTTTCAGTACCTGTGTATCTTTTAATTAATAAAATTGATCTTGTCCATCCAGATAGTTTATTTGAAACGATTGAATCTTATACAAGTGAATTAGAATTTAGTGAAGTCTTTCCAATCAGTGCCTTGGAAGGGAACAATGTTCCAGAAATGATGAATACTTTGAAATCTACCTTACCAGTTGGTCCACAGTATTATCCTGCTGATCAAATCATGGATCATCCGGAATATTTTGTGGTAGCTGAATTTATTCGGGAGAAAATTTTACTTTTAACGAAAGAAGAAATTCCACATTCAGTGGCGGTTCAAGTTCAAAGTATGCAACGGAATGAAAATGATAAAGTGGAAGTACAAGCGACTATTATCGTTGAAAGAAAGAGTCAAAAGGGAATCATTATTGGTGCTCAAGGCTCGATGATTAAAAAGATTGGTCAAATGGCTCGTCGTGACATTGAACGATTATTAGATGATAAAGTTTATCTAGATTTATGGGTCAAAGTGCAAAAGGATTGGCGTAATAAACAGACCTATATCAATGAATTGGGCTACAAGAAAACCGATTATTAATCAATAGTTTGAAAATGAAATGGAAGTGACGGCATGCAAGAAACATTCGAAGGCATTGTTTTATTTCGTAGGCAATATCGCGAAGAAGACACGATTGTAAAATTACTGACCAAAGAATTTGGAAAGCGGATGTTTTTTATTCGTAGAGGGCAGCAATCCAATCATGCTATGCGAGCTCAGTTAATTCCATTTTCTAAAAATCAATATGTGGGTACCATTAATCCGTCTGGTTTTTCATTTGTCAAAGAAGCCTCAACATTAGCTTTTCCTCGGAAAGTATTAGAGGATTTAACCTTGCAGTCTTATGCAAGTTATTTCGTGCAATTAATCGATGCGGTATTTGAAGATTTTGACCCACAACCTCATTTGTATCATTTATTAAATGATACATTATTAAAGTTAAATGAAGGTTTTAACCATGACATCTTAATGGTCTATTTTGAGATTTATTTATTACCTTATTTTGGTACTCAATTAAATTGGCAACATTGTCAAGTATGTGGGCGTCGGCAAGAACCTTTTGATTTTAGTATCAATTTAGGTGGCTTGATTTGTCGACAACATTTTAATAATGATCCTTATCGCTTGCATATTAGCCCTAAGGCGATGCATGTCGCTTTTTTATTAGCCAATACCTCTTTAAATAAAATTAATTCCATCAATGTTAGTATTGAAACAATTACTGAATTAAAAAGACTGACAAAAGAACTTTATCAAGAATTTGTTGGAATTAGACTTAAAAGTAAACAGTTTATTAACGAAATAGACCAATTGGATCAAAAGTATCAAAGTATTCTATCAAAAAGAGGCTCAAAAAGAACATCAAGCCTTCAATCGCAAGTTGACAATAGCCCGGATAATCGGTAAAATCTAGTTATTAAAAGCAAGAAAAAAGAAGATAGTATAGCGACTCTAGAATGGTGAAAGCTAGGGCAAATCGAAGGCATGCTTTTGGTTATTTTGTATAAAATTAAAAGTGCTAGTCCTTACTAGAATTAGGGTGGAACCGCGAAAATACTTTCGTCCCTATGAGTAGTCTTATTTGGCTATTCATAGGGATTTTTAATATTATTAAGGAGTGATAGTATGGAAAAGAAAACAACCATGCAAGAGATTATTATGACCTTACAACAATTTTGGTCGAAACAAGGCTGTATGATTTTAAATAGTTATGATAATGAAAAAGGTGCCGGCACGATGAGTCCTTATACTTTTTTGAGAGCGATTGGGCCTGAACCTTGGAATGCGGCTTATGTAGAGCCATCTAGAAGACCTGCAGATGGGCGTTATGGTGAAAACCCCAACCGTCTATTTCAACATCATCAATTTCAAGTGATTATGAAACCCTCTCCTTTAAATATTCAAGAACTCTATTTAGAAAGTTTAGAAGCGATTGGTATTGATCCATTAGAACATGATATTCGTTTTGTTGAGGATAATTGGGAAAATCCTTCATTAGGTTGTGCCGGATTAGGCTGGGAAGTTTGGATTGATGGGATGGAAAT
Organism: Globicatella sulfidifaciens DSM 15739; assembly: GCF_900167405.1. Classification (GTDB taxonomy): domain Bacteria; phylum Bacillota; class Bacilli; order Lactobacillales; family Aerococcaceae; genus Globicatella; species Globicatella sulfidifaciens. Next base: position 11,008 of record NZ_FUWO01000003.1, read on the forward strand.
TACCCAATTTACCTATTTCCAACAAGTAGGCGGATTAAAATGTAATCCAGTAACTTCTGAGTTAACTTACGGTTTAGAACGATTAGCCATGTATATTTTAGACGTCGAAAATGTTTATGATTTAGAATGGGTAGCTGGCGTTAAATATGGTGAAATTTTCAAGCAACCCGAACGTGAGCATTCGACTTATGCCTTTGAATTAAGTGATAGTGAAATGTTATTCCAACAATTTGATGCCTATGAAAAAGAAGCAACTCGCTTAATTGAAGCTGAATTAGTTCATCCAGCCTATGATTATATTTTAAAATGTAGCCATAGTTTCAACTTATTAGATGCACGTGGTATGATTTCCGTTTCTGATCGTGCGGGTTATTTAGCAAGAATCCGTAAAATGGCTCGTTCTGTGGCACAAGCGTTTGTTAATGAACGAGAAAAATTAGGTTATCCTTTATTAAAACAAGTATCTAAGGAGATGGAATAATGAGTAATCAATATTTATTAGAAATTGGTTTAGAAGAAGTACCTGCACGCTTTTTGCTGTCATTAAGTGAACAATTAAAAACACGCGTAGCCGATTATTTAACTGAGCAACGTATTGAATTTAGTACGATTAAAACTTATGCTACACCGAGACGACTGGCTGTCATTGTTGATGGATTAGCAGAAGCACAAGCGGATGTTACCGAAGTGGCAAAAGGACCTGCTATGAAAATAGCTAAAGATGAAAATGGTGAATGGACCAAAGCCGCTTTAGGTTTTTTAAGAGGACAACAAGCATCACCAGAAGATAGCTTTGTTGAAGAGATTAAAGGTGTTGAATACTTACATGTTAATAAATTTATCAAAGGCAAAAAGACCACTGATATCTTAAAAAATATGCCCCAAGTCATTAAAGCAATGACCTTTCCAGTGACGATGCATTGGAATGCAATTGAAACACCTTTTATTCGACCAATTCATTGGTTTGTTTCTTTATTAAATGAAACTGTGGTACCATTTGAATTTGTTGGAGTACAAGCTGATCGCTTGACACGTGGGCACCGCTTCTTAGGTCATAAAGTGTCAATTAAGAGTCCAGCCACTTATGTTGAACAATTAAAAGCAGAATTTGTATTAGCCGATTTTGCAGAACGCCAGGCCATTATTAAAAGCCAAATTGAATCATTGGCTAATGAAAAGAATTGGATTGTGCCAATTGATGAAGATTTACTAGAGGAAGTGACTTCCATAGTGGAATGGCCAACTGTTTTTTATGGTGAGTTTGAAGAAGAGTATTTAAAAGTACCTGAACAAGTATTAATAACTGCGATGAAGGATCACCAACGTTATTTTTATGCTTTAAACCAAGTGAATCAACTTTTACCGATATTTATTTCTGTACGTAATGGTAATAGCGACCATCTAGAAAATGTGATTAAAGGTAATAAAAAAGTCTTACGTGCTCGTTTAGAGGATGCCTTATTCTTCTATGAAGAAGATTTAAAACAAGATTTAGCATTTTATTTAAATAAGTTAACGTCTGTTAATGAACATTTTAAATTAGGTAGTCTTGCTGATAAGCAAAAACGAGTAGCGGCTTTTATTCCTTTAATTGCTGCGTCAGTACAAGTCGACCAAGCAACAACAAACACTGCTATTGAAGCAGCTAAAATTTATAAGTATGACTTGATGACCCAAACCGTTGGCGAGTTTGATGAGCTCCAAGGAGAAATTGGTTATGTGTATGCACCGCATTACGGTATCGATGAACAAGTTGCCATCGCGATCCGTGAACAATATTTACCAAAATCAAGTGGAGGTCAATTACCAACGACAACTGCCAGCAAATTATTAACATTAGCTGATAAATTAGATACTTTAATTCATTACTTTAGTGTCGATTTAATTCCAACCGGTTCAAACGACCCTTATGCATTAAGACGTCAAGCGATGGGAGTAGTAGAAATATTATTATCGACCGACTGGCAAATCGATTTATTAGCGATATTAGAAAATCATTCAGTTGTTAAAGGTAATAATGAATTACTAAAACATCTTATTGATTTCTTTAATGCTAGAATGTCAGTTGCTTTAGAACGAGAACAAATAGACTTTGATATTATTCAAGCTGTGGTAGCTTCTAAAGGCTTAAACTTTAAATTAATGGTTGAAACGGCTAAAGCATTGCAAGCTAAAAAAGACAATGAGCCAGAGAATTATCGCGCTATCGTTGAAGCAATCAGCCGAGTTGTTAATTTAGGTAGCAAAGCAGAAAATACTCATCTTGATTCAGCTCTAGCTCAAACAGAATCTGAAAAAACTTTGATTGGCTTAACCCAATCACTAGGACTAGGGAATGTATTAGATACCTTACAACACTTAGTCGCACCGATTAACCATTATTTTGAAGAGAACATGGTCAATGATCAAGATGAAAAAATCAAGGCCAATCGTTATGCGACAATGACAACTTTAACTCAATATGTTTTAGATTATTTAGATCCACGGTTATTAATTAGTAAATTTTAAAAATAGAACTTGATAAAAGAAAGGGAGTGATAATATGTCTACGTTTTTAGATAGAGCAGTTGTGAATGTCAAAGCTGGTAAAGGTGGCGATGGCATGGTTGCTTTTAGAAGGGAAAAGTATGTACCAGATGGAGGACCGGCCGGTGGTGACGGTGGTCGTGGTGGTGACGTGGTTTTTCGAGTGGATGAAGGACTCCATACTTTAATGGATTTCCGTTATAATCGTCATTTTAAAGCAGCCAATGGTGAAAATGGCATGAGTAAAAGTAAATATGGAGCGGGTGCAGAAGATTTGATTGTCAAAGTACCACCCGGAACGATTGTGCGCGATGCGGAAACAGAGCAAATAATTGCGGATTTAGTTGACCATGGGCAAGAAGTTATTGTCGCTAAAGGCGGACGTGGGGGACGCGGAAATATTCGCTTTGCCACTCATAAAAATCCGGCACCTTCAATTGCCGAAAATGGTGAACCAGGTGAAGAACGAGCATTATCGTTGGAATTAAAGGTGATTGCTGATGCGGGGCTGGTAGGCTATCCAAGTGTTGGCAAATCGACTTTATTGTCCGTTGTCAGTAATGCTAAACCTAAGATTGCAGACTATCAATTTACGACTTTAACACCAAATTTAGGCGTCGTTAATTTAGGCATTGGTAAAGAATTTGTTCTAGCGGATATGCCTGGATTAATTGAAGGAGCTTCAGCAGGTGTCGGCTTAGGAATAAATTTTTTACGTCATATTGAACGTACTAAAGTATTAATTCATGTGATTGATATGGCTGGCGTACATGGCCGTGAACCTTATCAAGATTTCTTAGACATTATGCATGAATTAAAAGCATATAATGCTAAGTTATTAGAACGTCCGATGGTGATTGTAGCTAATAAAATGGATGAAGCAGTTGCTCAAGAAAACATTAATGGCTTTAAAGAGAAAATCGCTAACTATTATCAACAACAAAAACAAGATTTACCACCTATCTTTGAAGTCAGTACTTGGCAAACAACCGGCATTAAACCTTTATTAAATAAAGTTTATGAATTGATTCAAACAACGACCTTCATACCACTAGAAGAAGAAGTGATCGAAGCGGTTCATTATCAATTAGAAGAAGATGTACCATTCATGATTGAACAAATTGGTGAGGGATATTGGCGCTTATACGGTGAAAAAATTGAAAAGCTTTATGCGATGACCAATATGGCTCATGACGAAAGTATTGCCCGTTTTGCTCGCCAACTACGTACCATGGGTGTAGACGAAGCTTTACGCCAACACGGTGCTCAAAATGGTGATATTGTCGATTTAGCTGGTTATCAATTCGAGTTTATGGATTAATGGTGAGCAATATGCAAATAGGTAAGTCGAATCAAAATCGAATAGAAGTGTTAGATGGACTTAAAGGTCTCTCTTTAGTTATTATCATTGCCTATTACTATCTGCAGCATTTGGTTCCCGGTGGCTTTGTTGCCGTTAATTTATTTTTCCTAATAGGTGGCTTCTTAAATTTCCGCATTTTTAAAAAGCAAATCATTTTAGAACAACCAATGGAATATCGCAACTTTTTAAGACGACGGTTTGATAAATTGTTCTTCCCTATGTTATTTATGATGGTTTTTATGACCGTTTTCATTATGTTCATATCCCCCAAAAACTATATGAACTTACGAAATATGGGATTGAGCAGTCTTTTATTTGTTAATAATTTTTATCAAATCATAACAGGGAGCTCATTTTTTGCTCAAACAGCTAACCAAAGTGTTTTTGCTCATTTATGGTATAGCTCAATGTACGCACAACTCATATTATTAACACCGCTCTTAATTGAATCTTGCTATAAATGGCATAAAAGCACCTCAACTGCGATCAATATGCTTTCAATCGTCAGTTTAATTTCAATGGTGTTAATGTGGTATTTACAAACTACGGGTCATGAACATTCCAGTATATTTTTTAATACCTTAGCCCGATTATTTGCTTATACATTAGGTGGAGTGCTTAGCTTAGCGATGCCATATAATTTAAAGCCGAAAGCAATCAATTCACAAACGAAAGGGCTGTTAAATGGTTTAGGTATTGCTATTTTATGGCTGATGTGGATGATGATACGTTATATGTATGGTACGCAACCTTTTGCTTTTCGTTTTGGTATAACGTTCTTTACACTCTTATCTTTAATTGTTATTTTTATTACCTTATATCCAGATACTTGGTTAAATAAATTTTTTAGTTTTAAACCATTTGTTTATTTAGGTAAAAAAAGTTATACCTATTATTTATGGTTTTATCCAATTGTATTAGTGATGCCAGAATTATTAAAAAAGGTTAATCGAAGTTATGCGGTTCATATATTTGTTGGCTGTCTTTTATTGGTTGTTTTTGCTGAATTTGCTTACTATCTGATTGAAAGTCGTAAAATTGTCTTACCATTTGGACAAGATTCTAATATACGAAAAACAAGATTCCAATTAAAATTTTTAAAAAATAATTCGGGTAAATTTAAACAAGTAAAATTTTTCAGTGGTTTTTATGGAATAATACTCTTTATCGGACTATTCGGCATATTATTAGCACCGCAAACAAGAGCAGGAGTCGTGCAAGAATTAGCTGAAACATTCAAACACAATGAAGCGATTGTTGATCAAACGCTTAGTTCAAATGAACGACCTAAAATTGTTATCAACAATATTGAAGGCTTAGAACAAGAAGTGAAATTATATGCTAATGCCATCGAAGTCACGTTTGTAGGCGATTCAATCTTTTTAGCATCAGCACAACAGATAATCGATGTTTTTCCTAAAGCAGTGATAGATGCTAATGAAGCACGTCAATTATATAACAGTGTTAGTGATATCGAATCCTTAAAAGCCAAAAATAAACTAGCACCAACGGTAATCACATTACTAGGGACTAATGGCGCTTTTACCAAAGGTCAACTCGATGATTATATAGAGGCTATTGGTGAAAATCGAATGATATATTTCGTTTTAATCAGTCCTAATCGTGCTTGGACACAGCAAGTCAACAATGAATTATTTAAAGCAGCTCAACGTTATGGAAATGTGAGATTAATCGATTGGGCGAGTGTTGCTAATACTCATCCGGATTGGTTACTTGATGAATTTCATCCCAATGAAAAGGGAAGTTTAGAGTTAGCAAAATTAATGGCAAATGAACTGTATCGTCAGCAATAAAATTTGTCATATTAACGATTAGTTAGGAGTTTTAGATGAAGATACAATTTTTAGGTACGGGTTCAGGTGTACCAGCCAAAGCTCGTAATGTTAGTTCATTAGTATTAAAATTATTAGACGAAATCAATGAAATATGGTTATTTGATTGTGGGGAAGCCACTCAACATCAAATATTAAAAACTAGTATTAAACCAAGAAAAATAACCAATATTTTTATTACTCATATGCATGGTGATCATATTTTTGGTCTTCCGGGTTTTTTAAGTAGTCGTTCCTTTCAAGGGGGAGGCAATGATCCCTTAACGATATATGGTCCGCAAGGTATTCGCCAATTCGTTCAAAATGCTTTGCGTTTTTCTAAATCCAAATTGTCTTATCCAATTAAATTCGTGGAATTAAACAATGAAGGCGGACAATTAAAGTTTGCTAATGGTTGGAAAATCGATTATTTACCTTTAAATCATGGTGTGATTAGTTTTGGATTTCGAATAGTTGAACCGGATTCACAAGGAGAATTACTCATCGATCGTTTAGCGCCCTATAATATTCCTAATGGACCTATTTTTGGGCAATTAAAACGAGGCGAAACTGTAACTCTTGCCGATGGAACCATTTTAAATGGGAATGATTTTCTTGGCGAAGAAAAGAAAGGGCGAATTGTGACCATTTTAGGTGATACGCGTCCATGTGCTAATTTAGTGACTTTGGCAAAAGGTGCGGATGTCTTAATTCATGAAGCGACTTATGTCGATCAAGAAAAGGATTTAGCTTATGCTCATTTTCACTCAACGAATTTACAAGCAGCAAAAGTCGCAAAAGAGGCACAAGTAAAGAAACTGTTAATGAATCATATTAGTGCTCGTTATCTAGGGGCTGATGCTAAGAAATTAGAAAAGCAGGCTAAAACTGTTTTTCCTCAAGCGCAAATTGTCTATGATTTTACTGAGGTTGAAGTGGGCAATCATAAGGAGATGCCAGATGAACAATAAAGTGATGGTCATAACGGGTGCTTCCAGCGGGATTGGTAAAGCGGTCGCGATAAAAGCTGCAAAACAAGGTGCGCAATTAGTTTTAATAGCGCGTAATGTATCAGCTTTAGAAAATTTAGCTCATCAGTTATATCACCAATATCATACGGATAGCTTGGTTGTAAAATGCGATGTCAGTGATAAAATCCAATTAGAATATGCTTATCAAAAAATAAAAAGTAAATATCAAAGGGTAGATTACTTAATAAATTGTGCAGGTTATGGTACATTTAAACTAGCGAATGAATTTAGTTATGAAGAAGTTAACGAGATGTTTAAAGTGAATACTTTTGGTATGATATATTTGACTACTTTAATATCTCAATTAATGGTACAACAACAAAGCGGCCACATTTTCTTTGTGAGTTCGATGGCAGGCAAAATGGCCACACCCAATTCCAGTGTCTATTCTAGCACTAAATTTGCGGTTATTGGCTATGCGAATGCCTTGCGCTTAGAACTTAAACAAGCCAATGTTTTTGTCACAACTGTTAATCCAGGACCGGTAGCGACACCATTTTTTAGTTATGATAAAAATTTAAGAGATTATTACGATAAGGTCAAAAGATTTACAATCACACCAGAATTAGTAGCGGATAAAATGATTAAAGTTGCGACCCAAAAGTCATATACACGCGAAATTAATTTACCTTTTTCGATGTCTTTAGCTGCCAATTTATATCAGATATTTCCTTATATAGGAGATTACTTAGCCTTTAATATCTTTAATTTAAAATAGGAGTGAAAATTATGAAAAATCAATGGAAACTTATTGTTTCGATCATTATCTTAATTTTAGTGGTGATTTTTGCTTTACAAAATACAAGTACTGTTCCAATTGACTTGTTTTTTGCTAAATTTACTGTTCCGCTTGTATTAGTTATCTTATTAAGTTTATTAGTGGGAGTCATTGTCGGTTTAATTACTTCATTTTCAGCTATTTCAGGACAGAAAAAATCTAAAAATGCTACAGTAAAAGAATTAAATACTTTAAAAGAAACGAATTTAAGAGAATTAGCAGCAAAAGACAAAGAAATTTCTCATTTACGTAGTCAAATTAATGATTTAAAAGTAAAAAATAATAATACTTTACAAGTAGAGGACACTAAGTTTTCTGAATAATGGAGAGTTAAAATGAATTTAATTGAAAATCATTGGCAAATACCGGTAACAGACGGGAAAATTGATGAACAATTAGATACAATGAAGGCAGCGGGATTAGATTTTTCTCCCGCTTTTCTTCGTCTATGTATTAATCGTGGGCTGGATTCAGTGGATAAGATATTAGAAGCGACAAATCCAGAACCACAACTTTATCATGATCCGTTTTTATTTTATCAAATGGAGCGTGCGATTGAACGATTACATCAAGCAATTGCAGCAGGTGAATTAATTTTAATTTATGGTGATTATGATGCAGACGGTATCACAAGTACGTTAATTTTAATAGAAGCATTAGAAGAATTAGGGGCAAATTTTACCTATTATTTACCCAATCGTTTAATCGATGGCTATGGTCCAAATATCGAGCGGTATCAACATTTTATTGAAGAAGGCGTACGTGTCATTTTAACTTGTGATAATGGAGTGGCTGGTTTTGAAGCAATTGAATATGCACAGAGTCAAGGGGTCGATGTGATTGTTTCGGATCACCATGAACTACAAGAAACGTTACCCTCTGCTTATGCCATTATTCATCCACGTCATCCCGAAGGTCACTATCCTTTTGGCGAATTAAGTGGTGCAGGTGTAGCATTAAAATTGGCGCATGCTCTATTAGGAGAGTTGCCGATTAATAGTATAGAATTAGCGGCAATTGGGACAGTCGCTGACTTGGTTTCTCTAACGGATGAGAATCGAACGATTGTAAAGAGTGGCTTAAAACTAATGAGTGAGACCTTGCGGATTGGTCTTGAAAAAATGTTAGTGGAAGAATCAGTTGATTTAAGAAAAATTAATGCTGATACGATTGGATTTGTAGTGGGACCTAGACTCAATGCGGTGGGGCGTTTAGGCGATCCAACTCCTGCACTAGAATTACTAAAAACAATCGATGATATTGAAGCTGATCACTTACTTCAAAAAGTGAACGAACAAAATAAAAAAAGACAAGCGATTGTTAATGACATCACCCAACAAGTCATGGAACAAATCGAACACTATGCTACTTTACCACCGATTATTATCGCGGCTGCGCCTAATTGGCCAGCAGGCGTTTTAGGAATTGTTGCGAGTAAGATTACTGAACGCTATCATCGTCCAACAATCATGTTTGAATATCAACAAGCTGAACAACGTTTTCGTGGAAGTGGTCGGTCAATTGAAGGGATTAATTTATTTGACTGTTTAACTGAAAATAAAACTTATTTAGCTCAATTCGGAGGACATAGCCAAGCAGCAGGCTTAACTGTTTTAGAAAATGAATGGGAAAATTTTAAAACAGCCATGCTGTCTACAATGGCCAATTATCAAGCTGTTTTCGAACAACCTAAAACTTTAAACGTTGATATGGCACTCCCTTTAACAATAGCGACTGAGGAGTTTGTTAAAGAATGTCAATTATTAGCGCCTTTTGGTATGGATAATCCTAAACCAGTATTTGCTTTTTATGATGTGGAACTACAACAAAAAAGAGTCATAGGTAATCAACATCAACATATCAAATTTTCGATTTATAAAGATGATACTAGTATTGAAGGGATAGGTTTTTCCAAAGCGAATTTATTTAGTCCAATTAACTTAGATGAAACTTTCTCATTAATCGGTTATTTAGATATAAATGAATGGCAAGGGAATCGCCAAGTACAAATCCAAGTACTGGATGCTAAAGTCAAAGGGATTATGATTCGTGATTTTCGTTCTAGTAAATTTAATGATGCATTATTAAAAAATCGAAACACGGTATTTTTTTACCAGCAACCTAATTTAAAAAAATGGTTAGCAGACCGAGTTCATCCATCCAATACAATGATTAGTTATGATGAATGGCTGAATAATCAAGCACTAAATTTAGATTTATCGCATATTGCATTAATAGAAGCCCCAAAAAATATTGAACAATTTAATCGATTGATGTTGAATTCTAATATCAAATTAGTCGATTTAGGTGTTTATTTAACAGAATCGAAATGGTTAGCTGGAATGCCTTCAAGAGCAGAATTTGCTGCTGTTTATCGTTGGATTTTAGGTCAAAAAAAAGGTTTTGATATATCAAAGGCGATACAAGTTTTAAGTCAACAAATGAATTTACCTGTTACTAAATTAAAATGTATTTTTAAAGTGTTTTTTGAAGTGAAGTTTGTTATAATGAAGGATGGATTGACCGTACCGTTACCCGTAGATAAAACTGTAAAAGTGGATTTAGTAGAATCAAAAGCGTACCAACTGTATGAGCAGTCATTTAAAACTGAAGAATTGTTGAATTATCAAACAATTGAACAGATAAAACAATATATTAATGAATTGAGGAAAAATTGATGGATTTAAAAGAGTATATTGCGCGTGTAGATAATTACCCTACAGAAGGAATTATTTTTAGAGATATTACACCGTTAATGGCAGATGGTAAAGCCTTTGCTTATGCAACCCAACAAATCGTTGATTATGCAAGAAAATTAGAAGTGGATGTCGTGGTTGGACCAGAAGCAAGAGGATTTATTGTAGGCTGTCCAGTAGCCTACGCACTTGAAATTGGCTTTGTGCCGATTCGTAAAAAGGGTAAATTACCTCGTAAAGTGATTGAAGTAGACTACTCACTAGAATATGGAAAAAATGTACTAACGATTCATGAAGACTCGATTAAACCTGGTCAACGTGTTTTAATTACCGATGACTTATTAGCTACAGGTGGGACTATTAAAGCAACCATTGATTTAGTTGAAAAATTAGGTGGTATTGTAGCCGGCTGTGCATTCTTAATTGAATTAGATGAATTAAATGGTAAAGAAAACATTAAAGGTTATGACTATATTACATTAATGAACTTTTAATCATTATGGGACTGAAAACTTAACACTATTCTTATATCAGATACAATGTCTCATTAAGAATAGGAAAGGATTTCAGTCTCTTTTTAATTCTTAATTTTTTTGATATTTTCTTTTATACAATGAATTCAAGTAGTTTTTATAGAAAAATTTTGTTATAATGTAACGAGCTAGAAGCCTTGTTGGCAAAGTAGATGAATGGAGGGTTACAATGGCTTTTTTTGGCAAACAACGTCTTGGCATTGATTTAGGAACAGCGAATACGTTAATCTATATTGAAAATAAAGGGATAGCCTTACGTGAGCCTTCTATTGTCGCAATTAAGAAAGATACAAAAGAAGCAGTAGCATTTGGTAAAGAAGCTGAACAATTAGTCGGACGGACCTCGGATAATTATGAAATCATTCGTCCTATGAAGGATGGCGTCATTGCTAATTTTTCTTTAACTAAGCAAATGTTGGCCCATTTCATAAAAAAAGCGATACACCGCTCATTTACAGGACCAGATGTTGTTATTTGTGTTCCAAGTAACATTACTAAAGTAGAACGTCGCGCAGTGATTGATGCGATAAAAGATATTGGAATACGAAAAGCTTTGATAGTGGATGAACCCTTCGCTGCGGCTTTAGGTGCCAATTTAGCTATCTATGAGCCACGAGGTAAAATGGTAGTTGATATTGGTGGAGGCACGACGGATATTGCCGTTATTTCTTATGGCGAAATCGTTAAAGGCAACGCCATTGTCTATGGTGGTCATAAAATGAACGAGGCTATTTTAGATTATGTCCGTGATCGTTACCAATTAGTTATTGGCATGCAGACAGCTGAAGAAATAAAATTAGCCATTGGTAATGCGAATTTTACCAAAGATGATGAAAAAGATCATCGAGTGATTAAAGGACGCAATATAGCGACCGGTCTACCTGAAGAAAAAATTGTACGCGCGAATGTCATTGCTGAAGCAATCGATGAAGTGATTAATCCTATTGTTACTGCAATTAAACAAGTTTTAGAAGAAACGCCACCTGAACTAGCGGTGGATGTATTGGAATCGGGTATTGTGATAACCGGTGGTGGTTCACTTTTACGTCGTTTACCTGAAAGGATTCAAAGAGAGATTGGTATTCCGGTTCATTTAGTACAAGTACCATTGGATACAGTAGTCGTAGGTGCGGGAAGACTTCTCAAAGAAATGGAAAATCAAGCTCGATTAGCTGAACGTGATAGACGTTAAACTTGAAAAGAGTACAGAAAGAGGATCGTAGATGAATAATAAAAAATTAATCGGAATATTATTAAGTACGATTATGATGGTGTCATTAATTGCATATACAATGACCAAAGGAACAAATAATATTTTCACGAGTGCGATAAATGATACGGCATCTTGGACGGGTCGAGTATTTTCTGAACCGGTCAATGTCGTTGTCAAATTCGTCAATTCTGTTGATAAAGTAATCAATACTTTTGAAGAAAATCAACAATTAAAGTCTAAAATTGATCAAGTATATGAATTACAAGTGCGAGTGGCAGACTTAGAGGCTGAAAATGAAGCAATGCGTAAAGAATTAAAACTAAACGAAAGTTTAGGAGGATTTACGGTTCAAAATGCTACAGTAATTGCTCGTAACCCTGATCAATGGATGGAAACTTTAACGATTGATGTTGGTTCAAGCCAAGGTGTTAAAGAAAATATGGCCGTTATGGCAGGTAATGGATTAGTTGGACGGATTATTGAAGTCAACGCTAATAGTTCCAAAGTCTTATTATTAACCTCTGAAAAATCAAATGCTGGTATGGTATCAGCTAATATTCAATCTAAGAGCGGCTCAGCTAATGGAATTGTTTCATCTTATGATCGCAAAACGAAGCGTTATATTATGACTCAAGTAGATCCTGAAGCAGAGGTGAAAGAAGGAGATATGGTTATTACATCGGGATTGGGCGGTATCATTCCGAGAACGCTATTAATAGGTGAAGTGGCCAATGTGCGTATGGATGATTATGGTTTATTCCAGACGGTTGAAATTGTACCGGCTGGTGAAATGACCGATATTCGATTTGTGACCGTCATTATGCGTGAAGGGCAGAGTGATGTAAGTGAAAATTAATCGTGATCGCAGAATAAAGTGGTTTTTACCTTTTTTCTTATTTTTTAGTATCATTATTGATTCAGCTTTACCTGCAATCTTTCCGGTTGCTTTTTTAGGAAATGACCAGACCATAGTTTCGCATATGGCGTTATATATTTTAACACTCTTTGCCTTTTACTTTCGTGATGAATCGATTCTGATTAATGCTTTAATTTTTGGCTTTTTAACAGATAGTTATAATACAACCATTTTGGGTATTTATGCCTCAATTTACTTTATAGTGACTTATTTAATCTTAAAGACTAAAAAGTTTTTTCCTAAAAATACTATTTTACATATGATGTTATTTATTGTTGCGATAACTATTACAGAATTTATCGTTTTCGTTTTTTATCGAGAAGTAGGCTATACTATTATCACATTAACTGAATTTTTAGCGACTCAACTTTGGCCAACCTTAATTTTTAATATTGTATTATCATTTTTAATGTATTTTCCTTCTAAAGCGTTACTATCTTGGCTAGGATATGAAAACTACATAATTATTTAATTAATTTTTGGACTAAAACCATTTAGTGATTGCGTAAAGATTGATTAGTATGGTAAGCAAGAGATTGACCTATAATGAAATTTTTAAAATATCTGCCTTTACACTAAATCGGTAAGGCTTGGGAGGCTGGGCAAAAACTTTTTAAATTCTGTTCAGGTATATCTATTTAATTCAAAGCGCAGTGGTTGAGTGGTCTCAAATGGCGTCTTAATGAGGCTGAGAATAATCTTGACCAATTCACTCAGATTAGTGCTCGATAATTAAACTCGCAGTGGTTGAGTGGTCTCAAACTGCGTCTTTTGACTTGTTTGAGGCCTACTCAAACTGTGCGGGGGTAGGCAGATGAAGCGAAAATTATTTAATTTTCTACTTCTTGCCCACTCCCTTTTTGATGAATGATATAAACAATAAGCAACTGTAAATGTTAGGGTAATGCCACCTTGGGTAATATAGTTTAACAACACCAGAATAATTTACATTTCTTTTTCGAAAAAAACTTTGACACTGAAGGCCATATTTGTTATGATACTTATGTTGTATTTGTGTAGCACCACATCTGCAACCGCACAAGTTGAGTTTTAAGACCTGATGGCACTTAACATGGCGAGTCTAAGTGTAGGGGAAACCCGTAAATATAATATAGGAGGTGCTTTAATGTACGCAATTATTAAAACTGGCGGTAAACAAATTAAAGTTGAAGTTGGTCAATCAATCTTTGTTGAAAAATTAGATGTAGAAGCAGGCGATAAAGTTACTTTTGATGAAGTAATCTTAGTAGGTGGCGAAACTACAAAAGTAGGAACTCCATTAGTTGAAGGCGCAACTGTTGAAGCGACTGTTGAAAAACAAGGTCGTGAAAAGAAAGTTGTAACTTTCAGATACAGACGTCGTAAAGATTCACATCGTAAACAAGGTCATCGTCAACCTTATACAAAATTAACAATTGACGCAATCAACGCTTAATTATGATTAAGATAAAAGTAATGGTTGATGATAAACAATTGATTCAACAAATTATTACAACCGGACATGCAGGTTATGCTGATTCTGGTTATGATATTGTTTGTGCAGCTGTTTCAAGTCAACTGATTTCGGTCGAAAATTCATTACATCAACTGATCCAAGTACCCGTTCAAACAGAAGTGAACGAAGTTGATGGGGGTTATTTAAAAATAACTTTACCAACTGAATTGACCAAAAAACAAACTGAACAATCACAACTATTATTATCACATTTAGTGTTTGCTTTAGAAGTGATTGCTGAAAGTTATCCTGAATTCGTAAAAATTCAAAATTCAAAATTTATACCATAGGAGGTGCTGTCTCATGTTGAAATTAAATTTACAATTATTCGCTACTAAAAAGGGTGGGGGTTCTACTCAAAACGGTCGTGATTCTATTGCTAAACGTTTAGGTGCTAAAGCAGCTGACGGCGAAACAGTTACTGGTGGTTCTATCCTATACCGTCAACGCGGTACTAAAATCCATCCTGGTAACAATGTAGGTCGCGGTGGCGATGATACATTATACGCTTTAGTTGAAGGTGTTGTACGCTTTGAACGTAAAGGTAAAAAACATAAACAAGTTTCTGTTTATCCAGTTGCTGCAGAAGCTTAATCCATATATATAAAGGCTCTAGACATTCTTCAAAAATGAATGGGCAGAAAAGGGGCATGTTAGTCTAAAAAAACTAATATGTCTTTTTTTTTTACTTAATTTTACCGGAATTAAGTGACAATTTGATGAGGATTTAGTATGATTATTCTTAGAAAGTAGGGATGGTAATGACACAAATTTTATATAATAGTACAAGAAATAATCAGAATAAATTAACGGCCGCCCAAGCCATTGTAAAAGGTATTGCTAATGATGGAGGACTATACTTTCCAGAGACCATGCCAACAATTGACTTAGATTGGGACCACTTAAAAGATGCCTCTTATCAAACAATCGCTAAATTAGTTTTAGGAGCATTTTTTACTGATTTTACGGAAGATGAAATAGCTTATTGTGTGGATCGTGCCTATGATGATAAATTTGATAATGAATTGATTGCCCCTTTAAAAGCTATTAATGAACAAGTATCGGTTCTTGAATTATTTCATGGGAATACGATTGCTTTTAAAGATATGGCTTTATCGATTTTACCGTATTTATTAACCACTGCTGCTAAAAAATTAAAGATAGAAGAAGAAATAGTCATTCTAACGGCTACCTCTGGGGACACCGGAAAGGCAGCTCTAGCTGGTTTTAGCGAGGTACCCAATACACGAATAGTGGTATTTTATCCTAAAGATGGCGTTAGTGACATTCAAGAACGCCAAATGGTCACACAGGAGGGGAATAATACTAAGGTAGTGGCAGTTAATGGGAACTTTGATGACGCTCAAACTAAAGTAAAAGAATTATTTAATGATCAAGCATTAAACAAACAACTTAAAAAACAAGGTTTTTTACTTTCCAGTGCCAATTCCATTAATATTGGTCGATTAGTGCCACAGGTAGTTTATTATGTATATAGTTATGCTCAGTTATTAAAAAATGGTGCAATTAAATCAGGTGATCAAATAAATGTCTCGGTGCCGACGGGGAATTTTGGGAACATTTTGGCGGCTTATTTTGCTAAATTGATTGGGGTACCAATTGAAAAACTGATTTGTGCGTCTAATCGCAATAATGTATTAGTCGATTTCTTTAATGAGGGTATCTATGATAGAAGACGTCCTTTCTATTTAACAAGTTCACCATCAATGGACATTCTTGTTTCAAGTAATCTTGAAAGACTGATTTATTTATTGAATCAGCGTCAGGATGAGCCAACGAAAGAATGGATGGAACAATTAATTAATAAAGGAAGCTATCAAATTACTCAGACGGTTAAAGAACAATTAACTGATTTTTATGCTAATGAAGCAGATGATTTCTTAACTGCTACGACCATTAAAGAGGTTTATCAAGACAATCATTATATTCTTGATCCACATACGGCTGTCGCATATGCAGTATATCAACAATATCTAAAGGAAACTCAATCACAAGATCGACAAAATGTAACAGTCATTGCAGGCACTGCCAGCCCTTATAAATTCCCAGAAAGTGTGTTACATGCATTGGAAGTCAATACTGCTCAATTATCTGGACGTCAATTAATTGAAAAGTTGGCTGAAATCAGTCAAATTGAAGTGCCGTCTGCCATTAAAAATCTTTTTGATGCGCCAATTCGACATCAAGAAGTCGTGGAAATTGAAGAGATGAAAGACACTATTTTACGATTTTTGATAAAATATTGACATAGTTGTTAATATTTCATGGTTACAACAATATCGTTTTTACTTAAATCAAGTATATATCAGTAAATTTGATCAATACAATGACGTCATGAATTAAAATGAATTTTTTTAGGTCGATGACTTTGGTTAATTCGGTTTATAATTAAAGTGGCATAATCAATTTTCATTAGAAAATCCTTAGGGATTCAAAATTAGACTGAATGGGTGACCAATTTATTTTTGTTTAAGGCTGGGCAAAAACTTTTAAAATTCTGTTCAGGCATATCTATTTAATTAAAAGCGCAGTGGTTGAGTGGTCTCAAACTGCGTCTTTCGACTTGTTTGAGGCCTACTCAACAGTGCGGGGGTAGGCCGACGAAGTGAAAATCATTCGATTTTCTACTTCTGGTCTACTCCCAACTGTGCGGGGGTAGGCAGACGAAGCGAAAATCAACTGATTTTCTACTTCTTGCCCACTCCCTTAACACCTTCAATAGAACGTCCTATTTTAACTTTAGTTTAAAAGCAATGTATAGTATAATTAATCAATGTGGGAGCTTTCCTATAAATGACATTCAGAGAGGAAGATTATATGTCTAAAATTAAAGAAGCATTTGACAAGATCTTAGCTGAGAAGAAAATACCAGCTAACTATAAAGAAATTGAAAATGGACACCATTTATATCGCTTGCAGTTTAAGGCAAGTGAAACAAAGTTATTAATGGTCGAAATTATAATTCAAGAAAGTGAAGATCCATATGTCGATAGTCAAATTATTTATCGCCATGTTCATCTATTAAATGATTACAATAAACGTGGTGAAGCTTTAGACTTAATCAATGAATTAAATGAAATGAAAACCGGTTATTATACTTTACATTTAGCAATGGATGGTGAAATTTTCTTAAGAAATATTATTCGTGTTGGCGAAGATGTCACACCACTATATGAGACGGTAGTCTATGGAGCACGTATTGCTCGAGGTTTAATTCCTGCTTTAGTTGAGAAATTAGGTAAATCTAGCGAAATCGGGTAAGTTAAATGATAAATAAATATTTAAGTGAACATCCAGAGGCGAATTTCTTTTTTCAAATATTTATTGCTGTTATATCCGCATTAATCTTTGGGTTATCAATGAAATTTTTTCTAATTCCTGGCAATATCTTTAGCGCAGGAGCGCCTGGTTTAGCGCAAATAATCAATTATTTTACCCGTGAAACGGCGTTAGCAGCTATCTTTACCACCGGTAATCTTTATTTCATCTTAAATATTCCGTTGATTATCTTAGCCTATTTAAAACTAGGAAAAGAATTTACTGTTATGACCTTAATAGTCGTTCTTTTTTCTTCATTGGCCACCAATTTATTTCCCTTAACATACGTTTCTCAAAATCCACTCATTAATGCAGTCATTGGTGGTGTCTTAACGGGTTTAGGAACAGGTATTACGATTAAGTATGGGATGTCAAGTGGGGGGTTCGATATATTATCGCTCTATTTATCGAAAACTTTCGGTTGGGATGTTGGAATGATGACGTTATTAGTTAATTCGATAATTATTATTGGTTCTGGTTTGTTGTATAATTTAGAAACGGCTATCTTTACTTTAATTACGATTTTTGTAACTTCACGTATGATCGATGCGATTCATACTGGAGAACAACGACTAACTGCCTTTATCGTGACCAATGATGCGGCTGCAGTGACCGCTAGTATCAGAACGCGTTTAATTCGAGGTTCAACAGTCATTGAAGCCCGTGGAGGTTATACAGGCGATAAACGTGACTTAATTATGGTAGTCATTAATCGCTATGAATTACATGAATTACAGTTAGCAGTTTTAGAATCTGACAGTAAAGCATTTGTTAATATTATTCAATCAACAAAAGTATTAGGACGATTTTTAACTAAAGAGCAACAAAAATTAATGAAAGCCCATCCAGTAAGATAAAGTAAAATTTTGGTGTTGTGACTGATTATTGATGGCTATTGAATGTACCTTTTGTTTTTTTATAAATAATAGCGAGAGCGAAAGAAAAATATTTAAGTAGCTTTTTAAAATTGTTCTAGTATAAAGAAATTATCAGTCAATAAAAAAATACTAAACAAAATACTCGGATACCAGAATCTAAACCAAAGTTAAATGACGAGAATATAGCGATGTATTACAAGAAAAAAATAATCAATGAATCATTACTTTTAGTCGGTACTAAATAGTTTATTTTGTCGATATTTTAATCATTAATAATCTTTCAATATAATTTGAAGAAGAGACGCTAGACATGAGGTTGGGCAAAAACTTTTTAAATTCTGTTCAGGCATATCTATTTAATTCAAAGCGCAGTGGTTGAGTGATCTCAAACTGCGTCATAAGGACTTGTTTGAAATCTACTCAACTGTGCGGGGGTGGGCAGACGAAGCGAAAATCATTTGATTTTCTACTTCTTGCCCACTCCTTTTTATTTTTTGTTAATTAATAGCGCAGTGGTTGAGTGGTCTCAATCTGCGTGTTAAAGAGATTGGTCGTCAACTTGGTAAATTCAATCAACTTACTACTCGGTAATTAATAGCGCAGTGGTTGAGTGGTCTCAATCTGCGTCTTAATGAGGTTAAAGATAAATTTGGTAAACTCAATCAAGTTATTGTTATTAAATTAGAAGCGCAGTGGTTGAGTGGTCTCAATCTGCGTCTTAATGAGGTTAAAGATAAATTTGGTAAACTCAATCAAGTTATTGTTATTAAATTAAAAGCGCAGTGGTTGAGTGGTCTCAACCTGCGTCTTAAAGAGATTGGTCCTCAACTTGGTAAATTCAATCAACTTATTACTCGGTAATTAAAAGCGCAGTGGTTGAGTGGTCTCAATCTGCGTCTTAACGACTTGTTTGAGTCCTACTCAACTGTGCGGGGGTGGACAGACGAAGCGAAAATCATTCGTTTTCTACTTCTGGTTCACTCCCAACTATGCGGGGGTGAACAGACGAAGCGAAAATCATTCATTTTCTACTTCTGGTTCACTCCCAACTATGCGGGGGTGGACAGACAAAGCGAAAATCATTTGATTATCTACTTTTGGTTCACTCCCAACTTTGCGGGGGTGGACAGACAAAGCGAAAATCATTTGATTTTCTACTTTTGGTCCACTCCCAACTGTGCGGGGGTGAACAGACGAAGCGAAAATCATTTGATTTTCTACTTTTGGTCCACTCCCTCGTTAAATAAATTTGGATAATCAGTGGGAAAGCAAAAAAAGAGTAGGTGGGAAGTTCACCAATCAGCTGATTGGCCTTCGGATACCTACTCTTAAAATAGTTTTTTATTTAATTATTTACGACGATTTTGTTTTCCTGCATTACGGCGTTTGCTGTTTTCATTGACAGGTAATACCGGTTGTTTGGTAGGAATTAATCGTTTTGAACCTTCGGCAGTTGTTTCGTTGGCTTTTTTAACTTTGGTTCGTTTTTGACGAGGAGAATTCTCAAATTTTTTAGCTTCATCATCAAGCATTTTTTGAATTTTAGGTCTCATAACATGATTTGAATAAAGTTGTTGAATGAAACTAAAAATACTACCCGTTAAGAAATAAATTCCTAAACCAGCATTAGATGCATAAGAAATCCAGCCTAACATAATTGGATTCATTAACATCATAGAATTAGTAGTTGAATTGGCAGTTGGATTATCCGTTTTTGGAGTAGCGCGTTGCATTAACCAACCTTGTAAGAAGGCAAATACCACTACTAATGCGACAATCAATAAATTACGTTCACCTAAATGAATACCTAAGAATTTACTATCAATAATCTTCTGTGAAGAACGAATAGCGGTATAGACTGCTGAGATAATTGGCATTTGGATTAATAATGGTAAACACCCAGATAAGCCGCCAAACATATCAATATCATATTTTTTGTAAACAGCCATCAATTCATTATTTAAACGAGCTTTTTCAGTAGGGTCGTCTGTAGCATCGATTTCTGCACGAATATCATCAATTTCTGGCTGTGCAAATTTCATTCTTGCTTGACTAATCATTGAAGATTTTGTCATCTTTAATGATGAAGGTAACATTAATAATCGGGTAATAATGGTAACGATAATAATTGCGACACCATAACTACCACCAAAGATATTAGCTAAGAAGTTTAAAAAGGCTGTTGCAGGTTTACCAAAATATTCATATACCCAACCTGTTGGGGTTCCGTCTGCTGTATATTGCACACATCCACTCGCTATTAAGACAATACCAAATAATAATAATAGCATTGGAAGGTGTTTTTTTAATTTTTTCATTAATTCACTCTCCATTAACATTTCATACCTATATACTATAATGAAATATTGACAAATTTTCAACTGTTTTATAGAGAACGGTCTCAATTATCGAAAAATAAGTGATGAAGCAGGTGAAATTTGATAACCAGCTAATCACCGAAATTGTATAAGTTAAGGCTGTAACGACTATTTATTATTTAAGTTGTCGATTATTAAAATGAAACACAATTTGGTAGGTTTATTTACTATCTATTTCGCTGATAAATTAAATTGGCGCAGCGAATGCATTTATTTTTGTTCTTTATTCATTATCGTTTTGATTAATGATGTTGGGTTCATTTTTATGAGACCAAATGGTTAAGCTGGTAGGTCTAAATGAGCCATAATGGTTAATAGTGAATTGAAAAATCTTGGTATGTTTCCGTTGGCGTAATTTCATTAATATCAATTTTATCGATTTTAATTAGTCGATAAGGGGTATTAAAGACTTCGTCAATAAAGTAGTCTATCGAATTTTCAGTAGTTTGAACGATTGCTTTGACGGTGCCATCATTTAAATTTTTAACAAAACCTTTAACTTGAGATTTAAGTGCGCACTGATAAACATGATAACGAAATCCGACCCCTTGAACATTTCCTTTAAAAATAAGTTCAAATGTATGCATAGCCCTCATCCTTTTCATTTTGTATGTGTTCATCATATCAAAAAAAAGTGAATATGTGTTATAATAATGTGCAGAGAATTTAAGAAAGTGGAGTGTGAGCATTTTGGCTAAAAAAAATACCAACCAAAACAACTCGAAAAAACAAAAAAGTAGCACTCAGACAACTTTAAAATTAAAATATGAAATTACCTATTTAATAATAGGTTTAATCATTTTTTTTATTAGTTTATTATCATTATTTGATGGTGGTTTTGTCGGTAATTTATTTGCGAATACTTTTCGTTTATTAATTGGTGAAACCTATACCTTGTTTTTACTCAGTGCTATTTTATGGGCAACCTATTTAATTTTAAAAGGACATTTACCTAAAATTCAATGGTGGCGCTATTTAGGGGCCTTTTTAATTTTAGTATCCTTGACGACAGTATTACATTTTAATTTATTTAATAGTGTCGAACCTTCAGCTATCTTTCGATTAACTTATGAACGATTTCAAAATGATTTTCTTGTGAGCCAAAATCGAACGGATTTAGGAGGCGGATTTTTAGGAGCTGCTTTTTATTCAACTTTAGGCTATTTATTTGGTCGTTGGGGTACCTATTTATTTTCTGGTATTCTTTTCATTATTGGCTTTTGTTTAGTTGAAAGTATCAGTTTTGAGATGTTGAAACAATTTTTCTACAATACATTTGTGGGTATCCGCAATATCTTTAAAAAATTATTTCCTAATTTTGAGGAGATTAAAGATGTATTCAATGATCAAGCAATGGATGTCGCTATTTTACAAGAAGATGATCCGGAATCGATTGAACCGTTTAATTCAGATGTAGGAATGTCCGAAACAACAGTTACTGAAAAGAAACCTTCTTTATTCAATCGACTGTTCAAAGACAAACAAGTAGTTAATCAATCGGATGATTTGTATCAGACAGCTTATAAACCAACTTATCAAGATGCTGGAACTAGAGAATTTAAGCCCTATGATTTAGGAAAGGAACCAGTTGTCAACCGCATTGTGCGTGAAGAAAAGGTGTTAGATTTAGATTATTTTGATTATGATCATAACTTAAAAAAACAATCTAAGTCGAATAACCAACCCGCTAAAGCAGAGATTACTAAACCAATTATTATAAGCTCTAATCAAGCAACACAGAATGAAATGGCTGCTGACCAAGTTGCAGTATCCAAAGAAAAATCGTTTGATGAGGGAGATCTCCCATCTACCAACGCAATAACCGATGACCTACAGACTTTGGAAGTCGAAGAACAACCTAGTCAGCGAATGAGTTCAGCTGGACATTGGCAAAATCAAGCGACGAGTACGCAAGACTTAACTACTGATGAGATTGAAAAAGTATTGAATTCTGCTGAGATTTCAGAACCAAAAACGAATAAGAAACCAGCTCAAGTTAAGAAAGGAAAAAAATTAACCTTGCCTGGTAAAAACTTATTGAAAAAAATACCACCGGTTGACCAAAGTGAAGAATACGAACGTATTAATGAAAATATCGAAAAATTAGAACGGACCTTTGAAAGTTTTGGCGTAAAAGCTAAAGTGGTACAAGCTAATTTAGGTCCATCGGTCACCAAGTACGAAATTGAACCGGCAGTCGGGGTAAAGGTTAGTAAAATTGTTTCTTTATCTGATGATATTGCTTTAGCGTTAGCCGCGCGTGATATTCGGATGGAAGCACCAATTCCGGGTAAGTCATTGATTGGAATTGAAGTACCGAATAATCAAGTTAGTCCGGTTTCATTTTGGGAAATTATTGATGCCGCACTGGAGAGTAAAAACTTATTGGAAGTGCCATTGGGTCGTGACATCTCGGGGTCGGTCTGTTTAGCTGATTTAAGCAAGATGCCTCACTTATTAATTGCTGGAGCTACTGGTTCAGGTAAATCGGTGGGGATGAATGTTATTATTGTATCCTTGTTAATGAAAGCTCAACCGGATGAAGTTAAATTTTTAATGATTGATCCGAAAAAAGTTGAATTGACACTCTATGATGATTTACCACATCAATTGACACCTGTTGTCACTAATCCACGAAAAGCAGCTCAAGCTTTAAATAAAGTGGTTCAAGAAATGGAACGACGTTATGAATTATTTGCAGCGTCAAATGTGCGAAATATTGATAGTTATAATGAACAAGTAGATGACTGGAACAAAGAACAACGAGAGATCGTTTATGAAAAATTACCTAAAATTATTGTATTTGTTGATGAGTTAGCGGATTTAATGATGGTCGCAAGTAATGAAGTCGAAAACGCCATTATACGCTTGGCGCAAATGGCACGTGCTGCTGGGATTCATATGATTATCGCTACTCAAAGACCATCAGTGGATGTCATTACAGGGATTATTAAAGCCAATGTACCGAGCCGTTTAGCCTTTGCTGTTTCAAGTGGTACTGACTCACGAACTATTTTAGATAGTAATGGGGCAGAAAAATTACTTGGACGTGGGGATATGCTATTTCAACCAATGGGTAAAAATAAACCAGTTCGTGTTCAAGGTGCTTATATTTCCGATACAGAAGTTGAACGGATTACAGCTTTTATTAAAGATCAACAAAAAGCTGATTACGAAGATTCACTGATTGATCTTGATGAGGAGAGTGAAAGTTCACTTGGTGTGAGTGAAGATGAGTACTTTGAAGAGGCTGTCGCCATGCTTGAAGGACTTGAAACCATTAGTATTTCTCAATTACAACGTAAATTCAGAATCGGTTATAACCGGGCAGCCCGTTTAGTGGATGATATGGAAGCGGCAGGTTTAGTTGCTCCGCAAGATGGTAGTAAGCCACGTCAAGTATTATAGAATTAACTAGTATCCATTTAGATGATATGACCGAAGATATACAAATCAATTAAATAAAAATAAAACGAGATTTCGCTAGACTCAAATGTCATTTCCTTTAGATCATAAAAGGAACGATAAGGAGCATTACGCATAGAGCAAGCTAATCTCGTTTTTTATTTATAAACTTTGAATCAGTACCATATAAACAATTGTTCCAATACTAATACTTAATAATAAATTACGTTTGAATAAATGAATAATAATGACAACAACCGTTGCAATGAAACCATACCAGTTTTGTTGAGAAAATGGTATTTGATAATTTTTAAAAGCATAAATAACTAATAAAGCTAGAACAGCACTTGGTAAAACCTCACCCAAATATCGTACAAATTGAGGTGGTTCTTTACTTTCAGGAAAGATAAGAAACGTAATAAAACGAGTGGTCATGGTACCTAAAACTACCACTAGAATTGTCAGAATTTGTTGTGTATTCGTCATCTTCATCGCTCCCAACTACTAGGCTTCGTTATAAAAAATTGAAAAGAAAAAATGAGTATAATTATTACCATCGCAGGAATCATAAAATTTTCTGCCCCAAATACGATAAGACTTAATAGAGAGGCCAACAAACCAATAAATACGGAATGATGTTGTTTTTTCTTAAGCCAGTGATCGAGTAATAACACAATAAAAAGCGCATTTAGGACAAAATCAATCCCTTGAGTATCAAAAGGTAAATGATTACCAAAAATAGCACCTACAGCTGTACCAAACACCCAATACATTTGATTTAACCAAGTAACATGAAAATAGACCCAACTTTTATCTAAGTATTCCGGAATATCAAGTGAAACATTAATCGAAAAAGTTTCGTCACACATGCCAAAAATAATAAAAAATTTCTTCCAACCTAAATTTTTAAATTTATCCAGCATCGATAATCCATAAAATATATGACGAGCATTCACCATGAGCGTTAATAAATAGGACATTATCGGATTAAAGGTTCCTAATAACATACTCATGGTGACAAACTCCATTGACCCGGCATAGACGATAGCACTGGTTATAATAGGAAACAGCGGATGAAAACCTAAAGAAGTGGCGAAGATACCATAGGATATGCCTAAAAATAAAAAACCTGTAAAAATTGGGATTGTTTTGGGAAAAGCAAATTTAAAAGCGTCTTTCATTCTCATGCTCCTTTACAAAAAAATAAGGTATCATAGTACCTAAAAGTTTTTAATAAAAAATTAAAAACGTATTAGCATTACTTAATTTTATTTTAACCACCTACTTTAGTCAAGTTTTGTGAGTTGTTTAAATTAAGTTGCTTGACTGATATGAAATTGGTAAAATACTAAAAGTATATGAGGTGATAATAAATGAAAAAAATAACCATTGCTATTGATGGACCGGCTTCTTCGGGTAAAAGTACAATCGCCAAAGAAGTCGCTCAACGATTAGGAATAGCTTATATCGATACTGGTGCGATGTATCGCGGTATTACTTTAGCATTAATAGAGCAAAATATACCTTTCGCTGATGTCAATCAAATCGTGGCATTGATGAATCAAATAAAAATGGAATTTAAAATAATTGAAGGGAGTCAGCATCTTTTCATTGAAGGAGAAGATGTCTCGAAAAAAATTCGTTCAGTCGAAGTAACCGAAAATGTTTCAGAAGTCGCTGCAATACCTGAAGTGCGCCAACACTTAGTAAGTCTGCAACAACGAATGGCTGAAGCCAGTTCAGTTGTAATGGATGGCCGTGATATTGGAACAGTGGTGTTACCTAATGCACCATACAAGTTTTTCTTTACGGCCAGTCCACAGGTAAGGGCCTTACGACGTTATAAAGAAAATATGGCAAAAGGTTTGACATCACAAAGCTTAGATGAGATAGAAGCAGCCATCATCGAACGGGATCGCTATGACTCGACCAGAGAACATAGTCCCTTAAGAAAAGCGGATGATGCGATTTTAATTGATACGAGTGACTTGACCATTGACGAAATCGTCACAAATATCATTCAATATGTTGAGAAATAAGTATTAAATTGATAGTTTTATCGCTTTCTTACTAGACGAAAGCTGATTTATTTGTTAAAATGTTCATTGTAGGCTCTTTATAACTAAAAAGAGCGACAATATTGTAGGTAACTGCTTAGGAGGAACTGGTAGATGTCAGAAGTTGAAAAGACAGAAATTGAAATGACTGAAGTAGAAAATACTGAAGTTGAAAGTACAGAAGTTGAGAATACTGAAGTTGAAGAAACTGAAGTAGCAAAAGTTGAAGATACAAAAGAGGAAGAAGCTCCTGTTGTATTAGAAACAATGGAAGATGCTTTAGATAGCGTCATCGAAATTAAGATTGGTGATACTGTAAAAGGTGATGTATTAGCCTTTGATGATAACCAAGTACGTGTTGCTATTAAAGAATCTGGTGGTTTAGAAGGTGTTATCCCTCGTAATGAATTATCAGAATCTTCATTTGAAGAATTATCAGATATCGTATCAATTGGTGATGAAGTAGAATTAGTTGTTTTAAAACCAATTAAAGATAAAGAAAATGGTAACTACTTATTATCTAAAAAACGCGTTGAAGCTAAAAAAGTTTGGGCTGAATTAAAAGAAAAAGCTGACAAAGGCGAAACAATTGAAGCACCTGTAAAAGATGTTGTTAAAGGTGGTTTAGTAGTTGATGCTGGTGTTCGTGGATTCGTTCCAGCTTCTATGGTTGAAGATCACTTTGTAGAAGACTTCTCCCCATACAAAGGTCAAACTTTAGAATTCAAGATCGTTGAAATCGATGATATGGATAATCGTTTAATTTTATCTCATAAAGAAATCGCTAGAGCTGAACGTGAAGCAAAACGTGCAGAAATTTTATCTAATTTAGAAGTGGATTCTATTGTTGAAGGTAAAGTTGCGCGCTTAACAAACTTTGGTGCCTTTATCGATTTAGGTGGGGTTGATGGATTAGTTCATATTAGCCGTATTTCACACCAACACATTAACAAGCCAAGTGATGCGTTAACAATTGGTGATACCGTTCAAGTGAAAGTATTATCAGTTGATGAAGAAAAAGGACGTATTTCATTATCAATTAAAGACACTCTACCTGGACCTTGGGATAATATCGAAGAAAAAGCAAGTGAAGGAACTGTCTTAAAAGGAACTGTAAAACGTTTAACTGATTTCGGTGCGTTCGTTGAAGTATTCCCTGGAGTTGAAGGTTTAGTTCACGTTTCACAAATTGCTCATGAGCACGTTGCATCTCCTGCTGATAAATTAGAAGAAGGTCAAGAAATTGATGTTAAAGTTTTAAGTACTGATGCTGAAAATCAAAGATTATCTTTATCAATTAAAGCTTTATTAGAAAGACCAGCTCAACCAGGAAGAGAAGAACAAGCTTTTACTGAAGGCCGAGCAGCAAGACCTGCACGTTCTAATAACCAACGTCCAAGAAGAAATAGTGGACAAGCTCGTCGTCAAAATAATTCGAATACAAAAACAACATATTCAGATTCAAATGACACTGGCTTCACAATTGGTGATGTATTTGGAGATTTACTTGATGGTTTCAAACCAGAAGGTGAATAATCGATACTTTAAATAAAGTCAATCAGGCTGTGACCTAAGTCGCAGCCTTTTCTTATGAAATTTTTTGGAGGTGAACAGATGAGTATTCCTACAGTTGCTTTAGTTGGAAGACCCAATGTGGGCAAATCAACCGTATTTAATCGTTTAGTAGGGGAACGAATTTCCATTGTTGAAGATTATCCTGGTGTTACCCGTGACCGTATATATGCAAAAGGGGAATGGTTAGGCAAAGAATTTCGTTTAATTGATACGGGTGGGATTGAGATGATTGATGAACCGATCATGAATCAAATCCGTTATCAAGCACAAATTGCGATTGATGAAGCAGATGTCATTCTCTTTTTAACGAGTGCAAGAGAAGGCGTAACAGATGCTGATGAAGAATTATCAATGTTACTGCATCGAACTAATAAACCGGTGATCCTTTTAGTGAATAAAGCCGACAATCCAGAACAACGTCAACAAGTTTGGGAGTTTTACTCACTTGGCCAAGGTGATCCTTTCCCCGTATCTGGGGCACACGGAACAGGGTTAGGTGATGTTTTAGATAAGATTTTTACCTATATTCCAGAAGACGCTCAAACAAAGGAAAATGAGGACGTAATCAAGTTTAGTTTTATTGGACGTCCGAATGTGGGGAAATCTAGCTTAGTCAATGCCATCTTAAAAGAACAGCGAGTGATTGTTTCCGATATGGAAGGGACAACCCGAGAAGCGGTTGATACTTATTTTACCACTGACAATGGTCGTGAATTTAATATGATCGATACGGCTGGTATTCGTAAACGGGGTAAAGTTTATGAAAATACCGAAAAATACAGTGTGTTAAGAGCCTTATCTGCGATTGATCGTAGTGATATTGTCTGTTTAGTAATTGATGCTGTAACAGGTATTAGAGAACAAGATAAAAAGGTTGCCGGTTATGCTTATGAAGCAGGCAAAGGAATTGTTATTTTAGTGAATAAATGGGATGCGGTTGATAAATCGGAAAACTTATTCGAAGAATTCACCAAAGATATTCGTGCACAATTCCAATACTTAGAATTTGCCCCAATTTTGTTCGTCAGTGCCAAAACAGGGCAACGATTGAATCGATTACCAGAATTATTAGAAATGATTTATGATAATCGTCATCGTCGTATTCAATCTTCTGTTCTTAATGATGTATTAATGGATGCTGTCGCAATGAATCCAACTCCGACTGATAAAGGTCGAAGATTGAAGATCTATTATATGACTCAAGTAGCCGTTAATCCCCCAACTTTTGTTGTCTTTGTCAATGACTTAGAACTGATGCATTTCAGTTATGAACGTTTTTTACAAAATCAGCTCCGTGATTCTTTTTATTTTGAAGGAACACCAATAAAATTAATTGTCAGAGAGCGTGAATAGTAGTCTTTTTATTGAATTCATCATAAAGATGTGCTATTCTGATATAGAAATAACTATTGAAATTTATTTCGATGTAATACTCTTAAAGAGTAAAAATTAAGGAGGAATTTACTAATGGCAAATAAAGCAGAATTAGTAGAAAAAGTAGTAGCTAAAACAAACTTAACTAAGAAAGATGTAACTGCAACTGTAGAAGCATTATTCGAAACAATTCAAGAAGAATTATCTGCAGGTGAAAAAGTTCAATTAATCGGCTTTGGTACATTTGAAGTTCGTGAACGTGCAGCTCGTAAAGGTCGTAACCCTCAAACAGGTGAAGAAATTGAAATCGCTGCTTCTAAAGTTCCAGGATTTAAAGCTGGTAAAGCATTAAAAGACGCAGTTAAATAAGTTTAAAATTAACTAAGATAAAATGGACAGAAAATGGAAAGTTTAATTTTTCCTTTCTGTCTTTTTTTATATAGAATGATCGATAATAATGGTGATTTGACTTTTTTGGTTTGAAGAGATAAATATCATCTTAATGGTTCAATGTTGTGTGAACTCGGCTGACCGCTTCAACTCTGTCCAATGATTCACTGACAGACCATTTAAGATTTATAAGAGTCAAAATTTTATTTTGATTTAAAACATGATATAATACAATAGAGTTTTGAGAATGAAAAAGGAGAATCAATATGTCTCTTGCCCAGGAACTATTTAAAGAATATCAAACAGTTGCGAATGGTTATAGCTTAATTCAAGAATTAGAATATTATTTGCAATTAGCAGTTGAAGAAAATGACACTTACTTAGAATTGACTGAATTAGCTCAGTTATTTGGACGTAGTGGTTATCTTGATTTGAAAATCGCTTTATTAAATGAATTGTGGAATATAAAACCGGATGTTGAAATTGGCTATTTATTAGCACAACAAGCTTATGATTTAGATCAAATTGAGCAAGCGGCTGAGTGGATAGACAAACTATCCCATTTTACGATGACTGAAAAAATGCGCCTTTTACAAGCTCATATTGCGGGTAAACGAGGGGATACACATCAACAAAAAATGTTACTCGATCAATTATTAAAGGAAAATCCCCAATCTGCGACATTGTATTATTACCAAGCTCAGTTTTACTTAAAGGAAAATGATTTTATCAAAGCTAAAGAATTTTTGAATGTTATTTTGGACTACTTTCCGCAAAGTCAATGGGCTAAGTCTGCACGTTCATTATTAATTAATACGATGATAGACAGTGAATTCATTGATCCTGAGCAATTATCCAATTTGATAGCAAACAAGCAATTACCCGAATTTGAAACTGCTACAGATTGGTTGCAAATTGCCAAAGCGTCCTTTGTTGTTGAGGATTATGAACAAGCACTTGCATTTGCTAAGCAATCATTTGAACTGGATAAGGACAATTTAGATAGTATTTTTCTTCAATTACAAATTGCTGTCATCCAACAAGACGTAACAGCTGCTAAGAATTTTTTAGAATGGCTAGAACGCAATATCCCTATCGGGCATGAATTAATTGGTGAAATGAGCCAATTAGCAGCACAAATGGATTTATTAAGCGATTCATTAATCGAAAAGCTAATTGATTATACTTTATTATTAGAAGATAATAGTGAACAATTCCAATATATTCAACTTATTACCCATTATTATGTTAAAATGAATCAAGCAGCACCACTAGAAGCATTTGCTGATATGATGGCTGAAGAGATTGAAGAACCTGCATCGTTAAGTTATGCTTATGCTAAATATTTTGAATTATCCAATAATTTTGTTGAGGCTGAAGCTTATTATTTAGATGCCATTGAATTAGCTTTAAATATACCGACATTGGTTTATGAATTAGCCCAACTGTATCTTAAGTTCAATGAAAAAGAATTAGCAGCCCCCTTAAAGACACAGTATCAACACACGCTTTATGATATACCGGAATTAAGACAGTTAATAATTGAGTAGGAGGGATAAAATGATGATTAACCGCAATCAAAGAAAGAGACAATTCTTAGACTGGCTTATTAAACATTTCAAGCACCAAAATCCGGTGGTTAATCAATTTTTATATTTTTTAATGACCGAACCCAATTGTATTCAGTACATTACGTTTACTGAGCAGAGTCATTATACTCCAAGAGGTATTTATATTTCATATCATACTAAAAGCAACCAACCTTTTGTTTATTATAAAGATTTTCGAAAATATACTTTATGTGAACAAGCTTTTCATGATTTTCGCTTAAATTACCAAGTTAATCGTGATCAATTTTATCTTGAAATTGATATCCCGAATGTTTATGCAGTGTTATATGAGTTTGATATTTTTGAAGAAAATCCTTATCTACCAAAAGATGAGCAATTTGAAGAGAATACGGATGTGTTTTTAGAACAATTAACGCTGGATGTTCAAATAAAGATTTGGCGCCAAAAAATTGATGAAGGATTAAGTAAGCATAATTACGAGCAGGTTGAATATTATTTACAATTAATCGAGAAAGCAAAGGGTGAGTAAATGAAAATAGAATTAACAGATCCTTTGTTTCTGGAAGCTCAACCGATATTAAAGCGAATTGAGTCTCATGGTTATGAGGCTTATTTTGTTGGTGGATGTGTCCGTGATACATTATTGGGTAAAACAATCCATGATATTGATATTGCTAGTAGTGCTTTACCAAATGAAATTGAAGAGATTTTTTACAATACAATTGATGTGGGAAAAGAACACGGCACGATTATTGTAGTAGAAAAACATATTCCTTATGAAATTACGACCTTTCGAACTGAAGGAAATTATTCTGATTTTAGACATCCTGATACCGTAAATTTTGTCCGAGATTTAAGAGAAGATACTTTAAGGCGTGATTTTACTATCAATGCTTTAGCTTTTGATGCAGAAGGGCAATTATTCGATTATCATCATGGTGTGGAAGACCTTCAAGCGCAATTGATTCGGGCGGTCGGAGTGCCAGCGGAACGATTTCAAGAAGATGCACTTAGAATTATCCGCGCTATTCGTTTTGCTAGCCAGTTAGGTTTTACCATTGAACCTTTAACTTTTGAAGCCATTCAACAATATGCCCACTTATTACCTAAAATAGCAGTTGAAAGAGTTAGAATTGAATTGAGTAAATATTTTCAAGGAAGTCATTTCAAAGATAACGCACTACTATTATTTGATACCCAGATTAGTCAGCATTTACCATTATTAGATGGTTTAGATTGTCAAAAGGCTTTGCAGTACATGAATGAACAGATACCACCGTCACTAATGATTGAAGAAAATTTTGCTTGGTTTTTATTCGCCAAAGGCTTAGGGTTAACCGTCACGCAAGCTAATAAGTTTTTAAGAAAATGGACACATAGCAATCATTTAATTCAAGATGTTAAAGATTTTTATGAACTGGATAAAATAATACAACAAGGTCCATTAACCCTTTGGGAAGTTTATCATTATAAAATGGCACTAATTAAACCCATCGAAGCCAGACATCAGCACTTAAATCCTGATTATCAACCAGTTGCTAAAGAGCTGAAAAGTCAATTAGTAATTCATCAAAAAGCAGATTTAGTAGCTAATGGAAAGACCATCATGGGCTGGTTAGGTTTAGAAAAAGGAAATGCCCAATTAGGAGCTTTATTAAGAGAAATGGAATATCAAGTGGTAATGAGACAATTACCTAATGAAGAAGAAGCATTAAAAGCTTTTGCTTTAAATTATGGAATAGAGTAAGGATGAAGAGCATGGAAACAATCAAAAAAATTGCCTATGTGGATATTGAGACCACTGGTCCTAGTTTTTCTGAAGGGGATCGCATGATTCAAATTGCAGCCATTATTATTGAAAATGGCCAAATTATTGGCGAACATTCCATGCTAATTAATCCCGAACGAGAGATACCAACTCATATACAAAACTTAACGGGTATTAAACAAGAAGAGGTAGATAAAGCACCTACATTTGGCAAGGTGGCCAATTTATGGCTAAATCGATTACAAGATTGTCTTTTTGTGGCACATAATTTAGCCTTTGATTTGCCTTTTATTGAAAAATCTTTTGAAGCGAGTCATTTAACCTTTGATTGTAAATACGCATTAGATAGTGAATGGATTGCGCGTATTATGTTACCTAGTGCGACCGGTTTTAATTTGACAGAATTGGCCCAGAATTTAGGGATTGAATTTCATAATGCTCATGATGCGAAAATGGACGCATTGGTTACAGCTAGAATATTAAGTGATTTAGCTCAAGCTTTCTATCAACTACCGGGTGATGCTAGTGCAAAATTAGTGGATTTAAGTCGTTTTTTAAAACATAATGAACAGTACTTTTTTGAAAATCCAGGTGAGTTTATTTTAATAGATAACACCCTACGCATTTCACAAGCGAGTCAAATCGAGACGAAGCAGGAAGACCCATTAGCCAAATGGATTTTAAATCAATTTCAACTTAATGAACGTGTCATTGTAAAAGCCAATAGGGCACCATTACCACTCGATACTAAACGAAACTTAGTACATCAAATAACGGAACCTACTGTTTTTGTGACCAATGATGTCGAATATTATCAACATCATTTACCTCATTGTTTATCGTTGAAAAATAAGAATGAATTTTTAAGTCGAGCAGCTTTAAATTGGTTAATTGATCATTTACATCATTTGAACCTTAACCAGAATGAATTATTGCAGTTATTGGGAGTTTATCAATGGAGTTTTGTGACACAATCCGGTTTATTAGACGAATTAAATTCGGATATCGCAATTAACCAGATTTTCGAGAAGCATGTGCCATCCCATTTTATGTGGCATGATGATGCCTATTACCAGCGCTATTTAAAGATATTGACCCAGACCCCTTATTTATTAGTGAACCATCAACAAATATACAAATTAAAAGGATTGTTGAATTCAGCAATTTTAAAAACAGGCCATTACCAACTATTTATCGATGATTTGGGAGCATTCGTCTATCAACTTTATGCGTTCAATCGTTTAGAAATACCTCTCAGTCAACATTTTATTGAATTACAAAACTATTATGACTCGATTATGCAAATGGATGAACTACCTGAAACTTTAAAATCGTTAACTGAACCAATGCTATCAGCTTTAAAACAAATCAATGGTTTGTTAATTAGCTTATTAGATGAATTTAAAAAGGAATTTACTAGTTTTTCAAAAGTTCAAGTTCAACGATATCTTGTATGTGAACAGGAATTGAATCAGTATTTAATCAATCAATTAACAACGATTAAGCAGCAATTAGAGCAATTACGTGCTTTATCAAATGAATTTCATTTAGACTTTCAGCAGTATCTTGAGATAATCTTGAAAGGCATTAATTCACTATTAAAGGTATCTCTCAATAATGGCGATATTTTAATAAAATCGGTTCAGTTTAATCATAATTTTTTCCATTTAGTGTTAGAATATAATGATCTTCAATCTGATTTAGGTGTTACTACCATATTGGATGCCTTTAATAAAGTCCTAATTTTGGATCAGGATTATTTGGAAACAAAGCAAAATGTATTTGGGAATAACAACTTATTCGAATCATTAAAAAAAATCAATGTACCTGATATTTATTATCAAAAAAAATTGATTAAAATCCCTTTTGGTTATCTGATTGACGCTGAAAATGCAATAGAAATGAATGATTTCGAAGCGATGAGTTATTTTCAAGAAAAAGCTGCCAAAGCTCAAGTGGCTTTTTTAAAAGATAATTTAGAGCAATGTCAACAAAAGATAATGATTATTAGCCCTAATCGAGCAACTGTTGAGTATACTTATAATTTATTAAGTCATGATGGTACCTTCAAGCCTTATCAATTATTAGCTGAAGGCGTCACCGGCAGTGGTCGGAAAGTGATTCGAAATTTTAACGATAATGATCTTTCCATCATGATAATCAGTCGTCATAAAATAGAATTAGAACAATTACCCACTTATGATTTTATATTTGATATTTTTATTCATACGTTACCTTTCACCAGTCAAAATCATCCTTTAAGTAAAAAAATAAAACAGTTCAAAGGGTGGAGTAATAACCAATTATTTGATTATTACTTAATTGCTAGGATGTTAGGTGATTTTAGCCAAACCTTATCATTATTGAATGATTTTTATCCTGATTCGCAAATTTATTTGTTTGATGAACGCATTTATACTAAGTATTACTCCAGTCAAGTTCGGGAATATTTTGAACGTTGGATAAATTTTGAAATTATGGACTGACAGAAACTAAAAAAACTGGTAAAATAGTAATGTTGAAAACCATAAAGGAGGTCGAGGCATGAGTAAGAAGTTTATTTCATTTTTAACTTTCGTTTTATTAACGATTTTAGTCAGTTTAGTCCTTCTTTTTATGCGTACACAAGATAGTATTTATCGAGCGGAAGATGAAGCAGTCAAATTAATATCATATGATTTTAAAGTCGAGGATGTTAATAAATTTTATTGGAGTACTACTGATAAAACTTATTTTGCAGTCGATTTTAATGACGATAAAGGACAGCAACATTACGCAATCATTACGCAAGAAGGTGGCGAAACCAGCTATTATACTAAAGACGAAATTATAACAGAAGATGAAGCAACTTCTATCGTTTTGTACGATATGAAACCCGATAAAATTGTGCAAATGAGATTAGCACAAATTAATCAAGAGCCAATTTGGGAAGCAACGATTAAAAATAATAATGGTACTATCACTTATTACATCATTAGTGCAAAAGATGGTACTTGGATTCAAACTATCGAAAATATTTAAATTTCAGGAGGCAATATGGAAACAATAACAATGAAACAAGCAGCTCAGTTTGTTGGTCAAGAAGTTCATATTAACGCTTGGGTGACGAACAAAAGAAGTAGTGGTAAAATCGCCTTTTTACAATTGCGTGACGGTACATCTTATTTCCAAGGGATCGTCGTTAAAGCAGACGTGAGCGAAGAAGTATTTGAATTAGCTAAATCATTAGGGCAAGAATCAAGTATTATTTTAACTGGAGTTGTTCAGGAAGATACTCGTTCAGCATTAGGCTATGAATTATTAGTAAAAGATATTCAAATAGTAGGTGAAAGCCACGATTATCCAATCACACCTAAAGAACATGGTACAGATTTCTTAATGGATCATCGTCACTTATGGCTACGTTCATCTAAACAACATGCCATCTTAACGATTAGAAATGAAATTATTCGTGCGACGTATCAATTCATGAGTGAAAATGATTTTGTAAAAATTGACCCGCCTATTTTAACGGGATCAGCACCGGAAGGAACTACAGAACTGTTCCATACTAAATATTTTGATGACGATGCCTTTCTATCTCAAAGTGGACAATTATATATGGAAGCGGCGGCGATGGCTTTTGGTAAAGTGTTTTCATTCGGACCAACATTCCGCGCTGAAAAATCAAAAACACGTCGCCATTTAATTGAGTTTTGGATGATGGAACCAGAAATGGCTTTCGTAGAACATGAAGAAAGTTTAGAAGTTCAAGAGAAATATGTGGCTTATTTAGTTCAAAGCGTTATTGATAATTGTCAATTAGCATTGAAAACATTAGACCGTGATGTTGAACAATTACGTAAATATACCATCACACCCTATCCCCGTATTTCATATACAGATGCCATTGAATTATTAAATAAAAATGGCTTTGATGATATTACTTGGGGGGATGATTTTGGTTCACCACATGAAACATTTATTGCCAGTCAATATGAGCAACCAATTTTCATTGTTAATTATCCAAAAGCAATTAAACCATTTTACATGAAAGTGAATCCTGAGGATCCTCGTACGGTATTATGTGCTGATATGATTGCACCAGAAGGTTATGGAGAAATCATTGGTGGTTCAGAACGTGAGATTGATTACGATGTTTTAGCTGAAAACATTAAAAACTTTGGTTTAGATTCTGAAACATATGCTTGGTATTTAGATTTAAGAAAATATGGTTCGGTTCCACATTCTGGATTCGGTATTGGTTTAGAACGTGCTGTTGCTTGGATTAGCGGAATTGAACATATTAGAGAAACGTCAGCATTCCCACGTTTATTAAACCGTATTTATCCATAATTTCCTTCAATTTTATTTTTACAAGATGAGGGTGCATTTCAGATTAACGAAACACCTGCAATAAAGGATACTCATTAAAGAGCTGATGAAGTAATAAGCAATTGACTATTTACTTCAGACTCGATGTTATATAATGAAATTTTAAACCCAAGTCAAGCTTAGGGGAGTGGGCCAAAGAAGGAACATGACTTTGTTTTTTCTTTAAGCTCACTCCTTATTTTATCAAAATGGAGTGAAGAAAATGTCGATGTTGCAACAATTTTTTAAAGAAGGTGTGTCACTGATTCCTAAGGGAATTATCACCCATTATAAAGAATTAGATTTAAGTCCTCAGGCTTTTATTTTATTATTATATTTAATCGATCATCAAGTTGAATTGCAAAGCGAAGCATATTTACAGCGGGTATCAGCAAATTTAGGGTGGAGTGAAAATGAATCCTATGAATTTCTATCTGAATTATTAACGAAGGAATATATTCAATTTGAAATGATTAAGGATCATAACGGAAAACAAATGGACATTATTTCATTAGAACCCCTTTACTTGTTTTTAGAAAGTTTTTATAAAAAAGATGAACCTGAATCACAAGATGGTTTAAATGAATCTGAACAAAAATCGTTAATTCAATTATTTGAAGGTGAGTTTGGTCGTAGTTTAACCCAATTGGAATTAATGCAAATAGCCGATTGGAAACAAATGGATCAATTTAATGATGAGGTCATTATATTGGCACTGCAGCAGGCCGTATTAAATCAAGCCATCAGTTTAAAATATATTGATCGTATATTACTAGATTGGAAAAAGAAAAATGTGCGGACTGTGCAAGAAGCAAAAAGAGAAATTGAATCATTTAATCAAGCCAAAACGGAGCGTAGTCGTCAAGCTAATTTGGGCAACCAAGTCCCAGAATTTGAGCCCTTTAAAGTCCCAGAATTTGACTGGAATCGATTTAAACCAGAATAAGGGGGAATGAACTTAAAGACTTAACCAAATATAATTTTTAGGGAGTGGGCAAGAAATAGAAAATCGAATGATTTTCGCTTTGTCTGTCCGCCCCCGCACAGTTGGGAGTGGACCAAAAGTAGAAAATCAAATGATTTTCGCTTCGTCTGTCCACCCCCGCACAGTTGAGTAGGTCTCAAGCAAGTCATTAAGACGCAGATTGAGACCACTCAACCCCTGCGTTTTTAATTTAATAACAATAACTTGATTGAATCTTCTAAGAATATTCTCAGCTACTCTAAGACGCAGATTGAGACTACTCAACCCCTGCGCTTTTAATTTAATAACAATAACTTGATTGAATCTTCCAAGCTTATTCTCAGCTACTTTAAGACGCAGATTGAGACCACTCAACCCCTGCGCTCCTTATTAACGAATCCTAATTTGACTAAATATTTATAGTTTAGGCATAGCCGGAAAAAATAGAATATAAAAAAAGCTCTAACGTTATTGTGAACTGCCCCCTGTCAAGTAGACAGGGAGCATATCATTGAACACGAATAGAGCTTTTTTTATTTTATTGAGTAGGTTCTTCAGTCACGGTTTCAGTTGCTTCTGGAGTGGTCTCAGGAGCTGTCTGTTCAGGTGCGGTTGTTTCTTCACCTGTAGTTGTTTCTTCAGTTGATTCGGTGGTCGCTTCTGATAAGGTTAGCGTAATCACTAAAGTATCTGACGCACTATTTCCATTAACAATTCTTAATTTAAGAACATATTGTCCAGATGTTGCTGGTGCTGAGATAGTAAAGGAAGTATTCGTTCCAGTATAAATGACGGAATCATTTAAGGATAACTGATAGAC
This sequence comes from Globicatella sulfidifaciens DSM 15739, assembly GCF_900167405.1. Lineage (GTDB taxonomy): Bacteria > Bacillota > Bacilli > Lactobacillales > Aerococcaceae > Globicatella > Globicatella sulfidifaciens. Next base: position 50,263 of record NZ_FUWO01000003.1, read on the forward strand.
CGCATTTTGATCTAAATGACCTTGCCAGTATGCTTCAATTTGCTGAGCTTCTTGATTATAATTAGCATCAAATGCTGTTGGAGCATTGACATATTGTCCATAAGCAATTGATTCAGTGGTTGGAATATTGCTATCAGCTACGAATAATTCTTTTGAACGGGCTTCTTGAGGTGTATAAGGACCAGGCAACATAATAGGATCTGTATATTTTTCGATTTCTACTTCGGTTACTGAACGTGGTTTTTGCCAATCGGTAATTGGGACGTTCTTCATTAAGTAGGTCATCATTTCTTTATAGATGAGTTGAGGAATTCTCGTTTGCTCTAAGGTTAAATAATTACCAGATTCATATGGATTATCATAACCAACCCAAGTTGCAATGGCATATTGCGGTGTAAAACCGACATACCAGGCATCAGGTGCTGCATAGGTAGACTCATCAAGACCTAATTGAGTGAGTTGATCTTTAGTATAGTTAGTGGTACCTGTTTTACCTGCGTGAATAATATTATCGATACCAGAGGCTGTGGCGAAAGTACCTGGGACACCTTTTAAAATATCGGTTAACATATAAGCAGTTGAATCTTTCATGGCTTGTTGAGAAACAGTTTCATATACTTCTTCTGTACCTGCTGCGGTAATGATTTTATTCACTGTATAAGGACGATTATATTGACCATAATTGGCAATCGCAGCATAAGCTCCCGATAATTGAATCGGAGTCACTTCACCACCAATCGCATTGGCTTCGACTAATTCTTTTTGATTATTATTTAAAATGTTAATCTCAAGTTTTTGTAAGAAAGCATAGGCATTATCTAATCCAACTTTTTGTAACATTTTTAGAGCGGTAATATTTCGAGAACCAGCTAAGGCTTCACGGATTGTCATTTTTCCTTTATATTCAAAATCAAAGTTATAGATTTCATCTCCATTAGAATAAGTCATTGGTTCATCTACAACTAATTGACCCGTTGAGTAATTTAAGTATTCGATGGCGGGACCATAAGCGGATAGTGGCTTCATCGTTGATCCTATACTTCGATTTAAAGTATTGGCACGATTTAGTCCTAAGACAACATCTTGTTTACGACCTCCGGCAATGGCTTGTAACGCACCGGTACTAACATCGATGACAGATACAGCGGTTTGCATATTATTATCAGGGAAGACGACCGCATCATTATCATTAACGGTTTGATATAATTTTTTCTGTGCGTCCAAGTTTAAATTAGTATACACTTCGACTCCATCAGTAAAAATATTGATATTTGATTTTTCTTGTACTTCTTTAGCCACGACATCTAGATAAGCGTCAATGACATAGTCAATATCATCAATGGTATTATTATCCAGTGGTACTAACATTGATTCAATTGAAGTGTCTACTGCTGTTTGATAATCACTTTGTGAAATTAAGCCACGATCATACATAACACTTAATACTAAATCACGACGTTCCTTTGCGGCTTCGGGATAAGAATAAGGATCATAATCAGAGGGTGCTTGTGGCAAACCAGCTAGTAGGGCAGCTTCAGCCAGTGTTAAATCAGCTAGTTCTTTATTAAAAAATCTTTTGGCAGCTGTTTTAGCACCATAGACATTATTAGAATAGAAAAGTTTATTCAAATATAAGGTTAATATTTCTTCTTTTGAATACTTTTGTTCGATCTGTAAAGATAACCATGCTTCTTGTGCTTTTCTTTCAAGTGTCTGATCAGTAAAATCGGTGGAGAACACTGATAATTTAATTAATTGTTGTGTAATAGTACTACCACCTTCACGCAATTGGCCAGCTCTTAAATTAGCCAATAGTGCTCCAACAATACGAATCGGGTCAATACCGTGATGTGAGTAGAAGCGAGAGTCTTCAATCGCTAATACAGCAACCTCTAATACTTTTGGTATTTCACCGTCAGTCATTAATTCCCGATTTTGTCCGCCCAAGGTTTTAATCAGTTCACCATTTTGGTCATATATTTTGGAAGAAACTTGACCACGGAGGTCCTCTCCAGAAATCTGAGGTGCATTCATTGCATAATAACCAAAAAGAGAAGCACCACCAATCATCACCAAAAAGAATAAAGCCACTAAAACAATGAAGATGCGTTTTAGCCAATTTTTACCTTTGTTTTTACGAGGACTTTGTTTTTTTCTATTTTGATATTTTTTTCGTTCTACACGACTACCTGTTGCCATATTACTACTTCCTTTCAACAAACAAATTATTCTCTGGATTCAATATATTGATCTAATGCAGCTAAATAATCAATTATTGGGAATAGACCTTCTTTGCACAAAAATCCTTCTTGTTTTATAAATTCATAAGTTAAACTTTGTTTTTTACTTTTTTTAATTTCACTATCTACTTTTTCATAGGGAATGATATAAGTTTCATTATGAGCAGCAAAAGATAAGATTAAAAACGCAATTCCGCCTTGTTCAATACATTGAAGCATATGCGTTCTTTGATGCTCTGGTAAATTTGCAAGGGGGAAACTAGTTTTATTTTTAGTTTCCTTTGCTTCAAAATCAATATAAAAGCCTTGATAAACACCATTATAATCCGTTGTTGAAGCATGACGATAATAAGCTTCTACTATTTTGGCAGCACTTCTGCGCGGATAGTCAACCTTCACTACTTGAACCGGAGTTGGTTTTTTATGAATAACAGCCAGATGATGCGTTAAATAATACTCATTGGATTGATTGATTTTATCTTCGAGTGACATTCCACGACTACCGTATATAGTATTGTGAGTATGCTCGGTCTTTTTTGTATGATGGTGATTCGGTTTGGAACCAGTTGGATAATTAATCATTCTCATACCTCCTAACAGTCATTATACTAAATAATCGTTATTTAGAATAGATTTAGAGAGTTTATTTTTATAATAGCACAAAAATATGTCTTTTTTATGAAAAATCTCGTGATAAAGGGGTATTAATATTTACAAGATGCAACTTTTAGAGTAAAATAAGGGAGTATGTTAAATATTAGATAATGTGGAGGTTTATACAAAATGACAACAAATTTTGAAAAAACATCAGTAAATGAAGGAATCTTAACGTTTGAAATTCCTGTAGAAGATATTAGAGAGGGATTAGACAAAGCGTTCAAACGAGTACAAAAAAATATAACTGTACCAGGATTCCGTAAAGGAAAAGTTCCACGTCAAGTATTCAACAATGTTTATGGAGAATCAGCTTTATATGAAGAAGTGTTAAACTCTACATTACCTAAAGCTTATGAATCAGCTGTTAAAGAAGCAGAGTTAGATGTGGTAACTCAACCGGAAATTGATGTTAAATCAATGGAAAAGGGTCAACCATGGGTATTAACTGCAAAAGTTACTTTAAAACCTGAAGTAAAATTAGGTGAATATAAAAACTTAGAAGTTGAAAAACAAGACACAACAGTAACTGACGAAGACGTAAAAAATGAAATCGAATCTAAACGTAAAAATTTAGCTGAATTAGTTGTTAAAGAAGACGCAGCTGAATCAGGTGATACAGTAGTGATTGATTTTGAAGGTTTCGTTGGTGATGAAGCATTTGAAGGTGGAAAAGGTGAAAACCATTCATTAGAGTTAGGCTCTAATTCATTTATCCCTGGATTTGAAGAACAATTAGTTGGCGTAAAACCTGGCGATGAAAAAGAAGTAGTGGTAACTTTCCCAGAAGAATATCACGCAGAAGATTTAGCAGGTAAAGAAGCAACGTTCAAAGTTAAAGTTCATGAAGTAAAAGCTTTACAATTACCTGAATTAGATGATGAATTTGCAAAAGATGCAGATGACTCAGTTGAAACTTTAGCTGAATTAGAAAATAAAATTCGTGTTGATTTAACTGAATCTAAAGAAGCAGCTGCTAAAGAAATCGTTGAAGATTTAGCTATCCGTAAAGCTGTTGAAAATGCTGAAATCGTTGAATTACCATACGAAATGGTTCACGAAGAAATTCACCGTCAAATGGATCACTTCTTAAATAACTTAAAACGTCAAGGTATTGACAAAGAATTATACTTCCAAATTACAGGTTCTTCAGAAGCAGATTTACATGATCAATTCGGTGAGGAAGCTGAATTAAGAACAAAAACGAACTTAGTTTTAGAAGCAATTGTTGAAAATGAAGATTTAACTGTAACAGATGAAGAAATCGAAAATGAAGTCAATGAATTAGCTACTCAATACCAAATGTCAGTTGATCAAGTTAAACAATTCGTTTCTAACGATATGTTAACTTCAGATATTAAATTGAAAAAAGCAATGGAATTAATTGTTTCAACTGCTGTACAAAAGTAATTAAGACATTTTATTAGCTAATAATAAATTATGTGAGCTACAATAGGAACAGGGATGGCAATGGGTCTTTCTATTAGAATAGGACCAATTTATTGCATCCCTGTTTCGCCAGTATATAAGAAAAAATTTTGAGCAAGGAGGAAATCAATTGAGTCGAATTAATACTCGAACAAATGATTATTATTGCTCATTTTGTGGGAAGTCTCAAGATGAGGTAAATAAAATAATAGCAGGTCCTGATGTCTATATCTGTGATGAGTGTGTAGCATTATGTCAGACTATTATTGATGAAGAAAATAATTATAAGAAGCAAAACGATCAAATCAATATTTTAAAACCAAGTGAAATTTTAAATTCATTAAATGAATATGTAATCGGTCAAGATGAAGCAAAAAAATCTTTAGCAGTTGCCGTCTACAATCATTACAAAAGAATTAGTCATAATGATACAGGAGAAGATGGTGTTGAATTACAAAAAAGTAATATTTGTTTAATTGGACCTACTGGTTCTGGTAAGACCTTTTTAGCACAAAGCTTGGCTAGATTATTAAATGTGCCATTTGCAATTGCCGATGCGACCACTTTAACTGAAGCGGGATACGTTGGTGAGGACGTTGAAAACATTTTATTAAAACTAGTTCAATCGGCAGATTATGACTTAGATAGAGCGAGCAAAGGTATTATCTATGTGGATGAAATTGATAAAATTGCTAGAAAATCAGAAAATGTTTCCATCACACGCGATGTCAGTGGTGAGGGTGTTCAACAAGCACTCTTAAAGATTTTAGAAGGGACAGAAGCAAATATTCCACCAAAAGGTGGTCGTAAACATCCTAACCAAGATTTCTTAAAATTAGATACAAGTCAAATCTTATTTATTGTTGGGGGAGCTTTTGACGGTGTCGAAACCATTGTCAAAGAACGTTTAGGAAGCAAAGTAATTGGTTTTGGTAACAATAGCGGAAAAGTTGACGAAACAAAGAGTTTAATGCAACAAATTACGCCAGAAGACTTATTGAAATTTGGTTTGATTCCTGAATTTATTGGTCGATTGCCAATCGTAGCTGCTTTGGAAAAATTAACTGAAGATGATTTAGTGGCCATTTTAACAGAGCCTAAAAATGCTATTGTAAAACAATACCAAAAATTGCTAGCCATTGATGATGTCAAACTTGAATTTGAAGAAGATGCTTTAAGAGCAATAGCGAAAAAGGCGATTGAAAGAGAAACTGGCGCGCGTGGTTTAAGATCAATCATTGAACATGTGATGTTAGATGTCATGTTTGAAGCGCCAACGCATGAGGAACTCAAAAAAGTGGTTATTACTAAAGAGAGTATTGATGGAATTAAAAAACCGGATTATTATGGCAAACGTAATAAAAAATTAAATTAAGAGGTGAATCAAGTGCATGTAACGAAAGCTGAATTAGTGATCAGTGCTGTTAGTCCTAATCAATATCCTGATGATAATCAACCTGAAATTGCCTTAGCGGGACGTTCTAATGTTGGGAAATCATCCTTTATTAATAAGATGATTAATCGTAAAGGATTAGCGCGCACATCAAGTCAACCAGGGAAAACTCAAACATTGAATTTTTATAATATTGATGACTTATTCAGATTCGTCGATGTACCTGGTTATGGTTATGCGAAAGTCTCTAAAACAGACCGTCAACGATGGGCTAAAATGATAGAAGAGTATTTATTAAATCGAGAAAATATTCGGGTATTATTGTTATTAATGGATTTTCGTCACGAGCCTACACAATTGGATCTTGCGATGAAAGACTTTGCTGAAGAATCCGACATCCCTTATGCGATTGTGTTAACTAAATTAGATAAAGTTAAAAAGAGTCAGTGGAATAAACATTTATCAATGTATAAAAAAGCACTGGATTTACCCACAATTGATGCATTATTTCCTGTTTCATCGGAAACAGGAGAAGGGTGCCAAGACATTTGGGATATTATTGAATCAGTGATAGAATAAAAGAGGTGAAGCGATTGAGCTTTATTCCTGCAGAGACCATTAATGAGATTAGAGAAAAAACAGATATTGTAGATGTAATTGGACAATATGTTCAATTAACAAAGCGAGGCAATAGTTATTCTTGTTCCTGTCCATTTCATGAAGACCGCAATCCTTCTTTTTCGATTCATAGTGATAAACAAATATTTAAATGTTTTAGTTGTGGACGTGGTGGTAATGTTTTTACATTTTTGCAAGAAATAGAAGGCATCAGTTTTCCTGAAGCAGTCCAAAAAGCAGCTGAATTTTCTGGTGTACCATTAGATCCCCGGTATATTAATCAAGGGTCTGTACAAAATGAACGTTTTGCAGATTTATTCGAAATACATGAAAAAGCAGCTACGTTTTATGCTTATTATTTAAATCAAACTAATAATGGACGTGATGGGTTAAAATATTTAACGGATCGTCAGATTGACAAAAAAATGATTGAACGTTATTTAATCGGATTGGCCCCTGAAAACTCAGAAGTGCTGTATCAATATTTACTAAAAGAAGGTTATAGCAATCAACAATTAGTCAATAGCGGTATTTTTTATCAAAAAGATGATCAAGTCCTAGTCGATCGTTTTAGGGGACGGGTAGTTTTTCCTCTACGTAATCAACAAGGAAAGGTAGTAGGTTTTTCTGGTCGTATTTTTGGAGAAACTCAATCAGAGTCTAAATATATCAACTCACCTGAAACGGATATATTTCAAAAAAATCAGTTAATTTTTAATTTAGATTTGGCAAGACCTGAAATTAGACGTTTAAAACAAGCTATTGTTTGTGAAGGATTTATGGACGTTATTCGAATGGATCAAAATGGCATCATGAATAGTGTTGCAACCATGGGAACTAGTTTAACTACACATCATCTCGAACAACTGACGAAAATGGCACAAGAAATTGTTTTTGTGTTTGATGGTGATGATGCCGGTCAAAATGCGACCAATCGCGCCTTTGAATTGAGTCTTCCTTTTAAGAATAAACATTTCAAGAGTGTGCGCATCCCTAACCGAATGGACCCAGATGAATGGCTCCAAGCGAATGGTGGGGAAGCTTTAAAGCAATTAATTCAAAATGCTAACAACCGTTTCAGTTTTCAACGAGAGTTTTTAAAAACACAATTCAATTTACAAGACGAACAAGGATTAGCTCAATATATTGAAAAGGTGATTGGGTTAATTGCCATGATTGAATCACCTATTGAACAACAATTAAGAATTCAAGATATTGTGAAAGAATATGGCATTGATGAAGCCATAGTTAAAGAACAGATTGCTCGTTCCAAACAGCATTCAAATCAAGGTAATTCTTATTATTCATCAACTAATGATAATGAAATAAATTTTGATAGTACAGATCGCGCTTTTAGTCAAATCGTAGAAAGAAAAGAATTAACAATTCAATCAAAAAGGGCTTATGAAGCAGAAAAATTGATTATCCAGAATTTGATTTATCATCAAGATGCTTGGTTTTATTTGGAACAACATTATAAGCAACCTATTTTTTATCATCCTTATTTCCAAGAATTATTTTTTAAGTTAGAATATTATTACTATGATAAAGGGCTGTCATTTCCGATGACAGGATTGGAACAGGAATTAGAAGATGAGTTACAACAACTTTATAGGGATATTATATGGGACGCTAGACAATTATCTTATGATGATGTGGTCATGAGTGATTGTTTTAAAGTCATTAAACAATCCTTTATAGAGCAAGAAATTCTCGAGTGGAAAGAGCGATTAAAGACTTTCCAAAAAGAAGGTAGAAAAACAGAAGTATCTGAAGCAATGGTAGAAATACTTCGTTTAACGAGACAAATAAAGATTTAAGGAGTTGGGCGTATGGCTGAAGAGAAAGATAATCTTAAAGAAACAACTAATGAAGTTAGCGTCTCCTATGAAGAAGCTGTAAAGCGATTAATCGCTGAACGTAAATTAATTGGCCAAATTAAATACGATGATTTATCAGACCAAATCGCAAGTAAGTATGGTTTGGATGCTGATGATATGAATAAATTAATTCAAAAAGTAGAAGATAATGGAATCGCGGTTGTAGGTGAAGATGGTGGACCGACTAAACAACAAATGATCAACGAAGAAGATGTTAAAGTTGATGAACCTGAACCAACCGCAGCTGAAAAAGCCGCTGCAACTAAATTAAAAGTAAGTGACCCCGTTCGTATGTACTTAAAAGAAATTGGGCGCGTACCATTATTAAGCGGTGAAGAAGAAGTTGAATTGGCGATTCGTATTAATCAAGGTGATGAACTGGCAAAACAAGAATTAGCAGAAGCGAACTTACGTTTGGTAGTTTCAATTGCCAAACGTTATGTCGGCCGTGGTATGCAATTCTTAGACCTTATTCAAGAAGGTAACATGGGACTGATGAAAGCGGTGGAGAAATTTGACCATACAAAAGGTTTTAAATTCTCAACATACGCAACATGGTGGATTCGTCAAGCAATTACCCGTGCAATTGCTGATCAAGCCAGAACAATCCGTATCCCAGTGCACATGGTGGAAACGATTAATAAATTAGTACGTGTTCAGCGTCAATTATTACAAGATTTAGGACGTGAACCGACACCAGAAGAAATCGGGGCGGAAATGGACCTTTCGACAGAAAAAGTTCGTGAAATCTTGAAGATTGCTCAAGAACCTGTTTCTTTAGAGACGCCAATTGGTGAAGAAGATGACTCCCATTTAGGAGACTTTATTGAAGACGAAGCAGCAATGAGCCCAGAAACTTTTACTTCTTCTGCCTTATTGCGTGAGCAATTAGAAGATGTTTTAGATACATTAACCGACCGTGAAGAGAATGTATTACGTTTACGTTTTGGTTTAGATGATGGGAATATTCGCACTTTAGAGCAAGTGGGTAAAGTATTCGGCGTTACTCGTGAACGTATTCGTCAAATTGAAGCCAAAGCTTTAAGAAAATTACGTCACCCAAGTCGTTCTAATCAATTGAAAGACTTTTTAGAGTAGACTTATGCTCAAGCACTTAAGATGGCCTATTGCTATCTTAAGTGCTTTATTTCGATAAAAATAAAAATATTCGCTTGTTTATTTTAAATCATGTTATAATATGAATTATATGATATTAAATAAGATGGTGAGGTGTCCTTTGGAACAAACTTTTTATCAATTTATACGAAAATATACTGATTTTGATGCGAAAGATCCAATGAGTCGTTTAGCAAATGCGATACATCAGGATATTTCTTTTCCAAAACATGAAACTGATTTTGAAGTTATTTCGAAATATATGGAAGAAAATAGTCATTATTCAAAATTATTGAGCATATTTGATGATGCTTGGAATCAATATCAATATTAAAATTATTAATTAAACTAGGAGTGGAAAAAAATGAGTACACATATTGCTGCAGAAAAAGGGGCTATTGCCAAAACTGTTTTATTCCCAGGAGATCCGTTAAGAGCCAAATTTATTGCGGAAACATTTTTAGAAGATGTGGTTCAATATAATACCGTCCGTAATATGTTCGGTTATACCGGAACTTATAAAGGGGTAAAGGTTTCGGTACAAGGTTCAGGTATGGGAATTCCTTCAGCAATGATTTATGCTGAAGAATTATATCAAGAATATGGTGTTGAAACGATCATTCGTATCGGAACAGCTGGTGGAATGAAAGAGGAAGTTAAAGTGCGTGATATTGTTTTTGGAATGGGGGCAACCACTGATTCTAGTGCTTTAAGCAATATTTTCGAAGGTCAAGTTCATTACTCAGCGATTGCTTCTTTTGAAGTTTTGGACATTGCCTATCATATTGCTGAAAAATCAGCTGTACAAGGCATTCATGTTGGAAATATTTTATCGAGTGATCGTTTTTATAATGAAGAAATGGATAAGAAAAAATTAGCCCGTTATGGCGTGTTGGCCGTTGAAATGGAAGCAGCCGGTATCTATGCAGTAGCCGCTAAACACAATAAAAAAGCCTTAACGATGTGTACGATTTCCGATCATATTTTAACTGGCGAAGAAACAACCGCTGAAGAAAGACAAACAACTTTTACTCAAATGATGGAGATAGCTTTAGAAACAGCCGTAAAATTGGAGGCATAATGATGTCATTGTTAAAAAAACTTACACTACATTCAATGGTTACCTTATTATTATTAGCTAACATGATCCCAACTACGATCGTAATTGCTGAAACGAAGACAGAAGAGGAAACCACGGTAGTGGAAACAACCGTTGAAGTAGACGAGTCGCCATTAGAAGATGAGGATTTTAAGCTTATTGAAGATGTCTACAATAGTATTTTAGATAATTATATTGAAGATGTGAATAAAGAAGCGCTCTTACAAGGAGCATTGGATGGGATGGTCCGTTCATTAGGAGATCCTTATTCAGAGTACTTGGATAGTGATGAATCGGCACAATTCGATGAAACAATTGAAGGTTCCTTTACAGGAATTGGAGTTCAAATTATGACTCAAAATGGCTTAGTCACCATTATTAGTCCAATTGCGGATACCCCAGCAGATAAAGCAGGATTAAGAGCCAATGATATTATTTTGGAAGCCGATGGTGTGTCGTTAACCGATATGAATTCGAATGAAGTGGTTAAACATATTCGAGGTGAAATTGGGACCAAAGTTAATCTTAAAATTCAAAGAGGATCCAGTACTTTTGAAGTAGAAGTAGAGCGTGCAGAAATCCCTTTAATTTCAGTAGAAAGTAAACTTGATGAGAATGAACCGACAATTGGTTATGTTCAAATTACTCAATTTGCTAGCACCACTGCTGATGAAATCGAAGAAGCCGTGAGTCAATTGCGCAAAGATGGTGCGAAACGCTTTATTTTTGACTTACGTAATAATCCTGGAGGATTATTAGATCAGGCGATTATTATTTCCAATATGTTTCTTAAAGACGGTGATATCATTGTTCAAATGCAAGAACAGGACAAAGAGCCGATTGCTTATGCTGCTAATGATAAAGCTTATGGCAAATTTCAAATTGACGAACCGTATGTGGTGTTAATTAATGAAGGAAGTGCATCTGCAAGTGAGATTTTATCGGCTGCCATTTCTGAAAATACCGATAATCCTTTAGTAGGTATGACAACCTTCGGCAAAGGAACCGCTCAAAATATAACCAATCAGTCTGATTTTGGTGAATTAAAATTAACGGTTGCTAAATGGTTAACGCCATCTGGTATGTGGATTCACAAGACAGGTATTACCCCTACAGTTGAAGTGGAAAACGAGCCATTAGCTAATTCTATTTCATTAAATAGTAAAGAAGAAGTCAAAGAAGGCGATGCCTCCGATTATACCAAAACAGCTATTTTAATCTTAAAATCCTTAGGTTATGAAATTAATTCCGATTATCTCTTTGATGAATCAGTGACCCAAGCGGTTAAAGCATTCCAAGAGAAAAATAATTTGGAAGCCGACGGCATTATTACTGGTGATACGGCTAATTTACTGAATAATGAAGCGAGAGAATATTTAAATAATCATGATGTTCAATATGATAAAGCATTGGAAACACTGTTACAGGTAACGGAATAATGCGAGTAGTGCGTTCACTTTTTAATGAGTTCATTAACCTCTTATTTTCCATTACCATCGCAGTAGTCTTGTTTTTGATTATTAAAAGTTATCTCGTTCAGCCTTTTCAAGTTGAAGGTCATTCAATGGATTTAACCTTAACAGATGGAAGTCAAATGCTTTTATTAAAGCAAACTAAAATTGATCGTTTTGATATTGTAGTGTTTCCCGATCCAATGGGTTCAGGACAATCGTATGTCAAGCGCTTAATCGGCTTACCTGGAGACAGTCTTTATGTGAAAGATGATGTTTTGTATATAAATAATCAGCCCATTGCGGAACCATACTTAGAGCCTTTAAAATCGCAAACGGAAGGAATTTTTACGCAAGATTTTAGCTTATGGGATACCATAGGAGAGGAAGTAATTCCTGAAGGATATTATTTTGTATTGGGGGATAATCGACCGGCTTCTGGTGACAGTCGCCAATTTGGTTTAGTCCCGATTGAGTCTATTCAAGGTGAAACGTCGATTGTATATTTTCCTTTTAATCAAATCAAAAAACTCAATCATTATCAATTAGACGCGACGGGGCAAGTCATGGTTGAGTAATCAATAAAATAAGCTGAATGCTTTATCAAAGTATCTTAGATGTAACTGTAAGATACCGTGATGAATAAGCATTCAGCTTTTTATGTGAATTGAGTAGAAAGAATTGTTTGTTTAATAATCGTATTAGTTCTGGCTCTTTGTCAAATGGTATGGATAAATAGAAATGACTCTGTTCACCTAAACCAAAAAGTATAGAGCCTTAGTTCTTCAAATTAGTTACATCAGAAGTCTTATTGTGCCGTGCTGGACTTAGATAAAATATCCGTCCGGTTATTTTGATAATTTAATGAAATATATTTACCATTGTAAATGAAGTAATCAATCCATTATTCGTATCGATTTTTATACTTATTCAAAATATAACCCCATTTGTATAAGCATAAACGATCATTTTGCTAGAATGTTAATGTTTATTTTGATTGAAATTTTCTAGCCAATCAGCAAAGACATCAATATTTAATTTTGATGATATCCGATGGCCAATACCATCGACTGGATTAAGAGACAATTTAGACGGTAGTTTATCGGTCAATTGTTCCAAATTAGTTAATTTTAAAGATTGCGGTAATTTTTCACTTATTTGATCGAGATTGAAAGTGTCACGCGTTTTATCTGATAGATTTTCGAAAAAATAAGAAACATCAGTATGAATAGAATGAATTTTTTCTTTTTGATGTTGATGATAATTTTCCTTCCATATCGCTAATAATTGATTGCCGATGGTCATGAATTGTTCTTTTTTCTCGTTATCGATATCAGCTTTTACAAGGTTAACTTTTTTAATGAAGTCTAAAAGGTCTTTGGAAATATCATTTAATGTTTTGGCACCAGCTAATTCCAGTAATTGAAAACCAAAATCAAAGAATGTTGCTAATTCGGTCGCACTGTACTGATTGCACCACTGCTTTAAGGTCCGGTCAATAATATTACTCGCATCAGTCGTTTGCGTCGTTCTTTCAATTTGAGTATCTTGGATACGCCAATGCATAATATCATGTTGAAAAACACTAATATGATTACTTTTTACAATAATAGGTTTGATGTCATGAAACATCATCTTACCTACAACCGAATCTTCCGGAATATAGCGATAAATATAAGGCTTTAACGCTTGGTATTCGGGAAGATGAATTTGAGAAGCGGTTAGACCTGGACTGTCAAATAAGTATAAATGCAGAAATCTTGTTTCGATGACATCTGTAGGTAATGATAGACCCGCTATTAGCGCAAGATTGCCACCCTTAGAGTGACCACTGATCATTAATGCATCCTCGGCTACCTCTTTGATGATAGAAGAGATATATTTTTTCGCTTCTAATTGAGAAGGAATATCTTCTTCATAGGCTAATTTAAAATCTTCTTTCCATCCTACTAAGGTATCATCGGTACCTCGATAGGAAACTAATAATTGATTGCCGGGTAAACGATAAGTTAAAGCACAAAATTGCTTATTATTTTTCTCACTGAAATGGTTAACAAAATTAAAAACCGATATGTCTCGGTAACGCGGTGCCTCGGCAACTTTCTCAAATAATTTATAGCGTTTTTCAGTCACTAAAATGGCATTTTCAATATGATGTAATTTAGAATTTAATTGATATTCTTTAAATAAATCATAGAGCATTTTAGGGTTTTGATAATTGTTTTTTGGTGATAAATACAAATCAAAAGGTAGATAAGTTAACTCATTAATAATTAAAATATCCACTTCATTTAAATTGTTAGGTGTGAGTTCGATTTCTTTCACTTGATCGATATAATGAAATAAAGTTGCCATAATGGACCCCCTTTGAATCAGCTAGTATAATTTTATCGTAATTATCGATAAAACGCAATTTTAACTTGCATTCTTAATAGGAATCATGTAAAATGAGAAACGGTGTTAAACCAATTCACACGAATTCTGGATGATGAACCAGGTGCTTAGGGATAAGTCGGTTCATTAGATGACAGATTCGGAGGATATCAAAAACCAAATGGAGGAATTTTATTATGGCAGTTATTTCTATGAAACAATTGTTAGAAGCTGGTGTACACTTTGGACACCAAACACGTCGTTGGAACCCTAAAATGAAACGCTACATCTTTACTGAGCGTAATGGTATTTATATCATTGACTTACAAAAAACAGTAAAATTAGTAGATGAAGCATATAATTATATGCGCGAAGCTAGTGCTGATGGAAATGTAGTGTTATTTGTAGGTACTAAAAAACAAGCACAACAAGCGGTTGAAGAAGCAGCCGTTAAATCAGGTCAATACTATATTAACCACCGTTGGTTAGGTGGATTATTAACTAACTGGGATACAATCCAAGGCCGTATTCGTCGCTTAAAAGAAATCGAAAAAATGGCTGAAGATGGAACTTTTGAAGTTTTACCTAAAAAAGAAGTTGGAGAAATCTTAAAAGAACAAGAACGTCTTGAAAAATTCTTAGGTGGTATTAAAGATATGCCAAGAATTCCAGATGTAATCTTCATCGTGGATCCTCGTAAAGAACGTATTGCTGTTCAAGAAGCTCATAAATTAAATATTCCAATCGTGGCGATGGTCGATACAAACTGTGATCCAGATGAAATCGATGTTGTTATCCCATCAAACGATGATGCAATTCGTGCAATTAAATTAATTACTAACGCTATGGCAGATGCAATTATTGAATCAAACCAAGGTGAAATTGCAAACGAAGCGACAGACGAAACAACTGACACAGAATTCTTTGATAATTTATTCGATAACAAAGAAGAATCTGTTGAAGAAGAAAGTGCTGAATAATCACTTTTTGAAATAGTGTTTTTATCCATCTTAATTCAGGCATAAACCATAGGCTTAGTGAGCTGGGACCTGTGTTAAGATGGTTTATTTATAAATATCATTAGGAGGATATATTAAATGGCAGAAATTACAGCTAAATTAGTTAAAGAATTACGTGACATGACCGGTGTCGGAATGATGGATGCTAAAAAAGCATTAGTTGAAGTTGATGGAGATATGGATAAAGCTGTCGACTTTTTACGTGAAAAAGGATTAGCTTCAGCAGGTAAAAAAGCTGACCGTATTGCTGCAGAAGGAACTACAGCATTCTATGTAGATGGTAATACAGCTGCTTTAATCGAAGTAAACGCTGAAACAGACTTCGTAACACGTAACGATCAATTCAAAGAATTAGTTGAAACTTTAGCTGAAACAATTGCTAAAACACAACCAGCAGACTTAGAAGCTGCTTTAGCTTTAGACGTAAACGGTGAAACTGTTGAAAACTTAATTATCAATGCAATTAACACAATCGGTGAAAAAATTTCATTACGTCGTTTTGAAATTTACACAAAAACTGATAACGATGCATTTGGTACTTATGTCCATACTGATGGTAGTATCGGTGTCTTAACATTAATCGAAGGTACAACAGATGAAGTAGTAGCAAAAGATATTGCAATGCATATTGCTGCTATGAATCCTAAATATGTAAGCCGTGAGGATGTATCTGAAGAAGATTATGCTCACGAAGAAAAAATTCAAACTGAAATTGCTTTAAACGAAGGTAAACCAGCTGAAATCGTTGAAAAAATGATTAAAGGTCGTATGAACAAATACTTAGCTGAAATTAGTTTAACTGAGCAACCATTTGTTAAAGATGGCGATCAAACTGTTGGTCAATACGCTTCAGCAAAAGGCGGTAAAGTAGTTAAATTCACTCGTTTCTTAGTGGGTGAAGGTATGGAAAAACGCCAAGAAAACTTTGCTGACGAAGTAGCAGCACAAATGAAAAAATAACTAATATAACAGTTGGGGCTTGGTAAAAAGTGTACACTTTCTTGCCAAGCCTCATTGTTTAAATAAGATACTTATCGGTTGATTCAATGAATGGAATTTCGATGTTAACGGATTCAACCTTTGCTATTTATGCGGAGTGGACTTAAGATTGAAAGGGATAAAGTTCAGTTTATAAACCGCTTTTTTTTTAGGTATCGATGGAAGGAGAATATTAACATGACACAAGAGCCAAAATATAAACGTGTTGTATTAAAATTATCGGGCGAAGCAATCGCTGGAGAGAAAGGGTTTGGCATCAATCCCTTAGTAATTAAAGAAATGGTCGCTGAAATAAAAGACGTTTATGAATTAGGTGTTGAAATTGCTATCGTAGTCGGTGGCGGTAATATTTGGCGTGGAAACATTGGTTCGGAAATGGGTATGGATCGCGCGCAAGCAGACTATATGGGGATGTTAGCCACTGTGATGAACGCATTAGCATTACAAGATGTTTTAGAAAATAATGATGTACCAACACGTGTACAAACCTCAATTGAAATGCGCCAGATTGCTGAACCTTATATTCGACGTCGTGCAATGCGTCATTTAGAGAAAAAACGTGTCGTTATCTTTGCTGGTGGAACTGGGAATCCTTATTTCACTACTGATACAACGGCTGCTTTACGTGCAGCTGAAATTGAAGCGGATGTTATTTTAATGGCGAAAAACAATGTAGACGGTGTTTATAATGCTGATCCACGTGAAGATGCTTCGGCAACTAAATATGATAACTTAACTCATTTAGAAGTGATTTCTAAAGGATTAAAAGTGATGGACTCGACAGCAAGCTCATTAAGTATGGATAATGACATTCCATTGGTGGTCTTTAATTTAAATGAACCAGGTAATATCCGTCGTGTAGTATTAGGTGAAAACATCGGTACTACTGTCAGTGGAAAATAATTTAATCGATAAATAAATTAAGAGAAACTATTTAACGAAAATCGTTGATGATGATAGTTTCTCTTTTTATTATGGACAAAATTTTAGTATGATAGTAGAAAGTATTTGTATAAAGTATAGCCATACATTGCCTCCCATCTATCGTTATCTAAGAATGGATACGCTAATGTCTTTTAATCGTGGGAATGGCAAGAGGGAGTAGACTAGAAGTAGAAAATTGAATAATTTTCGCTTCGTCGGCCTACCCCCTCACAGTTGGGAGTGGACCAAAAGTAGACAATCATCCGATTTTCTACTTCTTGTCCGTACTATCATTTTACAACTTAGTGAGACATTATTAAAAATTTGCAATCGAATTCCCAGATAAAAAATTTAATCGGTCTTTGGTATCATGGAAATTTGACTATATTTGATGTATAATAAAAAGAGTGCTAGGAGGGGTAACGTGCAAACTTATATTGAAAATTTTTTAGCTTATTTACTAAATGAGCGACGTTATTCTGAGAATACAATTATTTCTTATCAAAAAGACTTAAATGAACTGTATCAATTTCTCGATAGTAGCGGATCAACCGAAGTTTCTGAAGTCACTTATCAAGATATGCGTTATTATTTAGCTTTTCTAAATGAACAGCAATATCGTCCTGCTACTATTTCTAGAAAATTATCAAGTGCACGTTCTTTTTTTAATTATTTGGTGTTAGAAGATGTATTAGAAAGTCATCCGCTTGATTTGATACATTATAGAGCCAAAGAGCAGCGTTTACCGGAATTTTTTTATGAAGAAGAAATTAATAAATTGATTGAGACTGCTTATCAAATGGAAACAGATACGCGGATAAGAGATGCTGCCATTATTGAATTACTCTATAGTTCTGGATTACGGGTAAGTGAGTTATGCGATTTAAAAGTATCTCAAGTTAATGTCGCTGTACAGTTAGTTCGAGTCATTGGAAAGGGGAATAAAGAACGAATAGTCCCCTTAGGTGATAAGGCGTTAAAGGCGATTAAAGAATATCAAGCAACCTGGCGCCAAGAACATCATCATGATCCGAGCGTTCATCAATTATTTATTAATCAAAAAGGACAACCGTTAAAGCCCGATCACATTAGGAAGATTTTATGTGAGATTAATCAAGCGGCTGGTTTAAATGCGGCGATATATCCTCATAAAATTAGACATACTTTTGCTACACATTTATTGAATAATGGAGCAGATTTAAGAAGTGTTCAGGAAATGTTAGGCCATGAAAATTTAAGAACAACCCAAATATATACTCATTTAAGTACGGATAAGATGAGACAAGCCTATTTAAACGCTCATCCTAGAGCCAGAAGAAAGACAAAGGAGAATGAATAAATGACAACAATTTGTGCAGTTAAAAAGAATGATCAATTAGCAATGGCTGGCGACGGCCAAGTTACGATGGGTGAAAAAGTCATTATGAAATCATCGGCTCGTAAATTACGCCGTATCTATCATAATGAGGTGGTGATTGGGTTCGCCGGAGGCGTTGCGGATGCGATTACTCTGTCTGAAATGTTTGAAGAAAAACTAGAAGCACATCAAGGGCAATTGACTAGAGCAGCAGTAGAAGTCGCTAAACAATGGCGAACAGATCGTGGTTTACAAAAGTTAGAAGCATTACTCATTGTTATGAATAAAGAAACCATGCTATTGGTCAGTGGAACTGGAGAAGTTATCGAACCGGATGATGGCGTGTTAACGATTGGTTCAGGTGGAAATTTTGCATTAGCTGCAGCGCGAGCCTTAGTAAGACACGACAATGATTTATCAGCGAAAGAAATTGCTTATGAAGCATTAAGAATTGCTGGCGAAATTGATATCTTTACTAATGATCAAATTATTGTAGAAGAAGCATAGAAGAGGTGGCTATATGAAAGATTTAACTCCAAAAGAAGTAGTAAATGAATTAAATAAATATATTATCGGACAAGATGAAGCAAAAAGAGCTGTAGCAGTCGCGCTAAGAAATCGTGTACGTCGTTTAAAATTAGATGATGAGATGAAACATGAAGTAAAACCCAAAAATTTATTAATGATCGGCCCAACCGGTGTGGGTAAAACAGAAATTGCTCGTCGATTAGCAACCATTACTCAAGCGCCATTTATTAAAGTGGAAGCGACTAAATATACTGAAGTAGGCTATGTCGGACGCGATGTTGAATCAATGGTGCGTGATTTAGTAGAAAATAGTATTCGCCTAGTAAAAGCACAGGAACACGAAGCGGTTCACGACAAAGCCGAAGCCAAAGCGATTGAAAGAATTGCGAAAGCATTAAGACCAGGTCAAAAAGTAGAAAAAAAGGCCAATAATACGACACCAAATTTAGGCATGTTTGGGGAGATGTTTAAAGCAATGCAACCCCAAACGGATGAAGAACCGGAAGAAATTGTAAGTGATGAAGTAGCCAGTTCACGTCGTCAAATTAGACAACAAATCCGTGATGGTTTATTAGATAATCATGAAGTCACCATCAAACTTGAAGAAAAGAAAATGCAATTAACAAGCTTAAATCCTGCCATGGAACAAATGATGGATATGCAAGAAAGTTTAAATGCCTTAAAACCTAAAAAGAAAATTGAACGCACCGTTACAGTAAAAGAAGCGGTGGCCTTATTAACGGAGGAAGAAGCAGATCGCTTAGTTAACTTGGATGATATTCAACAAAAAGCATTAAAATTAGCAGAAGAAAACGGGATTATTTTTATTGATGAGATGGATAAAATTGCCACCAAAAATCAAAATTCCGGTGAAGTCAGCCGACAAGGAGTTCAAAGAGATATTTTGCCAATCGTTGAAGGGAGTCAAGTTCAAACCAAATATGGCATCATTAACACCGACCATATTTTATTTGTTGGAAGTGGGGCTTTTCATGTATCAAAACCATCAGATTTAATTCCAGAATTACAAGGTCGCTTCCCAATTCGTGTTAATTTACATGATTTAACTAAAGAAGACTTTGTCAGAATTTTAAGTGAACCTAAAAATGCTCTAATTAAACAATATGAAGCTTTAATTGCTACGGAAGGAGTAAATATTTCTTTCGATGAAGGAGCAATTAATAAAATGGCTGAATATGCCGTCTTATTAAATCAAAATACCGATAATATTGGTGCAAGACGTCTACATACTATTTTAGAAACAGTATTAGAGGAATTATTATTCGAATCGGCTGATATGCAAATGGGCGAAATATTAATTAATGAAAAATATGTAACTCAAAAATTAGAAAAAATAGTTGAAAATCGCGACTTAAGCCATTATATTTTATAGTAGAACAAATGGAGTGTGAGAAGATGATTATTTTAAAGAATGACCGTTTAACAGTAAAAATTAGTGAATTAGGTGCTGAATTGCGTTCGGTCATTGATAATGAGTCAAACTATGAATTTATGTGGCAAGGCGATAAGCGTTATTGGAATGGGACAGCACCGGTTTTATTTCCAATTGTAGGTGAATTAAAAAACAATCAATATCAATATCAAGGCAAGACTTACGAATTACCTCGCCATGGTTTTGCTCGTAGAATGACCTTTCAAACGCAAGCTGTTACAGATAATTCAGCAACATTCTATTTAAAAAGTAATGAAGAAACGTTAAAAGTTTATCCTTTTGAATTTAGTTTTCAAATTACATATATTTTATTTGAAGACAAAGTATCGGTTAGTTATGAAGTTCTCAATCCAGCTACTGACCAAGTGCTATATTATAGTGTAGGAGGGCATCCGGCATTTAATGTTAGCCATCACCGTCCAAAAACTGGTCAACCTGAGTTTGTCGACGTCAGTTATACATTCGAACCGGCTGGTAGCTATTTAAATATACCATTAGTGAATGGTTCAGCTGATTTAAATAAGGCAAAATACATTAATGTCAATAACAATCCTATTTTACATAAAACATTTAAGCGTGATGCCCAAATCTTTTTATTAGCCAAAGATACTAAAGTTGTTTTGAATGATCCAAATAACGAAGTCAAAATCACCATGAATCCTAATCAGCTAAATTTAGTGGGCATTTGGTCTTCTTATCCTAAAAAAGGTGGTTTTGTCTGTATCGAACCTTGGGCAGGTTTAGCAGATACGACCAATAGTACGGGAGAATTGACTGAGAAATATGCGATTAATCAATTAAATCCTGGTAGTATCAAAACGCATGATTATACATTAACATTTGAAAAAGGTATTTGCTAGTTTTGCAGGTTAGTCAAGGCTTTATATAACGATTAATCTGAATGATTTGAAAGTTTAGTTTGGAATAATGTTAAAAATGCCGTTTGGTTCCATGTGATTATTTTTTAGCGCAGTAGTTGAGATTATCTAAAACGGCACCTTAATAACTAGTTTGACACCTATTCAATACACGGGGGTGGGCAGATGAAGTGAAAACCATTCAATTTTTCTACTTCTTGCCTACTCCCGCTTTTTTCTAATATAGACGCAATAGTGAGACAATGTAAATGGCATTATACTTAAACGGTGTAAACTCCGAAAAGCCCTGGCAGTTTCCAGAAAAATAAATCATTATCATGGAGGCTTATCTTTACCAAAATGGGTAAGGTTTTGCTTTTGTTTACCTTTTTGGCATAATTGGGTATAATAAAGTGGCAAATTGAACTAAAGGAGCGTATTATGGATTACAGATTTTTAATTTTAGACATCGACGGCACTTTATTAACCAGTACCAATCAACTAACTGAAGCGACTCGTGATAAATTAATGTTATTACAAAAGAAAGGCTATATTTTAGTATTAGCTAGTGGTCGTCCTACAGCTTCAATGTTAAAAACGGCCAAAGATTTACATTTAGATGCGAACGAATCGTATATTATTTCATTTAATGGTGCGGTTATTACGCGTATGAGTGATGAAAAAGAACTTTATAATAAGCGTCTAGAAGTTTCAGAACAAAAAGACATCATTGAGTTTTTACAGAAAAACAATTTATCGGTCATCGCTTACGATAAAGATTCGATTGTTGTTGATAAAGAACGTGAAAATTCGGATGTTGAAGCTTATTTAACAAAGTTACCAATGCGTTATGATGCGGAATACATTGCTAATATTGACACACCACAATTAAAATTTATCGGTGTAGGTAAACCAGAAGATGTGGCGCGTTGTGACCAAGAATTACAAGGTAAATTTGGTCAACATACTTATGCTACTACTTCATTACCATTTTTTATTGAATTTATGCATAAAGAAGTTAATAAAGGAACCGCGATTGAAACATTAGTAGAGCACTTAGGCTATACAACTGAAAATGTTGTAGCTTGTGGTGATGGTAATAATGATGCTGCGATGATAGAAGTCGCTGGAGTAGGGGTTGCGATGGGCAACGCTACCGACTATTTGAAGTCATTAGCTGATGAAATTACTTTATCTAATGATGAAGATGGCTTAATTCCGATTATTGATAAATATTTCCCATAATATTAACCAGCTTAAATGAATCTATTGGGAAACCTTAATAAAACTATTTTTAACAGTCAAAATAGAAACAATCCAATAAAAAGACTCATTTTGTTAGTTTGAATAAGGCTTGACATAGCAGGCTTAAGTCAACTATAATGTAGGAGACAAAGGACATATTAATTTGTGCTTAAAGAGAGATATCGTTAGGTGAAAGATATCATTCAA
Source organism: Globicatella sulfidifaciens DSM 15739 (assembly GCF_900167405.1). Classification (GTDB taxonomy): domain Bacteria; phylum Bacillota; class Bacilli; order Lactobacillales; family Aerococcaceae; genus Globicatella; species Globicatella sulfidifaciens. Next base: position 73,104 of record NZ_FUWO01000003.1, read on the forward strand.
ATTAGTGCTACCTCATGTTTTTACTAATTGAAAAATTAGCGTAAATTCTGCGTTAAAGAATAAGAAAGACATAATGATGAATCGTTATAAGCAAGGTGGTACCGCGACAAAACGCCCTTGTATATAACGGTTCTTTTTATATTTTTAAGGAGAGAACAGCATGAAAAAATTAACAAGCAATCAAATTCGTCAAATGTATTTAGATTTCTTTGCTGAAAAAGGACATGAAATTCGTCCGAGTGTTTCATTAATCCCTGTCAATGACCCAACATTATTATGGATTAACTCAGGTGTGGCGACACTAAAAAAATATTTTGATGGAACCGAAGTTCCTTCCAATCCACGGATTGCCAACTCACAAAAATGTATCCGTACCAATGATATTGAAAACGTGGGTTATACTGCACGTCACCATACTTTATTTGAAATGTTAGGTAATTGGTCAATCGGAGATTATTTTAAAGAAGAAGCCATTGCGATGGCATGGGAATTTTTAACTTCGGAAAAATGGTTAAATTTTGAACCAGAAAAATTATACATGACATATTATCCAGAAGATAAAGAAACCCCTGAGATTTGGAAGCAACAACCAGGTTTTATTGCGGATCATCTAGTACCGGTTGAAGATAATTTTTGGGATATTGGAGCGGGTCCTTGTGGTCCTGATACAGAAATTTTTTATGACCGTGGTGAAGCATACAATAATCTAGCGGCTGATGACCCTGAAAATTATCCAGGTGGAGAAAATGAACGCTGGCTAGAAATTTGGAATTTAGTATTCTCTGAGTTTAACCATTTACCAGATGATACTTACCAACCATTACCAAATAAAAACGTCGATACGGGTATGGGATTAGAACGGATGGCTTCGGTTATTCAAGATGTTCCAACAAACTTTGAAACCGACTTATTCATACCAATTATTGATGCGATAGCGAAGTTAACGGATGGCATTGAATATGAAAGTGCTGGCGATAAACAAGTAAGCTTTAAAGTGATTGCGGATCATATTCGTGCAGTAACGTTTGCTATTAGTGATGGGGCTTTACCATCCAACGAAGGTCGCGGTTATATTTTACGTCGTTTAATCCGTCGTAGCGTGATGCATGGGCGTAAATTAGGAATCACGAATAAATTCTTATCAAAATTAGTCCCAATTATCGTGGAAATAATGGGTGATTATTATCAAGAGTTAAATCAAAATATGGAATTTGTTCAGAAGGTAATCTTAAATGAAGAAGAACGTTTCCATGAAACGATTGAAGAAGGTGAAAAGCACTTATTAGACATCATTGAAACAGCTCGACAAAACAATGAAACAGAAATTTCAGGACCGCAAGCATTCCAATTATATGATACTTTCGGGTTCCCATTAGAATTAACGGAAGAATTAGCAGCTGATAATCAATTTACAGTTGATACTTCAGGTTTTGCAGTAGAAATGGAAGCTCAACGTGAACGTGCCCGTGCAGCTCGTTCAAATGAGGAAAGTATGAGTGTACAAACAGACGTCTTCCGTAATATCGAATCTGAATTTGAATTCGTTGGTTATATACAATTATCTAGCAACGCTACGATTAAAGCCATCGTACAAGATAATAAACGCATTGAACAATTACCAAAAGAAAGTCAAGGATGGGTTATCTTCAATCGTAGTCCGTTTTACGCTGAGATGGGTGGCCAAATTGCTGATAAAGGTTATATTTTTGATGGTGAAGAAATCTTAGGTGAAGTCTTAAATGTTAAAAAAGCTCCTAATGGTCAGTTCATGCATTTAATTCAAACGAAAGCTCTACCTTTGAATGAGGAACAATCTTATACTTTAGCTGTAGATCGTCAACATCGTATCAATACTAATAAGAATCATACCGCAACGCATTTATTACATAAAGCAATTAAAGATGTGTTAGGCAGTCATGCTAATCAAGCTGGTTCTTATGTTGGACCAGATCGTCTACGTTTTGACTTCTCTCATTTTGGTAAAGTGACGGAAGAGGAATTGGTTCGCATTGAGCAACATGTTAACCAAAACATTCAAGCGGCTATCGATGTGGACATTAGTGAGATGCCAATCGATGAGGCTAAAGCTTTAGGTGCTATGGCATTATTTGGTGAAAAATATGGTAATATTGTACGCGTCGTCAATATTGGTAATTCTTCTATTGAATTATGTGGTGGTACTCATGTATCAAATACTCAAGAAATTGGGACATTTAAATTATTATCTGAATCAGGTATTGGGGCTGGTATTCGTCGTATCGAAGCGATCACAGCAGGTGCAGCCATCCGTTATTATCAAGAACAAGAACAGCTCTTACATGATGTTCAAGCGGCTTTAAAAGTATCGCAAGCGAATCAATTACTTAACCGCATCGAACAACTTCAACATGAATTAAAAGATGCTCACAGTAAAATAGAGTCACTTAATAGCAAATTATTACAGCAAGGCGCGGATGACATCTTTAACGATGTGTCGACCATTGGTGAATATCAAGTAATTAAAGCTAATCTAGATGGTCAAGACATGGATGCTTTAAGACAATTAGGGGATGTTTGGCGTCAAAAAGCAGCTTCAGATGTCTTAGTCTTAGTATCCAAAGTGGCTGAAGATAAAGTGAATATGATGGTCTTTGTGTCTGACGAAGCGGTTCAAGGTGGTCTTAAAGCAGGTAATTTAATTAAACCATTAGCTAAAATTGTTGGCGGTGGCGGCGGAGGACGTCCTCAAATGGCTCAAGCGGGAGGTAAACAACCCGACCAAATTCCAAACTTAATGGAACAAATCCCAACACTATTAGCCGAAGTGATTGAATTGTAAGAGTCAAATGCCAGCTCGATGAAATAACCTATAATCCATAATCGACTGTAAATAGAAACTTAATGGATTAATATCGTGATTAAAAGAGTAGTGAAGGATAATCGTGGATTGTGCTTGCTACTCTTTTTTTAGCCAATGGCCATAATGAGATAATCGCTTGATTTTCGCTACGTTTGTCTAGAAGACCGTAAGTTTTATTGTATTAAAATTTGTCTTTAAAATACAGGTTGCTATCATCCAAGCACTGCAATGACCATTAATGCACAATCACTTGAATGAATTAATCAATTTTTGTGCAGACTTTAAAATTGATTGAAACATAAAATCAAATAGTTAGCATTTGAGTTTGATTTTATGATAAGATAGCATTGTAATAACACTCAGAGTGGGAGAAAATTGCTATTTTTGAGAAGAAAAGCCTAAAATTTTCACTCTTTTTACGATGATTCTTGTACAATTTAATAAATAATTGTCAAAAATTAAAAAAATGGTGTATAATATTAACAATGAAAGGGATGGTGAAATTATGCAAACTTTAGACGAAACAATTATGTTTAAATTAGATGATTTAAATAAAAAGACTGTTCGTGAGACACTTGAGCAAGTATATGCTGCTTTAGAAGAAAAAGGGTATGACCCGATTAATCAAATCGTTGGATTCTTACTATCTGGAGACCCAGCATATATTCCGCGTCATAATGATGCGCGAAATTTAATTCGACGTCATGAACGTGATGAAATTTTAGAGAAAGTATTGACTTATTACATTACCCATCAAGATAAAGAATTATAATGGCAAAATATAAACGAACTATGGGACTAGATGTTGGCAGTCATACCGTAGGAATTGCGGTTAGTGATTTATTGGGATGGACTGCTCAAGGTTTAGAAACTATTAGGATCGATGAAACCAGTGGCGATTTTGGTTATCCAAGAATAATGAGTCTGATTAAAGAATATGATGTCGACACCGTCGTGATTGGATTACCTAAAAATATGAATAATACTGAAGGACCACGAGTGGAAGCGAGTCGTTCCTATGGCGATAGATTGAAAGATTTAATGCCAGAAATAAAGATTGAGTTTCAAGATGAACGTTTAACTACTAGCCAAGCTGAAAGAATGTTAATCGATGAAGGGAATGTTTCAAGAAAGAAACGAAAACAAGTCATTGATAAGCTAGCGGCAGTGATTATTTTGCAAAATTATTTAGATAAGAAGAGTAAATTATAAAGGAGCAATTATTTATGCCACATACACACGATCATCATGAACACGATGAAAATGAGTATATTACGATTATTGATGAAGAGGGAAATGAATCTTTATACGAGATTTTATTTACTTTTGATTCTGATGACTACGGTAAAAGTTATGTTTTAGTTTATCCTGCAGGCGCATCAGACGATGAAGATATCGAATTACAAGCATTTTCATATGTTGAGCAAGAAGATGGCACTTCTGGTGCATTAGGTCCAATTGAAACGGATGCTGAATGGGATATGGTTGAGGAAGTCTTAAATACATTCTTAGCTGAAGAAGACGAATAATAATTTTTTAATAACTTTAGTGCAATCATAGAATTTATAAATAGTTAGTCAAAATTATTTTTAATCAAGTATGATGGAGTAGAGTCTAATCCAATTTTTATTACTAAAATTGGGTTCTCTGCTCCTTTTAGTTTTTATATCAATATATAACAACAATTTGTAACTGTTTATTAATAGCTATCATTTTCAAAATTTGATATAATTTTTAAAAAGCCTTGTAGGAGGTACTAAGTGGGTAATATAGATTGGAAAAAATTGAGAGAAGAAGCTAAAAAACGTGAAACTCTTAGTTTAAAAGAAGAAAAATGGACAAACCGAATTGTAAAATTCATCATATTAGGGATTACAATCACCTTACTCTTAACAATGGGTGGGTTTTATTGGTATTATTCTCAATCTTTAAAACCTGTAAACCTTGATAATAGTGAAAAGGTTGAAGTGACAGTCCCTATCGGTAGTTCAAGTTCAGATATTGCTAATTTATTAAAAGAAAATAACTTAATTAAAAATGCTGAGATTTTTAGATTTTATATGAGATCAAAAAACTTATCTGACTTACAAGCCGGAACTTATGAATTTAGTCAAACTATGGATGCTGATCAAATCATCGAACAGTTAAAAGCGGGTGGTAAACCAGTTTTCGTGGATGTGGATAAAAAGATTACGGTCATAGAAGGTATGCAAGTTAAAGACATCGCAAAACTAGTATCTGAAAATACTTCCATCACGGAAGAAGAATTTCTAAAAACAGTTAATGATGAAACTTTTATCGATAGTTTAATTACCAAATTCCCTTCATTGATGGAAGGAATTAAGGAACATGAAGGGGTACGTTATATCTTAGAAGGATATTTATATCCAGCAACGTATGATTATATAGCCGGTATGAGTGCTAATGAATTAATTACTAAAATGGTTGAAACGGCGAATTTACGTTTCCAAGAAGTACGCGAACAAGTAGACGTTCATTGGATGACCTATCATCAAATTTTAACACTAGCTTCGATTGTTGAACGTGAAGGCGTAACGGATGATGATCGGGCGATGATTGCCGGGGTATTCTTTAACCGTTTGGAAGCAGGGATGCCGATTCAAAGTGATATTACCGTACTCTATGCCTTAGATAAGCATAAAGAATTTGTAACGATTGAGGATACGCAGGTAGATTCACCTTATAATCTTTATATGTATAATGGATTGACCCCAGGGCCGATTAATTCACCAAGTATGTCCGCGATACAAGCAGTGCTCAATCCAACATGGAATGATTATTATTACTTTGTGGCGGATTTAGATACCGGTGATATTTATTATTCTGCCACTATTGAAGAGCATGATGCCTTGGTTGAAGAATATGTCAATAAGCGTCAAGAATCGATAGAACGGGCTCAAAGTGAGAATGAAAATGAATCAGAATCACCAGAAACTACTACATTATCACCAGAAAATGAAGAAACTATGCCAGAAGTAGTTGACGAATCATCAGAATAATGGTTTAATGTTAGTGTTATAAGCAAATACGGTTAAAATTTAGTTATATTTTAACTTGAAGGTTGGTCGAGAAATCTCGCCAACCTTCCTTTATATTTTAATTGGGGGTAATTCAATAATGTCCAAGAGACCAATTGTCATTGGTGTATCGGGTGCGTCAGGTAGTGGAAAGTCCAGTGTTAGTAAACGCATTTTAGAAATTTTTTCTGAAATGTCGATACTTGTATTGCAACAAGATTTTTATTATAAAGATCAAACACATTTACCATTCGAAGAAAGATTAAAGACCAATTACGATCACCCATTAGCATTTGATAACAATCTGTTTATCGAACATCTAGAAAAACTAATGAAGGGTGAAACAATCGATAAACCGGTTTATGATTTTGCCAACCACACCAGAAGTACGGAAACAATTCATCAAGAGCCACGAGATGTAATTATTGTTGAAGGCATCTTGATCTTGGATGATAAAAGAGTAAGGGATTTATTAGATATTAAAATTTATGTTGATACTGATAGTGATATTTGCTTAGCTCGTCGAATTTTACGCGATATTAATGAGCGTGGCAGAACCGTTGATTCAGTGATTAATCAATATGTTGAAGTGGTTAAACCCATGTTCCATCAATTTGTTGAGCCCACTAAACGTTATGCCGATATCATTATTCCAGAAGGTGGTTATAACCAAGTGGCCATCGATTTATTAGCCACAAAGGTTAGATCTATTTTAGAAAATTAAATTTACAAACATATAGGAACGTGTTATGATAACACTAAATTTTGACATTAAGTTGTATTAGGAGGAGACAGATTGGAAGAAAAAGTATTTCCAATGACACAAGAAGGGAAAGCTAAATTAGAAGCTGAACTGGAAGAGTTAAAAGTAGTAAAAAGAAAAGAAATTATCGAACGTATTAAAATCGCTAGAAGTTTTGGGGATTTATCTGAAAACTCAGAATATGAGTCTGCTAAAGATGAACAAGCATTCGTCGAAGGACGTATTTCAACTTTAGAAAATATGATTCGATTTGCAGAAATTATTGATGATAAAGATGTAGCTGATGATGTTGTGACTTTAGGACGCGCCGTTACATTTATTGAATTACCAGACGGTGAAGAAGAAACTTATACGATCGTGGGGAGCGCCGAAGCAGATCCATTAGAAGCTAAAATTTCAAATGAATCACCTATTGCAGTTGCTTTATTAGGAACCAAAGTGAATGATACGGTAACAGTGGAAACACCTGGTGGCTCATTTGACGTAAAAGTAGTAAAAGTTTCAAAAAAATAGTAGTTATTTAAGAAGTGAAGGATACTGTTTTTATCGAATAGTATGCTTCACTTTTTTTATTTTCCGACTAAAGTCTATTGAGTCTTTTACCAAATTAATGGATAATAAACTTGTATAATATAATGGAGGTGCACTATGCGTAAATGGTTAAAAAAATATATCTGGGTTTTTGTGGCTATCTCATTAGCGCTAGTTGCTTTTGATTTATTTAGTAATATTCGCAATTTTCTATTTTTTATAGGTGCGATTGCGTTAATGGTTGGGTCTTTTTTTATTCCAGTAGGTATTAAACGAAATATATTATTCTTTTTAGGATTATTTATTTTAAGTAATGTTTTAATCGATTCGTATGCTTTTTTAGGCTTTATGTTAATCGTTTTATTATTATTAGCCATTTTTCAAACGAAAGAAGGGAATGAAATAATTTGGTTTCGTGAATCATACATTTATCCTTTTAAAAACAACAAAGCTTATGTCGGTGTTAAAGTTGTAAGACCTCAGATTGAACAACGTAGTTTAGTCTATAAAAAATCAATTGTTAAACAATATGAAGAAAAAGAAATATTTGAGTGGGATGATATTAATATTGTGGCGCTTGGAGGCGATTCGATTATTGATTTGGGACGAACCATCTTACCGGAAGGAGAAAATGTGGTGGTTATTCGTAAATTATTCGGACGGACACGAGTCATTGTGCCTCACGAAATAGCGTTGAAAATGAATATCAGTTTAATCAACGGACGAGTTATTTACGAACAAGATGAATTTTCATTGTTAAACGATAGTTTTTTATGGGAAAGTCCAGATTACCAAAAAAATAATCGAAAACTTAAAATTATGATTTCTTCTGTTTTTGGAGACGTGGAGGTCATTCGCTTATGACATTACGTTTATGGTTTAAATTATTTATCTCTCATTTTGTGATTTTGATGACAACGGTGATTTTGTTATTGGTAGTGTTAATTGAAGGTATGCAAATCATGGAGTGGTCGGTGTTAACCTATAATATTTTTTGGAACTTTAATTTATGGGGAGTCATATTAAGTTTTATACTGATTGTCTCATTATTTTGCTCTTTTGTGTATTCGATTGGTTTGAGTGAACCCTATGAAAATATCCACGCGAAAATTAATTGGTTAATATTAGGCAAATATCAACACCCAGCATTTTCAACTGAGAAAAAAACACCTAATTGGTATGAACCTTATAAGGTAGTGGATGAAGATATTCGAACGTTAAGAGATAAAATAGTCCAAATATCAACAGACTTACAAGAATTTTCAGCGGCTCCTACCTTTGTTGGTACCGAAACTAAAGAAGAGATTATCGAACAGGAACGCCAACGGATAGCTCGAGAATTACATGATTCGGTGAGCCAACAGTTATTTGCATCAATGATGATGTTATCTGCAATTAACGAAACCAGTGCCAAAGAAATGCCACAACCCACGCAAAAACAATTAGCTAAAGTTGAGGAAATTATTAATAATGCTCAAACTGAAATGCGCGCCTTATTACTACATTTAAGACCGATTGAGCTATCCGATAAATCTCTAAAAGAAGGAATTACTCAATTATTAAAAGAGTTAAAACCTAAAATCCCTCAAGTCGTTTACTGGGAATTAGATGAGATTCGCTTAGAAAGTGGCATTGAAGATCATTTATTTCGAATTGTTCAAGAAGCGATATCCAATACCTTAAGACATGCACGAGCAACCAAATTCGAGGTTTATTTACATGAAATAGATGACAATGTGCAATTAAAAATCATCGATGATGGTAAAGGATTTGATACTAAAGCCAATCAAAAAGTTGGCAGCTATGGTTTGACCAATATGCGTGAGAGAATCGCAAGTCTTGGGGGCATCATTCAAATTAACAGTCTACCAAATCAAGGGACTGTCATTGATATTAAAATACCAATTAACAGAAAGTAGGGGAATGTATGATACGAGTTTTAGTAGTAGATGATCATGAAATGGTGCGCTTAGGAGTGACATCTTATTTAATGGTTCAACCCGATATAGAGGTAGTAGCCGAAGCAGAAAATGGTCTACAAGGATACCAAAAAGCGCTAGAATTGAAACCTGATATTATTTTAATGGATTTAGTGATGGAAGTAATGGATGGTATTGAAGCTACCAAAAAAATTGTGGCCGAATGGCCAGAGGCGAAAATTATTATTGTGACATCATTTTTAGATGATGAAAAAGTATTTCCAGCAATGGACAGTGGTGCCAGCGGATATTTACTCAAAACCTCATCTGCGAATGAAATAGCAGATGCGATTCGTGCTATTTATCAAGGTGATACAGTCATTGAAAAAGAAGTTTCAGATAAAATATTAGATAAACAATACTCTGATAGTCTACCTAAACTGCATGATCAACTCACCAGTCGTGAATTTGAAGTGTTATTGTTAATCGGTGAAGGCTATTCAAACCAAGAAATCGCCGATGAATTGTTTATTACCCTAAAAACAGTTAAAACCCATGTTAGCAATATCTTATCAAAATTAGAAGTAGAAGATCGGACCCAAGCAACCATTTATGCGTTTAAACATAACTTAATCAAACCTTAAACGGATATTCTACTTATATAACAATATTTTATATACTATTTTTTCCAAATTGACTTTTTACCCTACAAAAAGCGCTTTAAAAGGAGTATAATAGAACTCAGTAAATAAAAATGTTAGAGGGAGTTATAATCTATGCAAATTATGGTTAATCCAAAAGCTGCCCAATGGTTTAAAGAGGAGGTAGGATTGAATGAAGGATTTGGTATCCGATTTAAAACGAGAATCTATGGCAAAAGTCCAATTAATGATGGTTTTACAATTGGAATTGAGCCCGATCAACCATTAAATCCGATAGCTTCTACAGTAACAGATAATGGAGTACAGTTCTTTATTGAAGAAAATGATCAATGGTATTTTGAAGGCTATGATTTAATAGTCGATTTTGATGAAAAGTTGCAAGAGCCAAAATATGTCTATAAAAAATATAATTAGTAGGATGAGGTAAAATGGAAAAAACATATTCAAATTCTAAAACGGGTAATATTGTTAAATTAGGATTATTTTTTGCATTAGTCTTTATTCAAACATGGGTACCTTTTTTAGGTAATATTAATACACCTTTATTATCTGTGACAATTGTTCATGTAACCGTGATTGTCGCAACGCTTTGGTTAGGGATTAAAGAAGGTGCTTTAGTTGGAACATTTTGGGGGATTAATAGTTGGTTAAGAGCCTTAATTATGCCGAATTCATTAATGGCAGCAATGGTATTTAATTCACCAATTATTTCAGTCTTACCACGATTTTTAATGCCTTTAATTATTGGTGCTATTTATTATAATTTAAGCAAAAATCTACAAAATTCGAAGATCGTCCATATCTTATTAGGCGCCTTAGGTTCCTTACTTAATACAGCTATTGTGTTAGGATTTATTGGTTTATTTAGAGCCAATGGGGGTATGCAAGCTTTAGGTGCAGATACATCAGCCCATTTATGGAAAGTCTTATGGGGGATTGTCATCTCGAATGGGGTGCCAGAATTCTTATTCTCTGGAATTGTGACACCGCCATTACTAGCGGCCGTTAAATATAGTTCAAGAAGAAAATAATGATATAAAATAATAGCTAGTGGGGAGATGCTTTGATTAGCATCTCCCCACTAGCTATTTTAATGCTTAAATAAGTTTTTGTTCAATTAAAGATTCAGCAATTTGAATGGTATTAGTCGCAGCGCCTTTTCTTAAATTATCAGCAACGACCCAAAGATTAAGTCCATTCGCAACTGATTCATCACGGCGAATACGACCAACAAACACCCCATCATGATCCGTTGCTTTTGATTGTAGGGGATAAAGATTATGTTGTGGATCATCTTGCACGATGACACCGTCTAAATCATTGAAGGCTTGACGAATATCATCTAAAGAAAATGATTGTTCTAACTCAATATTAATTGACACTGCATGGGAAGTATGAATGGGTACCCGCACACAAGTAGCTGTTATTTTTAAGTCTGGTTGTTCTAGAATTTTTTGCGTTTCTTTGATCATTTTGGTTTCTTCTTTAGTATAACCATTTTCTAGGAAAGTATCGATATGTGGTAAGACATTATCATTGATTGAATAAGGAAACTTATTGGTTTCATGATTTTCTAAATCACTAATTCCTTCTTTACCAGCACCTGAAACTGCTTGATAGGTAGTATAAACAATCCGTTTGATGCCATAAGGTTTTAAAGCAATTAAAGGCACTACCGATTGGATAGTTGAACAATTAGGATTGGCAATAATTTTACTATCGGCCTTTAATGCTTGAGGATTCACTTCAGGCACTACTAAAGGGACCGTGTCATCCATGCGCCATGCTGAACTATTATCAATGACGAAGACACCATTTTTGGCGGCAATTGGCGCATATTTTAATGAAGTTTCGCCTCCAGCTGAAAATAAGGCGATCTCAATAGGAGCCTTTAAAGAGTCCTCAGCTAATTCTTGAATGGTGACGGTTTCGCCTTTATAAGTTAATGTTTTTCCTGCAGAACGTTTTGAAGCAAACAAAAAGAGTTGATTCACTGGGAAATTTCTTTCTTCCAAGACTTGAATCATTTTGCGTCCAACAACACCTGTTGCTCCACATATTGCAACATTATATTTTTTTGTCATGATGATTCCTCCTCCATGCTTTATAAGCATACCGATAATATTAAAAATACTATAAATAGAAAATAAGTCAAGTAAATATTAGACATTGATTAAAAAACAATCTTATTCAAGATAACAGTCTTTTTTTCTTTATCCTTTAATATTGTTTGACTTATACCTTAATGACTGTTATAGTAAACTCAATCGAATAAGTTTTTGTGCGAGGCGCGGATGACAAGAGTACCTAAAAGGGAAAGGGGATTTCGCCGAAACAACAATATTGTTGTTGGGGGCAAGCTGAATAAGTTTGTCACTGTTCTAATTAACCGTCCAGTTAATTAGAAAGTGCAATCATTAACTAGGACAGGGAAAATCAGACTATTTATATTTGACGACCGCGAACCTAGATGTTTGTGGTCGTTTTGTTTATATGGAGGAAAAATATGAAACTTGAAACTTACCAAAACATTGTCAATGGTGAATTAGTTCACTCTGGTCATTCTTATCAGGAGTTAGCGAATCAATATGGAACACCTTTATATATTTTTGATGAAGCTAGTTTTCGCAAAAGAATAGAGTCTTATACAGCAAATTTTCACTCAGACTTGTTTGAGACACAAGTGCTATTTGCTTCTAAATCCTTATTGACGAAAGCGATAGCCAAAATAATCGCAATATCGCCATTAGGACAGGACGTCGTCAGCGCAGGTGAAATCTTTGTTGGTTTAGCGGCCGGAGTGAAGCCTGATAAAATGTATTTTCATGGCAATAACAAATCGGATGAAGAGCTAGTGTATGCCTTACAAAATGAAGTAGGGACGATTGTAATAGATAATCGCATGGAGGCCAGTCGTTTAGAACAAATTGCTGAAAAATTGAATAAACGACCGAAAGTACTATTGAGAATTAATCCAGGTGTGGAAGCTCATACACATCAATATATACAAACAGCTAGTTTAGACTCCAAATTTGGTGAAAGTATTTTTGACGAACAAATATTTGAATTCATTACCCAATTACATGAAAGTCAGTTTTTGAATTTTGTTGGATTTCATAGTCATATCGGCAGTCAAGTCTTTGATCGTGAGTCCTTTTTTAAAGCGTCATTGGCCATGATGGAATTTGCTCAAACATCACAAGAAAAAACGAAATATCGGATTACTGAAATCAATTTTGGCGGAGGTTTTGGGGTTTACTACACCAAAGAAGACCAGCCCTTCGAGATGGCAGAATTTTTACCTGAGTTTGTGCAAAATATTGAAAAAGAAAGTGTCAGACTAGGTTTAAAATTAAATAAAATTTGTATCGAACCTGGTCGGTCTTTAGTGAATGCCTCTGGTAGTACTTTATATCGAATTGGTGATTTGAAAGACACTGTTAGTGGCAAACATTATCTATTTGTTGATGGCGGAATGAGTGATAACATTCGACCAGCGTTGTATCAGGCTCAGTATGAAGCAGCTATTACTAATAAAATTACCGAACCCGCAACAATTGAGTATACTGTCGCTGGTAAAGCTTGCGAAAGCGGCGATAAATTAATTGAAAACATAACACTGCCACAAGCAATAACCGGTGATTTATTATTAGTCAATGGAACTGGGGCCTATAATTATACAATGGCTAGTAATTACAATCGACTCGCACGCCCAGCCATGATTCATATTGATGGAGCGCATCATCGATTAACCGTTAAACGGGAAACGTTTGAAGATATGATGAAAAATGAATTGGATTAAAATATACATCCATTAACAGATTTAATACATTATTAAGCATTAAGATTACTTGAATAGCAGAATGATAAAAAAAACTGAAATAAAAAAATTATGCTCAAAACGTAATAGAGTGATAGCCAAACCATTGGGACAATCTAATTAAAAGTTGAAAAACCTTCGCCTTTAAAATAAGGGGATAAAATAGAAAAAAAGCAAAAAACGCTAAAAAGGCGCTAAAGTCTCTAAAAATCTAAAAACGCTAAAAAAGCTAACACGCTAAAAACGCAACATTTCTGACAACAATATCAAGGAGGGAATTAAAATGGAAATATTTACAGGATCTGCAGTAGCATTGATTACACCATTTGATGAAACAGGTGCCATTGACTGGCCAGCTTTTGATGCATTGTTAACCTTCCATTTAGAAAATCAAACAGATGCATTAGTCATAACGGGAACGACTGGTGAAGTGTCTACATTGACAGACGAAGAACAAATTAATCTTATTAAACGTGCGGTTGAAGTAGTAGAAGGAAAAATTCCGATTATTGCCGGGACAGGTATTAATGATACAAGACATACCATTGAATTAAGTATTAAAGCACAAGCGGTGGGAGTCGATGCCTTATTATTAGTAACTCCTTATTATAATAAAGCGAATCATCAGGGCATGTTATTGCATTTTACTAAAATTGCTGATGCTGTCTCGATTCCGATAATTTTATACCATGTGCCAGGTAGAACTGGGGCAACCTTAACAGTTGAACAAGTTGTTGAATTAGCACAACATCCAAATATTGTAGCTATTAAAGATGCAACGGGCGATTTAGCCTATACCAAAGCTTTAGCCAACCAAGTTGATTTAGAACAATTTTCTATTTATTCTGGTAATGACGACCTGATTTATGACATTTTAGATCTAGGAGGCAAAGGCGTCATTTCGGTTTTAGCGAATGTTTTACCACAAGAAACGCATCAAATTTGCCAAAGCTATTTTGAAGGAGATACCGAGATATCGCATCAATTACAAAATGATTATGCAACATTGATTAATAGTTTATTCGCAGAAGTAAATCCTATTCCAGTAAAATACATGATGCACTTAATGGGTTATAACCAAAATGCCTATCGTTTACCATTATGGGAACCGAGTGAACAAGTTAAAAAAGAACTCGAAAGTTTGTTACCAGTAGTTAAGCATTATCAAAAGGGAGAGTAAAGATGAAAGTAATAATCATTGGATCTAGTGGCGCAATGGGACAAGCAATTATCCGATATGCCGACAACACACAAGATATTGAAATTTATGCCGGATTACAAAAGAGTCCGGAAAAAGATGAATTATTTCCAGTTTTTTATAATTTTAAAGAGTTAGCAGAATATGTAGCAGGACAATCAATTAAACCTGATATAGTCATTGATTTTTCTTCACCTGCATTAACTAACGAGTTGTTACAATTTGTGAAGGAACAACAATTACCTCTTTTACTAGCTACCACTGGTCTTTCAGACGACCAACTAGCTTTAGTAAAAGAGACTAGCAAATATGTACCTATTTTTGACACCAATAATACGAGTATCGGAGTGGCTGTCGTTCAAAAGACGATTTATCAATTAACCAAAACATTATATCCATTAGGCTATGATATTGAAATTATTGAAAAACATCATCGCTATAAAAAAGACGCTCCTAGTGGAACTGCACTAATGTTACTAGAAGCGGCACAACAAGCAATTGAAGAGACAACAGAAGTTATTTATGGTCGCAGTGGAATTGGAGAAGGGCGCCCACATTCAGAAATAGCGGTCCATGCAATTCGGGGTGGTGATATTGTAGGGGAACATATTGTCTTATTTGCCAATCATCATGAAGTCATTGAAATAAAACATCAGGCAAACAATAAAGAGTTATTTGTGCAAGGAGCCTTAGCTTGTTCTGAATTCTTATTACAACAAACCGCGGGTCTATATACCATGAGTGATTTGATGCGCTAGGTTAATAATATCGCAACAGCATTATTGGCGAATTTGGTCAATTAAATATCAGTAACATAATAAATGGCATAAAACACGTAAGAAAGACGCTTGTTTTATGCCATTTTTATGATGAAAGGGTTGCTAGCAATCA
This sequence comes from Globicatella sulfidifaciens DSM 15739, assembly GCF_900167405.1. Classification (GTDB taxonomy): domain Bacteria; phylum Bacillota; class Bacilli; order Lactobacillales; family Aerococcaceae; genus Globicatella; species Globicatella sulfidifaciens. The sequence goes on from NZ_FUWO01000003.1 coordinate 88,765, forward strand.
CCTTTGAAAAACAGCTAGCTTTAAAATAGTGGAAAAATTAGCAGTGGGTCTTGTTTTACTTTCATTTAAAGACACAGCGCGTTATGAATTAGTTGCTAACTATTAAAGAAATAAAAATAAGATTGCATTAATATTAATTTTCTAGTTCAAATCTTGACTAGCTTTCATAATAAAGATACGATTGAAATGCTAGTCAAATTATTATAATAAGGATGAACAAATAACTTATGAATAAGATAAAACAAACCGATGTTTTTTTCCCATTTTTAAATGGCTATTTAATTTATGCTATAATTTCAATCTTTACACAACAACAATATGGTTTATACGGAAATTTAGATAATGATTTTTCTTTTTTGATGGTCATTATTAGTTGTTCAGTGATCACTGGGGGACTATTCTTATTTGAAAAACTATTTAAATTAGAAGCATGGCGTGAACGTTTATTTATCATATTATTCATGCTCTTTTTTAATATTTTTGCTTTTAAGAGTAAAAGTATGATGGTTACTTTAGGTTCAATGTTAGTGCTATTTGTTGCTTATTTATATCGACGCCTCAATCAAAAAAGATATGGCGATATCTATTTATTGGGCATCATCCTGCTAATGCTAATGGCCATTTATTTTATGTTTAATCCGTCAGAGGTTGCGATAGCGGAAAAATTTTTAGTTGAATTAACTAAAAATGATAAAAATAGTTTGATGGTCATCCTGTCATCAAGTGTTTTATTAGGAGCGTTATTATTTTTCAAAAACAAACTACGATGGTTAGAAAAATTCAAAAAACACCTGCCCCTAGTGGCGGGAATGATATTCGTGTTGCAAATTATCCTACTTTCAACCATCATGATTGCAAAAGTCAAAATATTTGAGACACCGACTTTTGATATGGGGATCTTTACGCAAATGTTTGCCAATATGAAAAAGGGGGTGGGACCGGTCACGACGCTTGAACGTGATCGTCTTTTATCTCATTTTTCAGTCCATTTTTCACCCATCCATTATTTATTATTACCAATTTATTCAATCTTTCCGTATGCAGAAACGTTAGAAGTTAGTCAAATAATATTGGTGGCGTCTGGTGTTGTTCCGGTTTATTTAATTGCGAAACGTTTGTCTTTCAGTCAGACTTTAGCTTATCTATTATTATTAGCCTATTTATTATTCCCTAGTTTGACGACAGGACATTTGTATGACTATCATGAAAATTGTTTTTTAGCACCATTGCTGTTATGGTTATTTTATGCTGTTTTAATTGAGAATAAAGTTTTAATTGTTTTATTTACCATTTTAACTTTAATTATTAAGGAAGATGCTACGATTTACATTTTGAGTTTAGGGATTTATTTTTTATTCCAACAATCGTTTAACTTTACCAAATCAACGAAATGGATGATTGCGATTTTTTGTTTATTATTGCCTTCACTTTATTTTGTCAGTGTCATTCATTATTTAGAAACGGTTGGTACCGGGGCGATGACATCACGTTTTGGTAATTTTATGATTGGTGATCAAGAAGGATTAAAATTTGCTGTGATGAATGCATTAAAAAATCCGGTCTATACGATTGCCAGTGTGTTTACCTATCGAAAAACAATTTATTTAGCGACTTTATTATTTTCATTAGGCTTATTACCATTATTTCAAAAATATTTGATTAATTATGTATTATTATTGCCATTATTAGTGATTAATTTATTGAGTGACTGGCCTTACCAAGTGGACTTATTTAAGCAGTATCATTATGGTTCCAGTACCTTGTTGTTTTTATTATTGATGATTGCTGTTTATGAAATGCTTAAAGATCAACGAAAGACTTTATCGTTGACGGCCAAAAGATTGCTAGTGTTTGCTCTAATTGTCTCTTCAGGCTTACAAATACGATTAATATTACCTAAAATGGATAAATGGCAAACCTATCAAGAAAATCAAGTTCACTATGAGGGCATAAAGACTACTTTAGCTAACATACCAGCAACAGCTAAAGTCGCTTCCCTCTCTAATTACACAACAGCTCTAGCTGACCGCCATGAAGTATATGATCTTTTTTACCATAAAAATGGAGAGGTTGATCATGAGCTAGATTATATTGTGTTTGAATATAACTTATTAAATAATAACAGTAAGGAATCTAAAATTGTCAATCAATATATGGAACAAGGGTATGTCAGCAGTGATTTATCAAGTGATTTTATTTTAATTTTAGAAAAAGACAATCAACCTCTTAATCAAGAATAGGATTGGAAAAGCTAGACACTTACGTTAGCCAAAAGTAGTTTAAGCCAAATAATGATGAGGAGTTCAGGGGACTTAAAAGGTTTTTATCCATTAAATTTTATATTCATTTTTTTCTAGGGTAAAATATGGTAAAGTTTAATCATGGTAATTTTTTTCGAAAGGGGTAATTACAATGAAATTATCTGTAGTTATACCGATGTATAATGAAGAAGAAATGATTTTATTGACTCATGAAACGGTCAGTAAAGTGTTAACAGAAATAAGTCAACAATTTAAAGCAAAACGAAATAAAGAAGTTGAGTTAGAGTTTGTTTATATCAATGACGGTAGTAAAGATAAAACATTACCACTATTAAAAGAGCTGGCTAAATCTGATAGTCGTGTAAAATATATTAGTTTTAGTCGCAATTTTGGTAAAGAGTCTGGTATCTTAGCTGGCTTTCAATATGCAACTGGCGATGCAGTCGTTTTAATGGACGGCGATCTCCAACATCCACCCCAAGTAGTGGAAGAAATGCTGACAGGCTATTTTGAAGGGTATGATATCGTATCTGCTCGTCGATCACGAGAAGGAGAAGGCAAGATTGATTCCTTCTTTTCACAACACTTTTATAAAGTATTCAATAGTTTAATGGATGTCCATATTTCTGAAGGGGTCTCTGATTTTCGTCTCCTGAGTCGTAATGTTGTCGATTCTATTTTAAGCTTACCGGAGTATAATCGTTTTACCAAAGGCCTAGTGTCTTGGGTAGGGTATAAAGAAAAGATTATCGAGTATGAAAATCAAGTTCGTGAGGGCGGTTCAACTAAATTTGGCTTGAAGAATAAATTGAATTATGCGATCGATGCTTTTTTATCATTCAATGATAGACCCTTACGAATTTGTGTCAATTTAGGATTAATTTGTGTCTCTTTAGGCGTATTATATTTATTATGGCATTTTATTATTTGGTTAATTGATCCGAGTCGTTTAATTAGTGGCTATTTCACCACTTTATTTGCGATTGTATTATTTGGTGGGGTGCAATTAATCTCGATTGGAATTTTAGGTGAATATATAGGGAAAATTTACTATGAGGTCAAAAGACGCCCGCACTTTATTGTAGAAGAAACTAATATTCAAGGAAAAGACAAGGAACTGAGATAGTGGAACAAATAACAAAAAAATTTAATCAATTATATCAAACAAAAAAAGGACTCTATATCCTAAGTTTTATTTTACCAATTGCGATTATGTTGGTCGTATGGGCCTTTATGGGAGTTTACCCATTTGGAGACGAAACCCTAATGTCAGTCGATTTTGGACAGCAATATATCGACTTCTTCCGTTTGTATAAACGGACACTTTGGACAGGGGATTTAAGTAATTTATTTTATTCATTTTCTAAATCAATTGGTGGCACAATGATTAGTAACTGGGCTTACTATTTAATGAGTCCATTTTATTTAATCTACGCGCTATTTCCAGCGGGTGAATTTCGCTTAGCAACGACTATCATTATTGGTTTACGTTATGGCTTTATTGCCTTATCATTCGCGCATTTACTCATTAAACGTTACAATGGTCATTTAAATGATCGTCGTTTCTTAGTGCCATTGTTGTCAACCGTTTATGCTTTAGCAGGTTTTTTAGTTGCTTATCAAATGAATATCATTTTTTACGATGGGATGATCATGTTACCATTGGTCATTTTAGCCCTAGAAGAAGTATTAGACGGTGGCAAAGGATATAAATTTGCGTTAATCATTGCCTTAACTTTATTCTTACAATATTATATGGGCTACATGATTTGTTTATTCGTTATCTTATATACGATATTTTATATGTCGAGTCGCCAATTATTCAGTAAAACTTCCTTATTACGTATTTTAAGAGCGGCCATCTATGCTATCTTAGGGGCAGGGATGGTGATGTGGTTATTATACCCTGTTTTTATGGACTTATTAATTTCTAAAGGTGCGTATGGTAGTCAATTAACTTTCGAGTGGAAGATGCAAATCAATCCTCTAGATGCTCTGGCAAAATTAATGATTGGTGCTTTTGACAGTCAATCGTGGCCAGCAGGACCTAATTTACCCAATATCTTTGTCGGTAGTTTAGGATTATTTGGGACGGGTGTATTCTTTGCGAATCGCTCCATCTCTAAAAAACAAAAAATAGCGGCTATATTTGTTTTTGCGGTCTTTTTCATTTCAATTGTCAATTTATTTTTCAATAAAATTTGGCATATGGGGCAAACACCGGCTGGCTTCTTTTATCGATTCTCATGGATTATTTCATTCTTCATGGTCTTATTAACGTATCGTGGCCTTCATAATTGGCGCAGTGTCAGTTGGCCATTAGTGATGGTTTCATCGGCCTTTATCTATTTAGCCGCTGAATGGACCTATTCAAATGAATTTTCATTTTTCAATTTTGATGCAACGAGTGAAGTAGTGCCATTATTGGAAAATTATTTAGCATTAATTTTACGAGTGTTAATCGTGTTGTTTATATTCTCATTGTACAAATACCGTCATATTGGACGACAACGATTAATATCAATGATAGGTGGTTCAGTCCTAATCTTTATTGCCGTTTCACTATTAAATCATTTTGGTTATTTAGTTAAATTACAAACTTTATCACTTACGATTTGGATTTTTGTACTTTTCGTTTTAGCTTTTGGTTTTAAAAAATCAAGTTATTTAGTGATTAGTTTACTCACAATTTTTGAATTAGGGCTTAATGCTTATATCGTTCAAAGTCGAATGAATTATGACGATGCCTCAAAATTTAGAGATGCACAATTATCCGTTTTACCGGTAATCGATTTAATTCGTCCAAGTAAAGAGGGAGAATTTTACCGTATTAATAAAATGTTTGAGCGAAGTAAAAATGATCCCTTCATGTTTGATTATCCTGGTATGACTCATTTTAGTTCAAATATGGAACGATCCACCTTGAATTTCATGACAGCCGTAGGAGATTCAGGCAGTAATGCTTCGAGCTTCTATGGTAACGGAACTGCCTTTATGGACGCTTTCTACGGCATTCGTTATGTAGTAGATTACCAAGATTATACGAATGATGATGTCCAACAATATCCTAATCGTCGTTTCTTCCATCGTAATTCTACCCGTAGTGATTTACTCGATTATTATCAATTATATTGGGAAGATGAACGCTTTAAAATATATGAAAATCAGAATGTATTGCCAATAGCTTTTGGTGTTAATGAACAGACCGTGAATTTAGAAATTCACCCTAACCAAGTTGCCCATACGAACAATCAAATTTTATCGGCTATCAGTGGACAGGAATTGCAAGTCTTTAAATCATATCTGTTTGAAAACATTGAATTAATCAATGTAAAAAAAGAAGAAACAGCTTCTGGTAAAGTTATTTATAAAAAGATAGATGAAAGCCAAGAAGGTGAAATTAAATTTACCTTTACGCCACAAACAGATGCGACCTATTATATTAACGCGCCTTTAGCCTTAAAACGTCAAAAAGGTGGTAAGACTGAAATTAAGTTGAATGGTCGTTGGTATGATTATCAACATTCATTTGATGGTCAGCAATTATGGAATATTGCCAATAAACAAAAAGGCCAAACACAAGAAATGGTCTTAACGTTAGGAACGACGAAGGAACTTGATTTAACAGATATGTACGTCATTACAGCTGATCAAAGCATTAGTGAACAAATCATCGCACATCGTAAACAACAAGGGATGAAAGTGACCGAGTGGGGGAATACCTTAATGAAAGGGACGGTTAATATTACCGATGATAGTCGTTATATGATGACTTCGATTCCCTATAATCAAGGTTGGACCGTGACCGTTGATGGCCAAGAAGTGCCAATCAAAGAGACCTGGGGTGCTTTTATTTCATTCCCAATTACTAAAGGAACTCACGAAATTGAAATGATGTTTACACCAGACGGTTGGAGTATTGGTTGGATGATAACAGGTGTTTCAATTTTTGGCTTGATAGTGTATAGTTTACTAGAGAAAAATAAAAGAAAGCCTGTGGTAAATGGATGAGAAAATTATTCGAACAAATTATTAAATTCGGTATCGTAGGCGTCATTGCAACAGTAATTGATTGGATCATTTTTTATACTTTATTTAATGCATTTGGAGTGTGGTATATTTTAGCGAAATTTATCGCTTTTGTCATTGCCACCATCTTTAATTATTATTTAAGTATGAAATATGTTTTTGTTAGTAAATATTCAGAAACAGAAAAAGGCCGTGAATTTCAATTGTTTGTATTATTAAGTGTCATCGGCATGTTGATTACTTTAGCTTTATTATGGTTTACAGTTGAAATATTAGGGATTAATGCCAATTATGCTAATATAATGGTCGCTGTTGTAGTGATGTGTATCAACTTTGCCATGAGAAAAATTTGGTTAGAACAAAAATAGATTGGTAACTCGATTAATAAAAGAAAGTAGAATAACACTGAAATGGTTTTATGTTAGGAGCTGAACGGTTAAGAAAACTCCTTAATGGGTAGAACTCCTGTTATTCAAAATCGATTGTTAATCGAGTTTTTATTTGATAAAGGGCGATGGAATTTATTTGAAAATGAATGTAAAATATAGGCAATCACAATTTAATTATTTGGGTGATTTACAGAAGCGGTCAATTGAATTTTTATCAGCTAAATTGGATGTAGAAGGTGAAGGATTGGAAGAGAAAAATAAAACTTATGGATTATTAACGGCTATTGCGATGATTGTTGGAACCGTAGTGGGATCGGGAATTTATTTTAAAGCAGATGATATTTTGTCATTTACCGGCGGCAATGTTACCTTAGGAGTCCTAGTTATTTTATTAGGTGCTGTTAACATTGTTTTTGGAAGTTTAACGTTGGCACAACTAGCATTGAGAACCACTACTAGTGGTGGACTGGCCGGGTATGCTGAAATATACTATAATCAGACCTTTGCCACTGTCATAGGCTTGTTCCAGTCCTTTATCTATATCCCCGTCATCACAACAGTGGTCACTTGGGTCGCTTCGTCCTATACATTAAGCTTATTGAAGCCCGACGCCAGTTTTGAAGCTGAAATTATATTAACGATTGTTTACTTATTTATTATTGCAATCATGAACTATTATTCGAAACAATTAGCCGGATTTTTTCAAAGCCTTTCAACCTTTATCAAAGTCATTCCGTTAATTATTATTATGATAATGGGGTTAATTTGGCAACAGCCGATACCAGCAATTCCTTCAAATTTACCAATCGTTGAACCAAGAGATGTAGGTTTTGGTTGGTTAGCAGCATTAGTTCCTTTAGCATTCACCTTTGATGGGTGGAATGTGGTCACGAATATTGCACCAGAATTAAAAAATGCCAAACGTAATTTACCATTGGCCTATATTTTGGGACCTATTTTTATTTTAGTTTTATATGTCAGTTATTTTGTCAGTTTAAATAATATTTTAGGCGAAACCTTTATTTTATCGACGGGCAACCATTCAGTTAATTTTGCCTTTAATATGATCTTTGGTAGAGCTTTAGGGAATGTCTTAATTATCATTGTGGTTATTTCAGTTTTAGGAGTAGCCAACGGCATGTTTTTAGCTAATATTCGTTTACCTCAAGCAATGGCTGAAAAAGGGTGGTTAAAGTCCGAATCATTAAAAAAATTACATCCACAACATCAACTATCGACTCATTCGACACTGTTAGTAATGGTAATCAATCTTCTTTGGTTAGTGATTCACTACTTTGTTTTTAAATATCAATGGTTGCCTAATTCAGATATTTCAGAAAGTGCCGTGGTCTTTAATAATTTATGCTTATTACCGATTTATTACTTAGTCTTCCAATTATATAAAAAAGGACAGATTAAAAATAAATTTTTTGGAATTATCGCCCCATTATTTGCGACTTTAGGCATTTTAGTAATCGTACTTGGTAATTTTATTCTAAATTTTAAAGCGGCCTTGATTACGTCGATAGTGGGAATCTTATTTATATTGTTATTTTGGTCATACGCTAAGCGACAACAAAGCTACCAACCGTGATAAAGGATTGCGATTGGACAAATACTTTGAAAATTCCATTAGTTCCAAATTTTTTATAGTGCAGTGGTTGAGGGAACTCAAATTGGGCCTTCAAGAGGATCAGTATAGGGTGGGCATCAACTAGATAAATATAGTCATGTTATTGTTTGTTAATTAAGAGCGCAGTGGTTTAATGGTTTCAAAATATGCAGTAGTGGGCAGAGGAAGTGATAATCGATTGATTTTCTACTTTTTCTGCCCAGTTTCTTTATATCGGATAATGTGATTATATTAACTAGGTGTGTTGTAAAATTAATTGCAACACTCAGTAATTTCTGAAAATACAAAAAGACATGAAGATTCGTTATACTTAAATCACCACAAAATAAGCAAAGGAGAATCTTCATGTCCACAGGTAATTATAACACAAATCAGACTCGATCATTTACTCATTTAGATTTTAAAGAAAGACAGCTGATAGAAAAATGGTTAAATGAAGATGTTAATAAAGCAGAGATAGGCAGACGCCTTGGGCGTAACCGTTCCACAATTCATAGAGAAATCAATCGAGGAAAAGTAGAACAAATCAAACAGATCAATGGCTATAATAAGAAAGTCACTGTGTACTATTCAGATTCCGGTCAATCTATTTATGAAAAACGACGAGCAAAGAGTGTCCGAAAAAGATTGTTTCTTTCTCGAGCGCTTTCTTCTCTGCGCTGGAAGATGCCTTCACAAAAGGGTGGTTTAAAGGGAAACAGCGTCTCTACAACATAAAGACATTCATAGCTCTTTATAGAAAAAAGCATCCTGTAGAGAATATACCAACGTTTAAAACCGTCTATTCTTATATACGTCAAGGTCTTTTGTCTATCAAACCACATGACTTACCTGTCATGTATCGTCTGAAACCAAGAAAAAACCAACATAGTAACCCTAAGGGCAAAAATAAAAGAATCCTAGGTACCAGTATCACCGATCGTCCAGAGGACGTATTATCAAGAGAAACATTTGGACACTGGGAAGCTGATCTGGTTAAAGGGAAGAAAACGAAAAATGAACCGGCAATCATTACCTTGGCGGAGAGAAAAACACGCTATGCCATTACTAAGAAAATCAGCGACTATAAAAGTCAAACGGTTAAAAATGCCTTTGAAGAGATTCTAGCAGATAACCCTAACCTATTTGCTTCAATAACTTTTGATAATGGTTCTGAATTCTCCTTAATGTCTGAACTCAATACAGACGTATATTTTTGTCATACCTACGCATCCTGGGAACGGGGCTCAAACGAAAACTTCAATAAACTGTTGAGAGAATTCATCCCTAAAGGAAAATCCATCCATCTTTTTTCAGAAATGGATATCGATCAAGCCACTCAGGCAATCAATAAAAGGATTAGAGAAGTGATTGGGCTACGTTCATCAGAAGAGTATTTTCAACAATGTAGTATTTAAAATTTTTCTTCCCCTAGGGGAAGAAGTAAAGAGATTTAAGTTCATCGAATCATGTAACAGAAAGTGTTGCATTTAACTTTACAACTCAAGATTATATTAACTACAATTATTTTCTAAAAAAGCACTTGCAATTGATGACTTAGAGGTATATAATATATTTTTGTAACGGGCTGTTAGCTCAGTAGGTAGAGCAACTGACTCTTAATCAGTGGGTCGCGGGTTCGATCCCCTCACAGCCCAGTCGTAGCACAGAAGCCAATTTGACTATAATTGACTTTTGTGCTTTTATGTATTATAATAAAGACATAATATTAAGGGGATGTCATGGTTTCGACAGGTATTGTTCGAGCTAATGACGCGTCAGGAAGGCAGCGACTTCCTAAAAACGCTACAGTTAAATATAACTGCAAACAATCAAAACAATAATTTCGCTTTAGCAGCCTAAAAACCTGCAGCGAAGATCACCCTGGTATCGCCCATGTACTCAGATCGTGGTCTCAAATTTAGTGGGATACGTTTTAACTTGCCGTCTGTAAGTTAAAAAAGAGATTATCAGACTCGCGATAGCGGATGCCTGTTTGTCGGCTATGCAGTAGCTAAATCTTAAATGGATAAACTATTGACGTAGACTCATTGGTGACGAGATATTTGGACAGGAGTTCGAATCTCCTCATCTCCACTTTGTATTTTCTATGGTTTACTACAGCTTCTAAAGCTTGCTAGTAAGCCATTTTTGTTTTTTTACTTGTCTAACATTAGCTAGTATTTGCTATCATTGGCATTCAATTTGGCATTCATTTCAGATTTATATAATGAATTAAGGAGCTATTCCTTCACCCACCCAAAACTTTTAATTGTTTCATTATTTATCTTTAACTATGTTATAATATTGCTATAATTTGCTAGTGGAGGTTATGAAATGAATAATAATCACTTACAACGTTTTTTACGATATGCAAAAATTAATACTCGTAGTGATATTAATAGTGATGCAATTCCGTCTACTCCGAGTCAATGGGAATTTGCGGAAATGTTAGTGGAAGAATTAACAGCATTAGGATTTGAAGCAGTACAATTAGATCCACGTGATGCGTATGTTGTAGCTAAAATTTCTTCCAATATAGAAGGGGATTCTCAACCACCTGCTATCGGCTGGATTGCCCATATTGATACCGCTGATTATCCGGCTGATAATATCAAGCCACAAGTTCACGATAACTATGATGGGGAAAATGTCCTATTAAATAAAGAGACCAATCATTGGATGACAACGGAAGAATTTCCAAACTTAAAAAATTATATTGGTGAAACCTTAATCACGACTGATGGAACGACTTTACTGGGGGCTGATGATAAAGCGGGGATGGTTTCAATCATTGAAGCCGGAAGATATCTAATAGAACATCCGGAAATTAAACATGGTGAATTATGGTTTGCCTTTGGTCCCGATGAAGAAATTGGTAAGGGCGCTCATCGTTTTGAAACGGACAAATTTCCAGCTGAATTCGCTTATACTGCTGACAGTGGCGTAATCGGAAAATTAGAGTATGAAACATTTAATGCAGCTCGCTTAGCCATTGAAATTGAAGGGACTTCCGTCCATCCTGGACAAGCTTATGGTCAAATGGTCAATGCTTTAAGTATTGCTGCTGATATTCATCAATTATTTCCTAAAGATGAAGTACCTGAAAAAACCAAGGGTTACCAAGGTTTTTATATGTTAAGTAATATTAGTGGTCAACTAGATAAGGCACAAATGACCTATATTATTCGCGATCATGATTGGGATAAATTTGAAGACCGAAAAAATTGGATTGCTGAACAATTAACACAGTTTAATCAGCGATTTGATCGACCGCGCGTTAAGTATGAAATTCAGGATCAATATTATAATATGGCCAATAAAATCTCTAAAGAATCACTGCCCGTGCAGCTGGCGATTAAATCTTATGAAGCGAACGGGATTACTCCTGATATACAACCATTTAGAGGAGGAACAGATGGCTGTATTATAACCTATAAAGGTATTCCAACCCCTAATATTTGTACAGGGGCCGAAAATCTTCATGGCTGTTATGAGTTTGTAACCGTTGAAAGTATGGAGAAAGTAACGGATATTATTTTAACAATTATTGAGCTAAGTCTTGAAAAAGAGGCTTAACATTATAAGGAGTTATATGAGAACACTAGAGCAATATTATGATTTGTTTTTTATTAGACAAGATTTTTATGATCAACACCTACAAGATTTTAAGGAAGAGTTGATTTTACCTAAACTTGATTATTATCAACATCCTGTTTATTCAAGTATTCATGCGATTTCGAGCTATCAAACATGGAAAATAACGTTTGATTATGTGATAGTTCAACAAGCAGGCTGGTATGAGGATTTACCACAAAATTTACAATATGACTTATTAAACGAACAAAGACGTAACCATAATGCGATGATGTATAAAGACAATTTAGTGACGATTAACTTTTGGCATCGTATGCCTAAGAGTTGGCAAGATAAAATGATTGAACGATTAGACGATTCATTTAGCGATGTGCGAATACCTGATAATATTCCAGAAAGAATTGTTCAATTTCATAATCAAATACCGCAAATTCATGGACCGAATTGCTATTCCGCAGTCATCTATTGTCTAACTAATAACGACCAAATTATTTTTGAATGGATGTTTGCCAATACTTTTTTGAATTTTTTAAAACGGAATCAGTATTATCCAGTAAAAGATATGGACTATCGAGCAGGTGATGTCGTTTGTTTTTATGATATGCACCATACATTGCAACACGCCTGTTATATGGTGACCGACATCTTATGTTTTAATAAGAATGGTCAAACATTTCATGATTTTTGGGCGATCAATTCATTCGAAAAAATCAAGGCTGAATGGCCACAGATGACGCTTAAAGTATTTCGCAAGGTAAAGGAATGAGAAAAGCGACGATTATTTTTACTTTAAAAAGTTCCTTATAATAAGAAAATGGATCACTTAAGGCAACAAATAGAAAAAATTTAATCTTTTTTTCATAAAAGTGTTGCATTTATTAAAATTCAGTGTTATAGTTTATTCAACTTAATATTAGTCGATGATTAAGAGAGTAAATTATTAGTTGATTACAGCGAGATAGGACAGAGTGAAAGCCTATTATGATGCGATAATTGAAGCGCACTTATGAGACAAACTGGTGAACAAATTAGCTAGTTTCGCTGTCTGAGCGTTATCAAAACGAGTGAATCGGAAATAATGTTTTATTTCCCGTTAACTAGAGTGGTACCACGGGTATGTAATTTACAACTCGTCTCTATACTTACAAGGGTAAGTGTGGAGACGAGTTTTTTTGTTTATAAATTTGTAAAAAGAAAAGGAGCAATGAGATGTATAGTTTATTAAGTATCGCAGTTGATTTTAAAAAGTTAGGACCTTGGCTTCCAACATTTTGGGAAGGAACGATGGTCACGATTGTTTTGTCGTTAGCTACAGTATTATTAGGAACCATTATTGGATTGTTAGCAACCGTATTACAACAATCTGAGAATAAGATTTTAAAGGGAATTGCCAATGTTTATACGCAAGTCGTACGGGGCACCCCAATGTTATTACAATTATTTTTATGGTTATATGGTTTTCCATTAATCGGTTTTAGTATTCCAGCTATTGCAGCTTTAGGAAATGTTTACGGTTCCCGTGAATTTTTAACAGCAGTGGTAGCCTTGTCGATTAACTCGGGCGCTTATATTTGTGAAATTTTCCGTGGAGGATTGGAGTCCATTGACAAAGGTCAAATGGAAGCCGGACGTGCTTTAGGTTTAAGTCGACGCGAGACATTATTCTCCATCATTATTCCTCAAGCAACGCGGGTTGTCTTACCAGGTTTAGGTAATGAGTTTATTACGATGATAAAAGAATCTTCGATTGTCTCGACAGTAGGGGTATTCGATGTCATGTATGCGCAAAATATTGTTAAGGCTGCGACTTATTCGATTTTTGAACCCTTAGTACTGATTGGGGTCATCTACTTTGTCTTAACATTTGTTTTAACGAAATTGATGAAATTACTAGAAAAGAGGTTAGGTGTCTATGCTTAAAGTTACTAATTTACAGAAAAATTTTGGTGATTTAGAAGTTCTAAAAGGAATTAATCTAGAAATCCAAAAAGGGGAGGTGATCGCGTTGATTGGGCCTTCTGGTTCCGGTAAGTCAACATTGATCCGATGCCTTAATTTAATGGAAATCCCTTCAGCGGGTGAGGTTTATTTTAAAGAACAATTAGTGAATGTAGATAAATTAATTGAAAAAAACGTCGACCAATTACGACAAAAAGTCGGGATGGTCTTCCAACATTTTAATTTATTTCCCCATTTAACCGTTAAGCAAAATATAACCTTAGCGCCGGTAAAATTAAATAAAATGTCGCAACAAGAAGCAGAAAAAAAAGCAGAGGAATTATTAACAAAGGTCGGCTTATTAGATAAAAAAGATGTTTACCCAAATAAATTATCAGGTGGTCAAAAACAAAGGGTAGCGATTGCCAGAGCCTTAGCAATGGAACCAGAAGTGATGTTGTTTGATGAACCGACTTCTGCTTTAGACCCAGAGATGGTAAAAGAAGTTTTATTAGTTATTCAATCTTTAGCACAAGAAGGTTTAACAACTGTTATTGTCACTCATGAGATGAATTTTGCTAAACGTGTGGCTAGCCGGGTGTTATTTTTAGCTGATGGCAATATTGTTGAACAAGGGACACCCCAAGAAATTTTTGAGAATCCACAAGTGGATCGGACGAAACAATTTTTAGATCAAATCAATTACTAATACATAGAAAAGAGGAAATATCATGAAAAAAATTATATCATTTTTAGTGGCGTTAATATTTGTCAGTTCTTTATCAATCAATCAAGTGATGGCAGCTGAGGACAGTCTTACTAAAATTAAAGAAAAAGGGGAAATTTTAGTCGGGACTTCACCGGATTTTCCACCACGTGAGTTTTATATTATTAATGATAAAGGTGAAAAAGAAATTGTCGGTAGCGATATGGCGCTTGCTCAAGCGATTGCGGATGAATTAGGCGTTGAAATGAAATTAGTGACGACTGATTTTAATGGGGTGATTGCCAATATCCAATCAGGTGCAGTGGATATGGGAATCGCTGGTTTCTCATTTACTGAAGGTCGGGCTGCAGTAATGGATTTTTCAGATGGTTACTCTCAAGAAACAGGTGATAATGGTGGTTACCAAGGGATTTTAGTCACTAAAGAAACAGCTGAAAAATTTAAAACATTAGATGAATTAAAAGCGGCTAATTTAACGATTGGGGCGCAAGGTGGCTCTATCCAATATGAAATGGCCATAAAAATTACTTCGCCAACGAATGTTAAGCAATACGGCACAATGGATGCAGAAGTGTTAGCTTTAAATGCAGGTGATATCCAAGGGATGGTTGTGGCAACTTCTTCTGCGGAACCATTATTAAAATCATTTGATAATTTAGTGATTTTACCAAAAGATGGCTTTGATTTGGACCCAGAAAACATTTATGCACAAAATGTGATTGGCTTCCCGAAAAACATGGACAATACCGCATTATTAGAAGTGGTCAATAAAGTCATAAAAGAAGCGATTGACAGTGGTCAAATGGCTAAATGGGAAGACGAAGCGAAAGCTTTAAGTGTCAAAGCCATTGAAGAATAAAAAGAATGGAGGCCCTATAATGAATGCAAAAGAAATAATTAAACAATCGGTTGAAGCGAAGATTGATGATTATATGGCAATCGTCCAATCATTATATGATAATCCCGAAATTGGTAATGAAGAATTTGAAACCATGGCTTTATTGGTTGATTATTTAACCAAAGCGGGTTTTGAAACGCAAGCGGGTTATGTTGTGCCTACTGGTTTTTTAGGAACATATGATTCGGGCAAGCCGGGTCTTACCATTGCCTTTATGTGTGAGTATGATGCCTTGCCTGAAGTCGGTCATGGCTGTGGCCATAATTTAATTGCGGCAATTGGGGTGGCTGCTGGAGAAGCACTAAAAGCGGTGATTGATCAGTATGGCGGTAAAGTATTAGTGGTTGGAACCCCTGCTGAAGAAAATTTTGGTGGTAAGGTATCTATGGCCGAAGCGGGTGTCTTTGATAATGTAGATGTTGCTTTAATGGTCCATCCTGGCACAAAAAATGGGGTAGGTGGCCGTTCTAATGCACTTTATCCATTGAAGTTTGAATTTTTTGGAAAAAACGCGCATGCTTGTCGTCCATCAGAAGGTGCTTCAGCTTTGGATGCCGCTGTCATGTCCTTTGTGCAAATTAATTTATTAAGACAATTTATGGCACCCCACACCTACATTCACGGTGTGATAAGTGATGGGGGTAAAGCCGCTAATGTGATACCAGCGTATGCCTCCCTCGATTATTACTTTAGAGCGCCTAACTTTGCTTATGCTAAAGAAGTGGCGCAAAAAGCGGAAAAAATTGCTGAAAGTATTGCGATGGCCAATGGTACCACGGTTGAAACATCTGTCTATGAGTGCCCTTATGAAGATACCGTTATTAATTATAAATTAGCGGAATTATTAACTGAAAAATACCAAGAACTAGGATTAACAGATATTGAACCCGTCGATGAAGTTGCTACTGGTTCCACTGATGTTGGAGCCGTAAGTTATAAATGTCCTACTATACAAGGTTATATAAAGATTGCTGAAGATTGGGTACAAGGACATTCTAAAGAAATGGCAGATGCCACCATTTCACCAGCTGGTAAAGCAGGGTTAATTAAGGCAGCTCAAGGTATTGCTCTAGTAGCCTTGCAATTATTAGAAGAACCAGAAACTTTTGCTGAGGTTCAAAAAGAACAAACAGAAACCTTATCTAAGTTATTAGGATAAATTTGGTAAAATAAGTTAAGAACTTGCTCCTTAATGAAAAGTTTAGTGGATGAATAGCATCAAACAGTGATTTAAAACTGGTTTGATGCTTATTCTATTGTTGGGGTGACCTGTTGAAGAAAATTCATTTAAAAATATAACGGACAAAGCCACAGGAGCTAATTTAGACCGAGTGGGTAGATGAAACGAAACGCATCAAATTTTCTACAGCTTGTTACTCCCATTCTATTGTTAAATAGTGTAAAATAGGAAGAGTAGTGAAGCTGGGTAATCACTTTAACATACCATTTGCTTCCACTGTCTAATTTATTGAACAGTGGTTGACTGGTCTCAACCTGCGTCTTAATGATTTGTTTGAGTCCTATTCCACTGCATGGGGATGGGCAGACGAAGCTAAAATCACTTGATTTTTCTATTTCTAGTCCAGTCTCATTTTCGCGGGGATAGTCAGAAGAAGCTAAATTATTTGATTTTCTACTTCTTGCCTGGTCCTCAACTTTTTTATTTGGTTTGTTATATCCGGATAATTATATCGAATTGTAAGGATATAACAAATGAAATAGTTAATTAATATAGAAAGAAGGGGTTTAATGATTTTTGAATTAGAACAATTATTAGAAGTAAAATTCAATCAACCATCACTTATTGAAAATGCACTATTTCATACAACATACGTTAATGAAAATCCAAAATTTAAATTACAATCCAATGAACGCTTAGAGTTTTTAGGGGATGCGGTTTTAGAAATTATCGTCAGTGATTTCTTATATCATCAATATCCTAAGTTGCCTGAGGGACAATTAACGACAATGCGTGCGCAATTAGTTCAAGAAGCCAGTCTGGCCTATGTAGCGCGTCAATTTAAAATTGACCAAGCGATCTATCTAGGTAAAGGAGAGATTGGCAGTGGTGGTCGTCAGCGAGAATCGATTATTTCAGATGCCTATGAAGCGATTTTAGGGGCGATTTATTTAGATCAAGGAATCGAATTGGCGACAAAATTTGTCAATTTAACTTTATTACATCAACATCAACAGATGCTCGCTTCCGTAAGTAAAGACTATAAAACGCATCTGCAAGAGTTGGTTCAACAAAAAGGAACCGTTAAAATTCAATATAAAGTCATCAAACAAGAAGGGCCTGCTCACAATACCCAATTTACTGTGGAAGTGCGAGTGAATGATGTGCCTTTAGCTATTGGTAAGGGGCGTAGTAAGAAGCAAGCAGAAATATCGGCAGCGGAAAGTGCCTTAAATTTTATTGATGAGAAGGGTAACATCTTAAAATAAATTAAATTTTCGGAAAAATTATGAGAATATGACTAGAAAACGTTTGTAAACTATGTTATAATTCCTACTATATTGATTATCGAAAGAAAGGAGAAGGAATCATGAAATTATTAGTAGTAAGTAATGTTAACAATCAATTCGTGCCATCTCCTGGGGATAATCATGTACTGTTTGTATCATAACAGTTTTTTTGTGATGATTTAACCACCTACCTCGAGATGGGCTAGGTGGTTTTTTTGTGCAAAAAAGTAAGAATTAAAAATCAGAAAAGAGGTCAATGATGCTTAAAGAAATTTGGAATTATATTATTCAAAGAAAATGGTTGTACACTGCCATCCTAATTTTATTATTTGTTGAATATGGATTTTCGGTGGTACCAACTAAAGTGACACAAACAATTATCAATCAAATTTCCAATAATACGCTCACTCAAACAAATTTAAATTTTCAATTAGTTTTAATTTTAGTGACAGCGATATTAACCTATATTGCAGGATTTTTCTGGGTTAAATGGCTATTTTCGGCAAGAGCTCATTATGAATTAGAATTAAAACGGAAGTTATTTCATAAATTGAGTTCAATGCGTATTCCTTTTTATGATAAATTTCGTAGTGGGGATATGATGACTCGTTTTACTAGTGATATTGCGAGTCTTTCCGAATTATTAGGTTATGGTACGATGAGTTTTCTATATAGTATTGGGACGGTTATCATCATTATTCCGCAAATGTTTATGATTTCATGGTGGATTTCACTGTTGGGCATGATTCCATTAGTGATTTTGGGAATTATTGTCTATTATATCGGGAAAAAACAAGATGATATGGTAGAAGCAAACCGTGAAGCTGTATCTGCCTTAAGTAATGAAGTATTAGAAGTAGTGGAAGGGATTCGGGTAACACGCGCCTATGGTAATAGTCGTTTAGGCGCTACGCGTTTTGCTGAAAAAACCGATCAACTTAGACAACGTGCCGATAATATTATGGTCTACCAAGCGCTTTATGGACGTGCAGCCAATGTCTTTCTTGCTTTGAGTACCGTTATCATTTTGGGCTTAGGCGGGCTAGTTATGAGTCAAGGCCAGATGCAAATTGGGGATATTGTAGCTTTACAAATGTATAGTTGGATTTTATTAGATCCTATGTGGATGTTATCGGATCTTATTTTGGTTTATAAAACAGGAGAATTATCTTTCAAAAAAATCAATGAAATCATTGAAACGGGTGATGATTTAGAAGCGGATGGTTCGATTGAATTAAAGGAATTAGATTCATTGGAATTAGTGGATTA
This sequence comes from Globicatella sulfidifaciens DSM 15739, assembly GCF_900167405.1. GTDB lineage: Bacteria > Bacillota > Bacilli > Lactobacillales > Aerococcaceae > Globicatella > Globicatella sulfidifaciens. Next base: position 107,954 of record NZ_FUWO01000003.1, read on the forward strand.
TTCCTTTAAATATGCTAATAGTGATTATGAGGGATTAAGCCATGTCAATTTAAAACTTGAAAAAGGACAAACCCTTGGTATCGTTGGTAAAACAGGTAGTGGCAAAACGACTTTTGTACGCCAGTTATTGCGTCAATATCCAGTAGGAGAAGGCCAATTATTAATCAATGGTCTTCCCATTGAAAATTATCAACGACACTCTATTGAAAAGCAGATAGGTTATGTGCCGCAAGAGCATGTTTTATTCTCACGTTCAGTGGCTGATAATATTAAAGTAGGTAAAAAAGATGCCAGCCAAAAAGAATTAGATATTGCGGTAGCTGTAGCAGCTTTCACTCAAGATTTGGAACGAATGGCCAATGGCTATGATACGTTAGTCGGTGAAAAAGGTGTCTCTGTGTCGGGAGGGCAAAAACAACGGATTTCGATTGCTAGAGCGATGATTAAGCAACCTAATTTATTGATTTTAGATGACTCCTTATCAGCGGTCGATGCTAAAACGGAACGTATTATTATTGAAAACATTCAAACATTACGACAAGGCAAAATGAATATTATTATCACCCACCGATTATCAGCGGTTAATCATGCCGATTGGGTAATTGTATTAGAAGGGGGCCGAATCGTTGAGGAAGGAACGCCACAAGAGTTAGTCCAACAAAAGGGTTGGTATGCTAAGCAGTATTATAAACAACAAAGTAAAAGGGGTGTGACTGAATGAAATTAGTATTGAGACTTTTATCCTATTTAAAAATAGTTCGCTTACCTTTTATTTTGGGTTTAGTATTATTACTTATTTCCAGTGGAGCTCTACAAGCAGCGCCACTTATTGTCCAATATATTATCGACAATTTATTAACGCCATTAACGAAGGGGGCTACTCTAGATTCAAGCAAGTTATTAATGTGGTTAGCATTTTATATCGGTTTGTCCATTATTGGGAGTATTATAAGCTATATTGCTATTCGTATATTGATGTATTGTGCTAATAAAGTAGCGGCTCATTTGCGTAATGAAGCCTATGAAACAATGCAAAATTTACCGGTCGCGTATTTTGATGATAAACCCGCAGGCAAGATTTCTGCTCGTATTGTCAATGACACCGAAACCTTAAGAGCGCAATTTTACGGTAGTTTGTTATCCAATATTTTAGTCTTAATGATGAGTGTCATCAGTGTTTATGTCATCATCTTTTTCATTAATTATAAAATGGGCCTAGCTTTATTATTATTAATTCCAGTTTTTATAGGGTGGCAACGACTGTGGCAATTACGAACAGAAAGTCAATTGACCACCTATTATGAAATGCAAAGTGAAGTGAACACACAGGTCAATGAAATGATGACCGGTAGTGCGATTATTCAATTATTTAATCAAGAAAAGGATGCGATTGACCGATTTGACAACATTATCGAGAAGATGTATCAAGCCGATGTAAAGATGATTAATGTTCACGCCACTATCTCGTGGAGTTTAGTAGACTTATTTAAACGAATTGTCTTCTTTGGTGTGTTAGCTTGGGCTGGGTATCAATTTTTAGGTGGTTATGTGACCGTCTCCGCTGGTTTACTGTTAACCTATATTAATTATATCGATCGCTTGTTTAATAATATGGGGATGTTAGTGCGAATGTTTCCTGAGTTACAACGTTCATTAACGACAGGTAAACGTGTCATGGAATTATTAGATGCACCCAAAGAAGTGGACACTGAAAAGGAACTTACAGTCAGTGAAGGCAATGTCGTCTTTAACAATATTTCCTTTGGTTATACGGATGAAAAATACGTTTTAAAAAATATTAACTTGGAAGCTAAAAAAGGGCAAACAATTGCCTTAGTAGGGCATACTGGTAGTGGGAAAAGCTCTTTAATTAATTTATTATTCCGTTTTTATGATCCACAGCTTGGTGAAATTTTAATCGATGGACAAAATATTGCTGAATATAATCGCGAATCAGTTCGCCGTTCAATGGGTATCGTATTACAAGATCCGTATTTATTTACCGGAACGATCGCTTCTAATGTCGCAATGGATGATGCGACGATTACCAAAGAAACGATAATGGATGCTTTAATAAAGGTTGGCGCTAAAGATATGATTAATCGTTTAGATAAAGGGATTGAAGAACCGGTTATTGAAAAAGGAAATGCATTTTCAAGTGGTGAGCGACAACTCATTGCTTTTGCTAGAACTTTAGCTAGTAACCCTAAAATACTTATTTTAGATGAAGCAACATCGCATATTGATACCGAAACAGAAGCCATTATCCAAAAGGCCATGAATATTGTAAAACAAGGCCGAACGACCTTTATTATTGCCCATCGACTTTCAACTATTCGTGATGCGGATCAAATATTAGTTTTAGATAATGGGGAAATCGTTGAACGAGGAACCCATGAGGAGCTATTAGCATTAGGCGGACGCTATGCCAATATGCATCGTATGCAAGAAAAAATATAATCGATTGTAAGGCGTTTCATTATTCTTTTCATTGATATTATGTTAAATTAAAGTAACAATACAAATTGAGAGGAAGAATTTATTATGGGATTATTTGATACAGCCGGTAGTTTAATGGATATTTTATCAAAAGTAGATAGCAATGATGTGACAGCAATTTCTGATCGTGCCGGAATAGATGCGTCTCAAGCAAGTTCAATTGTCGGGATGGCTTTACCTTTAATTTTAAAAGCAATTAATAATAATACTTCAACTGAAGAAGGGTTAATTGCGTTTGACAATGCCTTAAAAGACCATGCTAATGATACTCATTTTGATTCAGTTGCAGATTATACACAAAAAGCCGATGTCCAAGATGGCGATAAAATGTTAAACCATTTATTTGGGAATAAAACAGGTATCATTGAAAAAATTGCCGATACCCTAGGATTAAGCCCGGCAGCTGTAAAACGTGTGTTAGTATTAGTTGCGCCATTATTAATTAAATACATGGCAGATAATAAGAAAAACAAACAATTAACAGCTGAAGAAGTTCGTAGACAAACACAAGCTGAAGAAGAAACATTACAGAATCAGTACGAAGAACAGATTAGACGTTACGAAGAACAAATTGAACAATTAAAAAGACAACAAGCACAACAACAAGGTCAAGTTACACAACAAACTGAACGTCGTGAAGATTATATTCCAAAAATTCCACAACAGCCAGGTAACTCAACAACTAATGATGGGGCCTTTGGCGGTATCTTAGGTAGTCTAATTGAACAAATGTCACAAAAAGGTGGCGGTCAAGTGAGCCAAGCACCGAAAAGCCAAAATAAATCAATCGTTGAATCCTTACTAGATTCATTTTTCTAACATCGATTATTAAGGATTACTATGCTTTTGTTTTTGACAAATACCTTTGAAACAATAGTTAGCTTTTAGGTCTGGGGTATCAGAAGTTTCAACTTTTGTAAGATATTTTTGACAACTCTAGCAATCGACATATTTTTTATAAGCTGTCTTATAAATTTTAACAAGCTTTTCCTTGCTTAAGACTTTTAGTCTGCGAACGAGGAAAGGCTTATTTTTGTGTTTTGAGGAAGGCATAATTGTAGCGCATTTTGTGAAGTGGTATGGGGCACAGTTTTAAAAATGGTTGTTTGGTTTCATCGGTTTAATTTATAGCCCATGGTTGAATGAGCTCGAGATGCTTCCAGAGACTAATTTGCGAATTACCAACTTGTTTGTGGTGGGAGACTAAGCGAAAATCATTCGATTTTCTACTTCTGGTCCACTCTTTTTTATTGTAATAAAACGAATAATTAACAAATAAATTTACATTTTCATAGTGTTTTCAATTTACCTTAAAAAACAGCAGATGGGAACGTTTACTTTACCAAAAATCACTTTTATTGTAAGTGTACATTTGCTATAATATTGACATGATATAAATAGGAGTGACGAAATGGAAGTACAAAATCGTGGTTTAATTGGAAGTATAACCCATAGTATTAACAAAAAAGAGGAATTATTTGATAAGAGTATTGCCCGTTATATGGTACGTTCGATGTTAGCATGTCTTTTCTTAACAATGGGGGTAGCTATCGCCAGTTTTATCGCCGGAAAAGCAGATGCCTTAGTACCAAATATGGGTAAATTCTTTTATGCATTCATGTTCAGTTGGTCATTAATTATGATTATTTATATGAATGCTGAACTAGGTACATCTAATATGATGTATATGACAGTTGCAATGCATCGTAAAATTTTACCAGTGTCTAAAGCGTTAAGAATTTTGTTAACGTGTATTTTATTCAATGCGATTGGTGCAGTGGTTGCTAGCTTTATTATGTCATTTACGCAAGCTTATAGCACTTTAGAACCGGATCATTATTTATTTGTAGCTACTACAGCTAAATTAGCTAAAACACCACTGCAACAATTTGCTGAAGGTATTTTTGCCAATGTGATTGTTAATACCGCTGTATTTTGTAGTATTCGTATGAAAGACGATGCCGGAAAAGTAATTGCTATGATTTTTATTATTTTTATTTTTGCATTCTTAGGTTTTGAGCACGTTATTGCTAACTTTTCAACTTTTGCATTGTCGTTCTTTGCTAATGGTGGACCGGTTGAAGGTATGACGGTACTTTCAGTTTTATCTAACTTCTTATGGTCTGGTTTAGGTAACTACGTCGGTGGAGGAATCTTTATCGGTTTAGTTTATAGTTGGTTAAATAATAAGAGTGAGTTATACTTCGATTAATTTTTATAAATGAGTCTTGATAGAATGAAGAGTTCTTTCAAGGCTCTTTTAATTTTTATTATAATAAGTTGTGTTATTGTTAGCCTAAGAGGCTGGGCATAAACTTGATAAATTTAGTCAAAATTATTGTTCTTTAATTAATATCGCAGTGGTTGAGTGGCCTCAAACTGCGTCTTACGAGGTAGGGATAGAGCTGATAAAATCAATTAAGCTATTGTTCTTTAATTAATAGCGCAGTGGTTGAGTGGCCTCAAACTGCGTCTTAAAGAAATTGGTCCTCAACATAGTAAATTCAATCAACTTATTGCTCAGTAATTAAAAGCGCAGTCGTTGAGTGGCTTCAAACTGCGTCTTTCGAGGTAGGGATAGAGCTGATAAAATCAATTAAGCTATTGTTCGTTAATTAATAGCGCAGTGGTTGAGTGGCCTCAAACTGCGTCTTACGAGGTAGGGATAGAGCTGATAAAATCAATTAAGCTATTGTTCTTTAATTAATAGCGCAGTGGTTGAGTGGCCTCAAACTGCGTCTTAAAGAAATTGGTCCTCAACATAGTAAATTCAATCAACTTATTGCTCAGTAATTAAAAGCGCAGTCGTTGAGTGGCTTCAAACCTCGTCTTAATGAGGTTAAAGATAAATTTGGTAAACTCAATCAAGTTATTGTTATTAAATTAAAAGCGCAGTGGTTGAGTGGTCTCAATCTGCGTCTTAATGACTTGCTTGAGACCTACTCAACTTTGCGGGGGTGGACAGACAAAGCGAAAATCATTCGACTTTCTACTTCTGGTCCACTCCCAACTGTGCGGGGGGAGGCCAACGAAGCGACAACAATTTGGTCTGCTCCAAAGTTTGAAAAAAATCACTGATATTTATTCCCTTTAAAATGTTTGATTTAACAACATTTTGACGAATAATCACATTCAAAAACTTGAGCATAAAACTTGAGTTACAAACGTAAACGTGTTACGATGGTCTCATCAAGATTAGAATGTAATCTTAAATTAATTATAGATAGGAGATTTTAAATGTTTAAAAAGTTTGCAAAATCTTTTCTTTCAGCTGCAGCTGCTTTAACATTAGCCACTGGTAGTTTACCAGTAACTTTAGCAGAGGAGACACAAATTGATCCTTCAGTTGAACAAACATTAAGTATTATGACAATTGGAGAGTTAGCAACTTTAGACTCAGCTTTATATAATGATACGCCAAGCTCAGATATGATTGGCCAAATTTTTGAAGGGTTATATCGTGTTTCTACTGGTACTGAAGTAGAATTGGGTCAAGCTGAGAATGTTGAAGTTTCAGAAGATGGTTTAACCTATACTTTCACTTTACGTGATGGATTAGTTTGGAGTAATGGTGAACCCGTTACAGCAGAAGATTATGTGTTTACTTATCAACGTTTAGTTGATCCAAATGGACAAAATACGTCTTCATCTGTTGAAATTTTCAAAAATGCGGCCAGCATCCGTAATGGTGAAATGGAATTAGATGAATTAGGTGTTAAAGCACTTGACGATAAAACATTAGAAATTACATTAGAATATCCAGCACCTTATTTACCAAAATTATTAACAGGTAGTCGTTTTATGCCGGTTTCTAAAAAAATTGTTGAAGAAAAAGGCGATGCTTACGGTACTTCTGCTGAAAATATCGTAACAAATGGACCCTTTACTTTAACAGGTTGGACAGGTACTGAATTAGAGTGGACTTTAAATAAAAATGAAAATTATTGGGATGCTGAAAATGTGCATTTAACAGATGTATTAGTATCGGTTGTTAAAGAAACAGGTACTGGTGCAGACTTATATGACGCGGGTGAAATTGATTATGCTATTTTATCAGATGCCTTTGTTGGTCAATATGAAGGGGCAGAAGATTTTAATACAGTTCCTCGTGCAACATTAGGTTATATTATGTTTAACGATACCAAAGAACCTACCAATAATGCTGCCTTAAGACGTGCAGTTTCTCAAGCATTTGATAAAGAATTATATGCTGAGTCAGTGATTCAAGATGGTTCTACACCAGCGAATGGATTTGTTCCAACTGGTTTTGATGTGGATGAAGAAGGGGTTGACTACCGTGAAGCGGCAGGAGATATCCTAACTTATAATGTTGAACAAGCTCAAAAAGATTGGGAACAAGCGAAAGAAGAATTAGGTGTCGAAGAGTTATCATTAGAGTTATTAGTATCTGATGTTGATTTATCAGGTCGTACAGCTGAATACTTACAAGCTCAAATCCAAGAAAACTTACCAGGATTGACGATTACTATTCGTTCCGTTCCTTTACAAAACCGTTTAGAAATTCAAAGAAGTTTAGACTATGATTTCTATTATGGTACATGGGCGCCTGATTACCAAGATGCTTTAAACTTTGTTGAACAATTAACGACTGATGGTGGGATTAACTTTGCTAAATATTCTAACGAAGAAGTAGATAAATTAGTCGATCAAACACGTCATGAGTTAGCGAATGATCCTGTGGCACGTCGTGAAGCTTTAATGCAAGCAGAAAAAATCTTTGTAGAAGAAGATGCTATCACTTCAGCATTATATCAAGTTTCTACCTCATACTTATTAAGTCCAGATGTTAAAAACTTTGAAATTATGCCATTTGGACGTACGATTAATTTACGTACTACTTATCGCGCAGCTGAATAATTTTTAATGGCGAGGCGACTCGCCATTTTCTAAGCAAAAAAATAGTGAAGTATAGAGAGATATGTTAAGATTAAATCAAAATAATAAAAAGGAAGTGTCATTATGACGAAAGTTTTAACAGATGCACAATTTAACCAAGAAACTGGAGAAGGGTTAACATTGGTTGATTTCTGGGCTCCATGGTGTGGTCCATGTCGTATGCAATCACCCGTTATCGATGAATTATCTGAAGAATTAGCTGGACAAGTTGATTTTTACAAAATGAATGTTGATGAAGAGCAAGAAACAGCTCGTGAATTTGGTATCATGTCAATTCCAACGTTATTAGTTAAAAAAGATGGCGAAGTTGTTGAAAAATTAGTTGGTTTCCATGATAAAAATCGCTTAAACGAAATTTTATCTCGCCATATGTAATATTATAATTAAATAGTCTATTTAAAAGCGGGTCAGAATGTTATCATTTTGGCTCGTTTTTTATTGTCATATTTTATGAACGTGAAGCAATTTCAAGTACCAATGAAAACTGATTATAGATTTCAAATATAATTATAGATGTCACAATGCCAAATCATTATTTTTATAGATTCATTTTTTAGGTCTAAAGACTGATTTTGTCGTTTTACTATGATTCTTATTTATATCGGCTATAAATTAAGGTATAATAGGATAAAGGGGAGGATTATGATATGAAAAGAAAAGTTTTTATATTTCTAAGTTTATTGACGTTTATTGGTTCGATAATCTTTTGGTTACCGCCAATTAAGGTTGCTTCGATTAATGACAATAATCCTCCAATTAAAGATCAAGTTTTAAAAGATAATCAAAATAAAAGCGAGGAAAAAGTTCAAACAATTAATTATGCACCTTTCTTATATTATGAAAATTATGATTATATTGGTTCTGGTAATGAATTTGCAGGTTTTAAAGTGGTACTGCAATATCCTTTAAATGAAGAAGGGATTTATCAATTTAGACGTGATGGTGCCGGTACTTCTATCGCATTTGTCTATCAATTAACTCCAGAGGGCATTATTGAATTGAGTTATTTTCCAGAAACCTATGATAATACAGATTTTAGAGACCATCCAGATACTTTCGATGACTCTACTTCATTAATCATGCCATTAGAGTTGGGAGTGGGGGATACTTTTTTTAGTGGCTATCAAGAAGAACAAGAGTATGAAGTGATTAACATATTGGATGATTTTACAGTTAATCAAGTGACTTATCATGATGTTTTAGTGTTGTCATTAAAACAAGACACGAATGATACGACGCAGTATTTTTATTATGCCCCCCAATATGGTTTAATTTATGATGAATTTGCTTTCAAGGATGAATTTTCGATGTATATCACCAATGAATTGAAATCTGTTCAAAATAAAATGTATTATCCTAAAGTTAAATTTAAACAATTTTTTAAGGAGTGAATTTAGATGAAAGACGTAACTAATAGTAGTCAACAACATGCGAAAAAATCTCACCGAAATTTTTTGGCTTTATTCAATCGTATGGGTTTTAATGCTTTATATATTTTATTGTTTGTTTTAGCCTTTCTTTATTACTATATTGCCTTACCGCCGATACATTATGCCGCTTTTGATTTTTGGTTTTTCCTAGGACTCATCGTTGTGGGGATTATCGTAATTGAAGTATTAAAAGATGGTTCTAATTTTGTTTTTAATCGTAGTCAAAATACCAGTACACAGTTAAAAAGTATGTCCATTAAATATAAAGTTTTATTTGGGATTTTACCAGTGGCTCTGGTTATTTGGTTAGTGAGTTCAGCTATCTTTTCACCATTTTTTATGGCTTCCTCATATCGTGATATGTTACCAGTAGCACAGGCTGATTTTGAAACAGAATTCTCAGAAACGGATGTCAACCAGATTCCATTAATTGATCGAGATACCGCGGTTAGATTAGGTAATCGTAAGCTCGGTGCCTTAACAAATTTAGTCTCACAGTTTGTAGCGAGTCCTGAATATGTGCAAATTAATATTAATAATTATCCCTATCGTGTGACACCATTAGAATATGCTGGTTTTTTTAAATGGTTAAATAACTTTTCTGAGGGTATTCCTCATTATTTAAAGGTAGATAATGTCACCGGAGAAGTAACGGTTGAAACACCTGAAGCTCCGATTAAATATTCTTATGCCGATAAATTTTGGCGTAATATTAATCGTCATTTAAGATTTAAATATCCCTTTACTATCTTTGGTAAACCTAGTTTTGAGGTAGACGATGAAGGGACACCTTATTATATTGCATCTACTTATGGTCGTAATTTCTTCTTATTTGAACCAGAAGTAACAGGGTTAGTGGTAGTGAATGCTTCAACTGGCGAGTCTAAACATTATTCATTAGAAGAAATACCACAATGGGTTGATCGTGTTTACGGTGCCGATTTAGTTTTACATCAATTGCAAATGCATGGAAAATATGTGAATGGGTTTTGGAATACTTTATTTTCAAATGAAGGTGTGACACAACCAACTGAAGGCTATAATTATTTACCAATGAATGATGATTTATATCTATATACAGGGATTACCTCGATTAATGCTGATGAATCGAACATTGGGTTTGTTTTAGTTAATTTAAGAACAAAAGAAGCCAAAATGTACCCAATCAGTGCAGCCGAAGAATTTTCTGCAATGAGTTCTGCAGAAGGAAGTGTACAAGAAAAAGGTTATACGGCTACCTTCCCATTGTTAATTAACTTAAGTGGTAAGCCGGTTTATGTGCTTTCATTAAAAGATTCCTCCGGATTAATTAAAGCTTATGCTTTAGTCGATGTGCAAAATTATCAAACTGTATATGTCGAAAGTAGTGTCGAAAAACTATTGTTAAGTTATGCAGCTGAAAATCCAGTTGATATTGAGGAATTAGAGACTGAAGAGGCGTTGCTTGAAGTGGTCGGTGCAGTTGAAAATGTTCAGGCTGTCGTTAAAAGTGGTAATACCGTTTATTATTTCATGATTGATGGCAAAGTTTATCAAGCACCCATTCAGCTGAATGATTCATTACCATTCTTAAATGACGGTACAGAAGTGAAGATGGGAGTAAGTGAATCAGGAGAAGTTCGTTCCATTGAATGGGATGACGCAAAAGAGAATGTAACAACTGAATAATGTAAAGCTGATTTCTAGGAATGACTGATAGTAAAATGTTCTGTTTTTACTAAAAGTCATTCTTTTTTTATTAGGCAGCTTGAGATTATGTTGGTAATCAAGAATGAGACACTGTTGTTGAAAAAATCTTAAGAACACAATGCATTCCATTCAGTGGTTAAATATGAGTCAACGTATGATTCCATTAGAAATGAGTTGAATGGCAATGGAGAACTTAATTAGTTTAGAAAAATGGTATTATATTTACCAAAATAGCACGCTTAAACTATCATTTTGATTATAGGTGAAAGTTACTTATTCTTTTGATCGTAGCCTATCAATTTTAAAAATATGATTTCAGAAAGATTCATTTTTTCAAAACAAGAAAAAATATTAACAAAAGAAAAAGTCTTGATTTATTTAGAGAAAATAGACTAGTATAATAGGAGGTTGGGCATAAATTTGATAAATTTTGTTAAGAATATTGTTCATTAATTAATAGCGCAGTGGTTGAGTGGCCTCAAACTGCGTCTTTAATGAGGTTAAAGATAAATTTGGTAAACTTAATCAAGTTATTGTTATTAAATTAAAAGCGCAGTGGTTGAGTGGTCTCAATCTGCGTCTTTAATGAGGTTAAAGATAAATTTGGTAAACTTAATCAAGTTGTTGTTATTAAATTAAAAGCGCAGTGGTTGAGTGGCCTCAAACTGCGTCTGAATGACTTGTTTGAGGCTTACTCAACTTTGCGGGGGTAGGCCGACGAAGCGAAAATCATTTGATTTCCTACTTTTGGTCCACTCCCAACTTTGCGGGGGTGGACAGACAAAGCGAAAATCATTTGATTTTCTACTTTTGGTCAACTCCCAACTTTGCGGGGGTAGGCCGACGAAGCGAAAATCATTTGATTTTCTACTTTTGGTCCACTCCCTTAAAAGAAAATGTGCTATAATGAAAATATTATTTACAAAGGGGGGAGAGAATGGATACAGTAGTCTTAACAATAGCTGGTTCGGATACTTGGGGTGGTGGCGGTATTACTACAGATATCAAGACCATTGAACAAGCAGGGAGTTTTGCGGTTAATGTGATTACTTGTATCGCAGTTGAGAGTCGTGATAGTTCTTTTGAAATTGTTTCTTTGCCTGCTAGTTTAATTAAGCAACAGCTTCAAACGATTGCGAATTCGTATCAATTATCAGCCATAAAGATCGGTTTATTAAACGATGCCATAACGATTGCGATAGTCAAAGAATTTATTGAAACTCAAGATTGTCCGATTGTGATTGATCCTGTAATGGCTTTTAAGGAGTCATCGAAGGAAATTAAGCAAATTAGATTAGAAATGATTGACTTAATGAAATCAGCGACAGTCATTACACCTAATTTAACGGAAGCAAAGATTATTGCTGAAAGTGGTGACATTGAGAATCAATTGATGCTGGCAGATGAAGCTAAGAATATCTACTCGATTGTGAAAACTCCAGTATTGATTACCGGTGGTGCGCGCTTTCCAAGTGAAAAAGCTGTGGATGTTTTATTTGATGGCGAAAAGGTGCACTTTTTTGAATTACCTAAATTAGACACCTTAAATATACATGGAGCCGGCTGTGCATTATCTTCAATGATTGCAGCTCAATTAGCAAATAATGAAAAACTCGAGCAAGCAATCGAAAATGCTAAACACTTTGTATATCAAGGAATCAATCAAGGTTTATCTTTACCATCCGGTGATGGGGGAAATATTTGGAATAGAATAGGGGATATAAATGAGAAATAAATTTGATGTTCGTACATTAACATATTTAGCAGTCATTACAGCAGTAACTTTAGTTTTGTCATTATTAATTATTATACCCGTTCCTGCTACTAATGGATTTGTTACAATATTAGATGCCGGAATTTATTGTGCAGGTTTAGCCTTTGGTTCATTGGGTGGGGGAGTCGTAGGGGGGCTCACTGGCCTATTAATCGATTTAATTTCAGGATATACTATTTGGGCACCGTTCTCACTTGTTATTCATGGATTACAAGGATTGGTTTATGGCTTGATTATTGAAAAATATGGAAACGACAATAAAAGCATGTTGTTTGCTTTAGCAATCGCTGGCTTGATTATGGTTGGCGGCTATGCTATGGCCAATGAATTCTTATATGGTGGCGGCGTAGGATGGGTTTCAATCCCAAGTAACATTGTACAAGTTGGCTTTGGTAGTGTCGTTGTGATGCTTGTAAAAAATAAATTTTTATCGATATTAAAAGTATACTCTCATTAGGAAGCAGGATCAGAATTGAACTTAGAACAATTACAAGAAAACTTAAATGAAATTATGGACAATATTATTGAAAAGGCAAATTTAAAAGAAAATGATGTCTTTGTTTTAGGATGTTCAACAAGTGAAGTGATGGGGCATCAAATTGGTAAACATTCTAGTTTAGAAATTGGTGAGTTGATCGTTCAAACACTTTTAAATAAGTTAAATCCATTAAACGTTCATTTAGCGGTTCAAGGCTGCGAACATTTAAATCGTTCATTGGTTATTGAGTCAGAGGTAGCTGAAAGTAAAGGCTATGAAGAGGTATGGGTCAGACCAAGTCTTCATGCCGGAGGCGCTGCTTCGGTATCAGCTTTTAAATTATTTAAAAATCCGATTGAAGTGATGGCAGTACAAGCAAAAGCCGGCATTGATATTGGCGATACTTTTATTGGGATGCATGTAAAATCCGTTCAAGTACCGATTAGACCGACGATTAAAACTTTAGGACATGCTCATGTGACAGCGGTCACTTCTCGTCCACGTTATGTTGGCGGTCCTAGAGCCATCTATGAGGGAATAGAAATAAAATAAGAGAAGGATAAAGACCTTCTGACAATTGATCAGCAGGTCTTTATGTTTAAAAGAAACTATTTAAACTGTATATAAATGATATAACTAGCGAAACTAACATGGTTAATACCATTGCGATTGAAATAAAACGGACAATTCGATCCATTTTCGATAATTTTTTATTATTCTTATTTGATTGAAACATTGCATTATCTCCTTTATTGATGACACTACTATTATATTATAAACGATTAAAAATATAAACCAACTTAAGTTGGATTTTTTGCATTAAGCTTTAATATTTACTGAAAATTTGGTAAAATAAATGAGAAATAATAACTAGGAGGCAATTACATGTCAAAACAACAAATTGGTGTCGTAGGTATGGCCGTTATGGGACGTAACATCGCATTAAATATTGAAAGCAGAGGGTATTCAGTAGCCTTATTCAACCGTACAGGTTCGAAAACAACCGCAGTCATAGAAGAAAATCCTGAAAAAAACTTGAAAGCAACTTATTCAGTTGAAGAATTTGTTGATTCATTAGAAAAGCCTCGTAAAATTTTATTAATGGTTCAAGCTGGTAAAGGGACAGATGCAACTATTGAATCATTATTACCACACTTAGATAAAGGGGACATTTTAATCGACGGGGGTAATACTTTCTATAAAGATACGATTCGTCGTAGTGAGTATTTAGCTAACTCAGGCATTAACTTTATTGGTACTGGTGTTTCTGGTGGTGAAGAAGGGGCATTAAAAGGACCTTCCATTATGCCAGGTGGACAAAAAGAAGCTTATGAATTAGTAGCGCCAATCCTAGAACAAATTTCAGCTAAAGCTGAAGAAGATGGCAAACCATGTGTGACTTACATTGGACCAAATGGTGCAGGACATTATGTAAAAATGGTTCACAATGGTATCGAATACGGTGATATGCAATTAATTGCGGAATCATTTGATATTTTACACCGTGGCTTAGGCTTATCGGTTGCTGAAATAGGAGATATCTTTACAGAGTGGAATGAAGGTGAGTTAGATAGTTTCTTAATGGAAATTTCATCTCAAATTTTAAAAACAAATGATCCTGAAACAGATAAACCAATGGTTTCTGTCATTATGGACCGTGCGGGTAATAAAGGAACTGGTAAATGGACTTCACAAAGTGCATTAGATTTAGGTGAGCCTTTATCATTAATTACTGAATCAGTGTTTGCACGCTTTATTTCAAGTCAAAAAGACCAACGTGTGCATGCAAGTACGATTATTCCAAATGTCGATGCTAAATTGGAATTAGATGAAACAGCTCGTAAAGAATTAATCGAATCCATTCGTCAAGCATTATACTTTAGTAAAATTATGAGCTATGCTCAAGGTTTTGCTCAAATGCGTGAAGCAAGTGAAACATACGACTGGAATTTACCTTATGGCGAAATCGCGAGTATTTTCCGTGCAGGTTGTATTATTCGCGCAAAATTCTTACAAAAAATTACCGACGCTTACGAGAAAAATCCTGAATTACCAAACTTAATGCTAGATGACTATTTCTTAGAGATTGTCTCTAAAAATCATGAAGCAGTTCGTCATGTGGTATCAGTGGCGATTGCAGCGGGCATTCCAGTGCCAACCTTCTCAGCAGCGATTGCTTATTATGATTCATATCGTTCAGAAGTGTTGCCGGCTAACTTAATTCAAGCTCAACGTGATTACTTTGGTGCTCATACTTATAACCGTGTTGATAAACCAGGTACATTCCATTTCCACTGGAATGAAGTGCGCGAAGAAAAATTAGAAGATTAATTATTTTTAACTCTCGGGAGTCCAAATTTGATAATTTGGGCTCCTTTATTAATATAATGCGCTTAATTATTAGAAAATATTAGGTTTTCAGTAATAAATGGTGGAACTTTGCTACAAATTTGTGTAATATAAAGACGAAGAGATTAAAAAATGATAAGGAGGACATAGTATGTCTGAAGATAAAAAACAACGTGTTTTAATTATTGAAGATGAAAAGAATCTCGCACGCTTTGTTGATTTAGAATTGCAACATGAAGGCTACGAGACTAAAATTTGTAATGACGGTCGTAGTGGATTAGAAGCCGCCTTAGAAGAAGATTGGGATGTTATTTTATTAGACTTAATGTTACCAGAATTAAACGGACTCGAAGTATGTCGTCGTATTCGTCCAGTTAAAGATACGCCGATTATCATTATGACTGCCCGTGATTCAGTGATGGACCGTGTTTCTGGTTTAGATCAAGGAGCGGATGATTATATCGTCAAACCATTTGCCATTGAAGAACTATTGGCGCGTTTACGTGCATTATTCCGTCGAATTGAATCAGAGGAGGAACAACGTTCACCACAACATCCAACAGTTACCTATCGTGATTTAGTCATCGAAAAAGCTAATCGAATTGTGCGTCGTGGTGATGAAGTGATTGATCTGACAAAACGTGAATATGAATTATTATTATTCTTAATGGAAAACTTGAATATGGTTATGTCACGTGAAGTTTTATTGGATGAAGTTTGGGAATATAAATCAGAAGTGGAAACCAATGTGGTCGATGTTTATATCCGTTACTTACGTAATAAGATCGACTTACCAAATAAGGAAAGTTATATTCAAACTGTTCGTGGTACTGGTTATGTTATGAGAACGTAAAGATGAATATTAGAAAATGGTTTAAAAGAGAACAACCCATTTCCCTAAAATGGAAATGGGGCGTTTTATTATTTTTAGGTTTCTTTGTTATCGCCTTAACGACCTTAAATTTTAATTATTATTATTATCATCAAGAACAACGCTCAGCGATCAAAGCCGTTTATCAAGAAAATTTTGACCGCATGACTGAGTATATTCAAGCCTTTGATTACTTATATCAAAGACCATCAATTACTGATTTAGATAATAAACCACTTAATAGCAATCAACAATCACAAAATATCTCGAAAGAACTGTACCAGTATATTAGCACCGGTTTAAATGATGATTTAACAATACGCTTATTTAATGAGCGCAATCAATTAGTCTTCAGCAATAGACATTTGGATGTCCCAACGGTAGAGAGTAACAAACAATTAGTGGAAACTGAAATCAAAGATGTCCTCAGTTATGTTGGTCGTACTACAATCCGTTCGACCCAATCAGGAGAAAATTTAGGTGTCTTGGAATATATTGTGCAACCACAAGCCTTAATTGAACTGGAAAAGAATCAAAGGCATATCTTTTTTATTTCAATACTCGTACTGTTATTGGTAGCAGCTGTAGTTGCCTTTGTATTATCGCGTCTATTTTTACGACCGCTAAATTATTTAAATAATGCTTTAGATTTGGTAGAAGAAGAGAACTTGTCTGAAATGCGCATGCGACGCCCACGTTCGACGGATGAATGGAGTGATTTGACTTTACATATTAATCGCATGCTAGATAAAATTGATTTGTATGTCAGAAATCAAAAACAATTCGTAGAAGATGTTTCTCACGAGTTAAGAACACCGGTCGCAATAGTGGAAGGCCATTTAAAATTATTAAATCGCTGGGGTAAGGATGATCCAGAAATATTAGAAGAGTCCATTTCTGCTTCTTTACAAGAAATATCAAGGATGAAGGGCCTTGTGCAAGAGATGCTTGATTTGATGAGGGCAGATCACGCAGAAATGGATTATAAAGACGAAATTACGGAGGTCTATTCGACCATCAGACAGATTCACAGCAATTTTGTGATGCTTTATCCGGAATTTAATTTTTACTTAGACAGTGAGAAGAGTCCTGATGATTTGTATATTAAAATGTTTCGTAATCATTTTGAACAGTTACTTATTATTTTAATTGATAATGCGGTTAAATATAGTCAAGACCGTAAAGAAATTCATCTTTCTGTCAGTACTAGTCTTTCCGAAATTGAAATTGCCATTCAAGATTTTGGTGAAGGTATGTCTGAAGAAGATAAAGAGTGCGTTTTTAGTCGATTTTACCGTGTCGACAAAGCACGATCGCGTGATAAAGGTGGTAATGGACTCGGTTTAAGTATTGCTCAACAATTAGTAAAAAGCTACAAGGGCTCAATTAAAGTCGAAAGTGCACTAGGTCATGGCTCTATTTTTTATGTCACTTTTCCAATCTTAACCGACCAACGGCAAATTTATAAGAGTAAACAAAAAGCAATTCGAAAAACATTATAGTATCTTGTGAACAATAACCTTCTGTTAAAATATAAAGTAGAAGTGATTTCATATATTTTATTTATCAAAAGTTATTGTTCAATTATTTTTTTAGATTTTAATTGATTTAAAATTGCTTTTTAAAAAGGGGTAAGAACATGATTGAATTTCGAAAAGTAACAAAAACTGAAAAAGAAGCACTAATTTTGGATGGCGCTAGTTTTTCCATTAAATCCCCTGGTAAAATATATACAATTTATTATGACGATGAAGCCCAAAAAGATAACTTATTGGGAATCTTATTTGGGTTAGACAGTTATTTTGAAGGGGATTATTTACTTTTCGATCAAAATGTTCATGATTTTTCTGAAGAGGATTGGCACCGTGTCAGGAATCTGGAGATGCAAATTGTTTACCAGAATCAAAAATTAAATGATTTAATGACAGTGTGGGATAACTTAGCAAAATTAGGTTTATTTCCTGAAGAAGAAATTAATGAACAACTTGTTGCCTTATCTTTAGAAGATGTAAAATATAAAAGAGTTTCGGAGTTAAGTACCTCTGAAAGAATGAAACTAGCCATTGCTCGCTCACTGTTACTTAAACCCAAAATCTTATTATTAGATGAACCGACTAATGGCTTAGAGTTGAATAATATTCATTATTTAATGCAATATATTCATCATTTAAAGGAAAAAGGGTTAACGATTATTATCTTAAGTAATAATATGTCCGTTATTGAAAATTCTGATGATATTTTTCAGTTTAAAAATCATAAAATTGTTAAAATTAAATCTAGTGATGAAGTGACACAACCTATTGCTGAAACGTGTAAAAAAGCAAACATTGTCAAGAAAACACCTTATTTGCAAGCTTCTTCACTATTGCAAGCTAAGAGACTTGAGAATGTTTTAATGTTAGTTCCAGTAGCAGTTGTATTTTCGCTATTGTTTATGTTATTTAGTTTGCAATTTAGTCGCATAACCAATCGTTTTGAAGGCCTTTTTTCAACTGTTACTGAAAATACGATTGTAATTGATACGGGGGAATTAATCCCCAATGCTCAAAGGGTGTTGTTTGGTAATGGAACAACGTCAAAACTTTCAGATGGATCTAAATTATACTTTTCTAACGAAGATATTGATAATGTAAAAAATATCAAAGGAGTCGAATCAGTCGTTAATACTGATAAAAATCTATTTTTAGAAAAAAATCCTGAAGGTTACGGTTTAAATTTAATCTATAATCAAGATCAATTGTCCAACCAAATTAAAAATCAATTCAAATATAAAAAGGGCGAATTTTATATTGGCTTTGGCTTTAAAATGCTCACAGTACCTAAAGAAGCCAGTAGCAACTTTAATCCGGAACAATTAACTATTATCGAAGGGGAATACCCTGATGATGATTCAAATCAAGTTTTAGTACCTGATTTATTTATTCAATCTTATTACCAGCATCAAGATTATCATAATGTGGTGGGAGAAACCGTTTCTTTTGAGACTGTTTCAGTTGATAATCAATTGGATGTCAAAAAGAGTGATTACATTATTTCTGGTGTTTATCATTTAGATACTTCCAATACGAGTGAACTTTACTTCCCTATATATGTTCCTTGGAGTCATTTTCTTATTAATATTGAAAGAGATAATCTGATGGATTATTATAATTCTTTAAAAATGATGTACAATTCAAGTGGATTGGTGAAGGGCATTAATACTGTTGAAATGTTCAATTCTTTTGAGGAATTTGAAAAAGCTTATGGTTCAGGTTATGCCACCATGATTATTGAGTTAGAATCTGACGCTGATCAGCAAGTAATTGCGGAAGAAATTGAAAGGTTATTTCCTCAATACGTACAATTAAGTCATCATAGTTTTAAAAACGGAACAATTGCTGAAGATTATCAAAGAGAGAAACTCAGATTAATTGGTATTTCTAGCTTAGTATCTTTAGTATTAGGTTTATTATTAAGTCTGTTTAATCGTCAATGTTTTAAGAGACATACCGACCAATTGGCGATTCAATTTAGTTTAGGTTATTCACGAGGTGAAGTTCAACGGATACTCATCTACGAACAGTTAATTCTGTTTTACCTCAGTTTTTTATCTGCGTATATCCTATCAAGCGTCATCTACTTAATTCACTTTAAAAACACTTTATACCTAAATGGTATCAATCAATTATTTAATCCAGTTGTTATTGCGACATTATTTTTTTTAGTCAATATCTCTTTACTGGTGGCGCTAATATGGAATGTTACTAGAGTGAAAGAAAAACAATTGTATAACTCTTTATTAGGAAAATAAAATGCAAAAGTTTTCAATGAATAAATTGAGAGTTCTTTCAAGAGGTGAATTGTATTTTGAAAGGATTGGTCCTTAATTATTTAATTTGCGACTCCATCATGGGAGACAAGCAATGGTTTTGAATTTTAACTGAACCTTGTCGATATCATGATCCCAATCTTCTATACTGACAAATTTGAAGAAAAGTTTAATTAAAATTGTATTGTAGAGAGAGAAGATAATTTGAATAATAGCGGATGATTTATGAAGAATTTAAGTAGGAAAAAGTTTCTACTGGGAATAGTAAATTTTGTTGTTTTATTACTTACTGCCAATAGACATCTTTGAAACTTACACTAATCTAAGACCAACTGGACTGGTTTCTATCTTTATCTGCCCAATGATTGGCCTGGCAAGATTGATATTGGGGATTAAAGAAAAGGACGGGTTATTTATAGTATTGAACCTACTTTTAATTTTAATACTGCCGCTCATCATGTTTGTAGGGCAGATGCTAGGAGCAATGTAATCAGCATCAGAAGGTAATAATGGTTCTTTTTAAATGGGTGTGGGTCATGAAATTGGCTCTTTGTCAAATAGTGCGAGTTTTAAAATTTTGGGTCTTTATCATATGGTGTGGATCACGGAATTTTTGGTCGTTCAACATGTTGAGGTTGAACGGCTTTTTTTATCTAATTTGCGCATAATACCAATATTTTACTAAACAAATAATAAATTTGGCTCTACAACTTTTTGTGTGGACCCACAAGAAATAGGCTATTGATTGTGGTATCCAAAAATATTTAGTGGAGTAAGAAAGTCAAAGTTCAAACGCTTTATTTTATAGCTCAGTGATGAATAGTCTCAATCTGTGTCCTAATATCTAAGTTGAGTCTTATTTAATGCAGCGAGGACGGGTAGATGAATTAAAATTTAATCGAATTTTGACTTCTTGGGCACTCCATAAATATTTCTTTCTTAATTTTACTATTAGATATGTTATAATATTGCTTATATGAGGAGGTGCATGATGGACGAAGTATTAATTGTGGGGACAATTGACGCTATTTATTTTGAAAACCCAAGTAATTTATATAAAGTGGTTCGTATTAACGTAGACGATGAATTGTCAAATGCTTTGACAGCAGAAGAATTAGTTATTACCGGTCAATTTGCGACGCTACATTATGATACTAATTATGAGTTCTATGGTCATTTTACTAACCATCCAAAATACGGTGAACAATTCGCTGTGACGCGTTATCAACAACTAGCCCCTACCTCAGAGCAAGGTTTAATTGATTATTTATCTAGTGAACGGTTCCCCGGAATTGGGATTAAGCTTGCTAAAAATATCGTTGATGCATTAGGTATGGATGCGATTGATATTATTGTTGCGGATCCTAATGCTTTGAAAAAGGTTAAAGGTTTAAACCAAAAAGTTCAAGTATCTTTAAGAGAAAACTTACTTAAACACCAAGGCACGGAGCGCGTGTTTATGCAATTATTTGAATGGGGTTTTAGTCCTAAATTAGCAGATAAGATTTATCAAAAATATAAAAGTTCAGCGATTGAAAAGATTAAGGAAAATCCCTATGAACTGGTTGAATCCATCGAGGGGATTGGCTTTAACAAAGCCGATAATTTGGCTGAAAAATTAGGATTTGCAGCGGATTCGGTTGATCGCATCATCGCGGGCATTTATACGGTCGTTAATGAACACTGTAATAATAATGGCGATACCTATATTGAGCGCGAGGCTTGTTTAATAAAGAGTCGTGAAATGTTAGAAAATGCTCGTCCTTTTTTATTAGATGACAGTTTAATGAATTTAGCCTTAGATAAAGCGATTTTAGAAGAACGCTTGATGAATTTAGCTGAAGGCATTATGATACCGAGTTTATATTACGCTGAGGTTGGCATTGTATCGAAATTATCCAATCATTTACAATATGCAACAACTGATTATTTTGATGAAGCGGATATTGATTCAGCATTAGCAGAAGTGATGGAATTAAATGCTATTCAATACGATGAACAACAACAAGCGGCGTTAAAATTGGCGATTAATTCACCAATGTCTATTATTACCGGTGGTCCTGGAACGGGAAAAACAACTCTTGTAAAAGGACTGATTCATCTTCATGCTACCTTACATGAGTATTCATTAGAAGATTTGAAACATAAACCAGATTTTGCCCCGATATTATTAGCGGCACCTACGGGAAGAGCTTCAAAAAGAATGAATGAGATGACAGATTTACCTGCTATGACCATTCATCGTATGTTGGGATTCAATCGCGATTCTGACTATGAAGACTTTTCAGCTCAAGAAGAGTTAGAAGGCAATCTTTTGATAGTAGACGAGATGTCGATGGTCGATACTTGGTTAATGAATTGGTTACTACAAGCAGTACCATATAATATGCAAGTAGTCTTCGTAGGAGATAAAGACCAACTGCCATCAGTAGGTCCAGGGAAAGTTTTTAATGACTTAATAGCCTCTAAATGTTTACCTACAATCCAACTCAACACCATTTATCGGCAAAACGAAGGCAGTACAATTGTTGAATTAGCTCATAGCATTAAGAATGGAGCTTTACCGGATAACTTTCTAGAAAAGCAAAATGATCGTTCTTTTATTCGTTGTCAAACCGATCAAGTAGCACATGTCGTGCAAACGATTGTTGCGAAAGCCCAAAATAAACATTTTGATGGCAATAATATGCAAGTGCTAGCCCCGATGTATAAAGGGGCAGCCGGTATTAATGAATTAAACACTCAATTACAAGCCATTATGAATCCAGCTAAGAAAGGTAAAAGAGAAATTCAATATTTCGATACGGTGTTTAGAGTAGGCGATAAAGTCTTACAATTAGTTAATAATGCTGAAGCCGATGTGTATAATGGTGATATTGGTAAAATAACAGCCATCATGACGGGGGCAGAAACAGATTCAAATGTAGAAGAGATCATTGTTTCCTTTGATGAACGTGAATTAACTTATAAGCGTAGTGATTTAGATCAATTAACTTTAGCTTACTGTTGTTCAATTCACAAATCACAAGGGAGTGAATATCCCTTAGTTATTCTCCCATTGGTTGATATGTATTCACGGATGTTGAGAAGAGACCTGCTTTATACAGCTATCACGCGGGCAAAGACCAGTTTAGTAATGGTCGGCAATCCTAATAGTTTTTATAAAGCGACTACTGCTAATATCATTCCTAGACAAACATTTTTAAAGGACTTATTAAAAATAAAATTTGCCAATGAAACGGTAGCGTACGAAGATGAAGAAGGGAATTTATTAACCATTCCATCTGAAACAGCTACACCTAATGGTCAACATAATGAAAATACAGTAGAAACGCTTGAACAATTAACTTTAACACCTACAACAATTGATGATACAAAGCTTAAATCAGAAGAGCATGCGAAATCAGATTCACTCGAGGCCAAACATCATCAAGGTTTAACAACTGATGAGGACAATTCAAAAAAAGCGCTAGTTTCTGATGTAGAGCCAAGGCTTAATTTAAATGAATTATCGGAAGAAACAATTTGGTTAATTGACCCGATGATTGGTATGGAAAACCTATCGCCTTATGATTTTATGAAAACAAAATAAAAAAAGAAACTTGTTTCATACTAGCATGACTCAATTAGCAACAGAAGGTGCTAAAAAGGTCATAAAGCTAGGAGAAGCAAGTTTCATTTTTCTATTAAAGGTAAAATGGATATTCAGTTAAAGTCAAGGTCAAATGTGCTTGATCTTTATTAAGCAGTTCACCATCGACTTGACTAAGAATCGGTTCTTCAATTTGAATCGTTACTTTTTCACCTTTTGTGTAAAAATAGTGTTCAGCAGTCGGTGTGGTTTTGCTGACTAATATTTGCCACATTAATTTGAGTAAGTTAATTGGCTTAACGTTTTTAATAGCAACCACATTGATAATCTTTTCATCGGCTTTGATATCATTGGATAGCTGAATACCTCCACCTAAATAGGGTGAATTCATTAACGAAATTAACTGACAGTCCTCAAGCTGAATTGTTTGATTATCAACTGTTAATTGCACATCAAAATGGTCTAATTTACTAACAGCTTTAAAGACATTAACCAAATAGGCAAACTTTCCATTAAGAAATTGACGGAAAAAAGCATCTTGAGGCATTGTATTGACTTCGTAAATAACTTTACCATCAAAACCAAAACCTAAACTATTTAAGACAACATCAGTATTTTTTGTAAGATGATTATACGATTCAAAGATGGGTACTGTCGTTATATTTTTATGTATCAAGTATTGTTGTAATGTTGATTCTACCGAAGCATTTGGCGACCACGTCCGTTTAAAATCATTGCCAGTACCGGCGGCTAAATAGATGATAGGGATGGTTTGCTTGGCTTTTTTTAAAGTTGCTACAACTTCATGTAGGGTCCCATCGCCACCTACCACTATAATCGTATCAAGTGTTCGTTGTTCAGCTTTAGCTAAAATTTGTTGGGTTAATTCAATTGAATGTCCTTTATATTCTGTCGTTAGTGTAATGAAAGGAGCACGAAATTTTCTTAAGTAGTCTTGAGCTTGATTTAATACGTCGGCACCATTGCCGGATCCAGCTTGAATATTGGCGATAATATATAGATGATTCATCTGATTCCCTCTCAACTTTCTTCAGTTTCCTAATTTAAAGTATACAAGATTATGGTTAATATGCAAGAAAACCAACATAAATCCAGCGATGAACTAAAGAACTTAAACCATCTTTTTTAAAGCCGCGAAAATTTTATCAGTAGAAATTTTTAAAGAGTATTCGAGATTTATTAGTGGCAGCCAGTGAGGGGGAGGCGAGAAGGGATAGTGGTTAAAGGTTTATCTCAACTTTTCTCCTGTCTCTAATAGTGTGAAGTCCTAGCGTTTATGTTATAATAACCTAGATTGAAATTTGAAAAAATTGGAGGTGATATCATGTATTTAGCACGTGTTGAGATGACTGGGTTTAAATCATTTGCTGATAAAACGGTCATTGAATTTGACAAAGGATTAACTGCTGTTGTGGGGCCTAACGGGAGTGGCAAAAGTAATCTTTCAGAAGCCATTCGTTGGGTTTTAGGAGAGCAATCTGCTAAGAGTTTGCGTGGTTCTAAAATGGAAGACGTTATTTTTAACGGGACCCAAGACCGTAAGGCTGTTAACCTAGCTAAAGTTACCTTAGTGCTGAATAATGAGGATCGCTATCTAGATTATGATTTTAGTGAGATTAGTATTACTAGAAGTTATAATCGTAATGGTGAAAGTAATTATTATATTAACAATGAGTCAGTACGACTAAAAGATATTGTCGACTTACTATTAGACTCTGGATTAGGAAAAAATAGTTTTGCGATGATTTCTCAAGGGAAAGTCGAAAGTATTTTTCTCAATAAGCCAGAAGAGCGACGGTCTATTTTTGAGGAGGCCGCCGGGGTGCAAAAATATCAGTTTCGTAAAGCTGAAGCAGAACGTAAATTGATTAAATCTGAGGACCATTTAAGTCGTGTTAAAGACATTATTCATGAATTAGAAGGTCAAATTAAGCCGCTTAAAAAACAACGTGAAACAGCTTTGAAATATCAAACGTATCAAGAGGAACTATCTAGTTTAGAAATTTCACTATATACTCATCAAATTGAACAAAATCGTCTAAAATGGGATGAAGCTCAAGAGAAACTATCCAATGTCGACCAAGCCATTCAATTGGATGAGGAAGAATTAACCCGTTTATCTGAAACAATTAATGAACAACAACAAATGTTGGACGATTTATTAATCTCAATTGACCGTGAAAATGAAACTCATCAAGAACTCGTTCGAAAAGTTGAACAAGCCAAAGCAAAATATCAGATGCTCCAACAGGAACTGCAATTCAATCAGGCCAATACGGATGAAAAAACTTTACAATTTGAAAATCAATTGGTTCAAAAAGAACGTATTCAAGAGGACTTAGCAAAACAAAATACGTCTAAAGTGACGCTTGAAACCGAAATTGTACAATTAACAGATAAAATTAGTCAGCTTGAAACAGAACGTAAACTGGCAGCTGGTTTATCGGATGATCAAGTTGAAACACTAAGAAGTGAAATGATTCAATTTTATCAATCTGAAGCAAGTGCAAAAAATGAAGTAAACCAATTAGAACAACAAATTGAACAACAAACAATGCGTTTGAAACGTGCTAAAAATAAACACCAAATGTTAAAAGAAACATTAGCCTCTAGTGAAACTGAATTAAAAGAATTAGAAACGTCACTCGAATTAAAAGAGGCGACCCAAAAAATGCAAAATGAACATCATCAATCACTGCAACAAGAATGGCAAACCCTTCAACAAAAGCGTAATCAAATTCAAAAGGAATTATTTGCGATTGAACGTCAAGTCAATACGTTGAATGTACGTGTTAACTCACTAAAACAAATGCAAGAGCAGTATGATGGCTATTATGGTGGGGTAAAATTCATCATGCAACATGCTAAAGATATTGGTGGTATCAATGGTACGGTGGCCGAGTTGATCCATGTTAAGCCTGAATTTCAATTAGCGATTGATACAGCCTTAGGCGGTTCATTACAACACATTGTAGTTGAAGATGATCAATCTGCACGTAAGGCAATTGCTTATTTGAAAGAGCATCGTGCTGGGCGAGCAACCTTCTTACCAAGACCGAATATTAAAGGCCGTTCAGTTCAAGATTATCATTTGCAAACAGCACAAAAACATGCGGGCTATATTGGGATTGGTCATCAATTGGTAGCATTTGATGAGATTAATCAAGCCATCATTGAAAATTTATTGGGCAATACTATTGTGATGGATACAATTGTCAATGCTCAAAGTTTATCTAAACAATTAAGACATCAAGTAAAAATCGTTACCCTAGAAGGCGATATTTTAATGCCAGGTGGCTCCATAACCGGTGGTCGTCAACGAAACCAACAAACTTCGATGCTAAGTCGCCAAACTGATTTAGAAAAGGCGCTAATAGAATTAGAGGCTGCTACTAACAGTCAAAAGTCAATGATTACGAAAATTGATCAAATAGAAGAATTGGAACAAAGCGTGCGTGAAAATGGTGAGGCGAGTCTTAATCAAGTCAATCAAATTAACCATGAAGTAAACCAACAAAAACAAGCTTTACAACAATTTGTTCAACAAGTAAAAATTAATCAAAATGAACTGAAAGTAGCACAAATGGATATTGATGAAGCGGAGCAGTTTATCAATCAATCACAAGCTAAATTAACCGAAGCGCAAGAAACCATTCGGTTAATGACGCAAAAGATTGCGGAAGGTACTCAGCAATTGGAACAAATGAATGTATCGCAAGCAGACCGTCAAAAGAAAATTGAACAATTAAATCATGAATTGTCACAACTCAATACCGAAAAAGCAGTTAAACAATCTGAGTTAAGACAAATTAAAACTCAAGTAGAGCAACTTACTGCACAACTCGTTCAGTTAAACGAATTTATTGAAAATTATCAAAATAATCAATTAAGTAGTGAGCAAGATTTAAATCAATTGAAAGAAACCATTATGGAAGTAGAATCGCAAATCGAAACTTTAAATAATGAGTTGGTTGAACATACGACGAAGCTTGATCAAAGCAAACAAAATCGTAGTGAATGGAACCAAAATTTACGCGATTTAGAAAATAAGAAGGTAAAAATTCAACAACAACAACAAGCGCAATTTAAATTACAAGCAAAATTACAAGCTCAAATTGAGAAATTTAAAGAATTGATTGATAACCATCTAAATTATTTAAATGAAAATTATCAATTAAGTTATGAAGCGGCTAGTCAACAAGCCCAAACAGATTTAGCTATTTCAGAAGTGTCCAGTCGCGTTAAAGAATTAAGAAAAGCAATCGATAATTTAGGACCGATAAACTTAGCAGCCATTGAAGATTTTGAAAATTTAAATGAGCGTTACACTTATTTATTAGAACAACAAGAGGATTTATTAACAGCGATGGGACAATTACAAGATACGATGGATGCGATGGATGCAGAAGTTATTAAACGATTTAGTGAATCCTTCCATCAAATTAATCACCAATTTAAGCGTACCTTTAAATCGTTATTTGGTGGAGGGGAAGCATCATTAGAATTGACGGATCCTGACAATTTATTAACCACTGGGGTTGATATTATTGCACAACCACCTGGTAAACGTAAACAAAATCTTGCTTTATTATCGGGGGGAGAGCGCGCTTTTACAGCCATTGCTTTGTTATTTGCAATTTTAGAGACCAAACCCGTACCGTTTTGTGTATTGGATGAGGTAGAAGCGGCCTTGGATGATGCGAATGTGTATCGATACGGAGAATATTTACAACAATTTACTGAAAATACACAGTTTATTGTGATTACGCACCGTAAAGGTACGATGGAACATGCGGATGTACTATATGGTGTTACCATGGAACGTTCAGGTGTATCGAAATTGGCTTCTGTACGTTTGAGTGAATCCAATATTGAGGAATAATAACGAAAAGGAGTGCTTAACAAGATGATGAAATTAATCGCCATTGACTTAGATGGAACATTATTAAATAGTGACGGCAATATTTCAAAAAGAAATATCCAAGCGTTGCATGATGCGCATCAACAAGGTGTAAAAATTGTTTTATGTACTGGACGTCCTTATTTATTGATGAAAGATTTTGTTGAGGAAATTGGTTTAAATTCAACGGAAGATTTTATTATTACCTTTAATGGTGGTCTCGTTCAAAAAGCGGCTAATGGCGAAGTGATTAAACAGCACACTTTGTCGCAAACCGATATGCAAAAATGGTATAATGTAACTAAAGATTTGGCATTACCATTTAATATTATTGATGCTGAACATGTCTATGAGCCACCGTTTTATCCAGAAAACCATCCGTCGATTTATTTTAATAATCGTAAAAAGACCATTGCAAAGACTCAGGACTTCGCAACTTTTTCAAAAGATCATCAATTTAATAAGTTTGTAGTATGTTGTGAACCTAAGTATTTAGATGAGCAAATTTTAAAACTACCTTCAGAGTTAGTCAGTCAATATTCTGTTTTTAAGTCACAAACTAATTTACTTGAAATTGTAGCCCCTGGTGTAACTAAAGGAAATACGTTAAAAGAATTAGCCGACTACTTAAAGATTGAACCAAGTGAAGTGATGGCAATCGGTGACCAAGAAAATGATTTATCGATGATTGAATTTGCTGGAGTTGGGGTGGCGATGGGCAATGCTGTACCCCAAGTGACAGCTAAAGCTGATCATATTACCGCAGACAATAATCATGATGGTGTCGCGGAAGCAATCTATCAATTCATCAAATAAAAGGAGGAATTCTAATGGGATTATTTGACCGTATTCGTCGTGCCTTTACCGGTGAAGATACCGTTATAAAAGAAATAGAACAACCCGTTGAAGATCAAATCGTTTTTGATACGTATGACAAGGGGATGGAGAAAACACGCAAAAACTTCTCAGATCGTATCAATGATTTATTTAGTAGCTTTAGAGAAATTGATGAAGAATTTTATGAAGACCTTGAAGAGGCTTTTATCAGTGCGGATGTTGGTTTTCAAATGACCATGGCGTTAACGGACGCAATTCGTGACGAATTAGAGGCCCGTAATGTCTATAAGGCCAATGATGTTAAACAAGTCATGTTAGAGAAAATGGTGCAAATCTATGAAAAAGATGACCAAGAGCGTAATGATATTCGTCTTAATCCAGATGGGCCAACGGTTATTTTATTCGTTGGTGTCAATGGTGTGGGTAAAACGACTTCTGTCGGAAAAATTGGTTATCAGTTAAAACAAGAAGGGCATAAAGTACTGTTAGCTGCCGCTGATACTTTCCGTGCGGGTGCGATTGAACAATTGAATGTCTGGGGCGAGCGTTTAGGAATTCCTGTTGTTACAGGAAAAGCTCAAAGTGATCCAGCTTCAGTAGTTTTTGATGCGGTGAAAAAAGCTAATGAAGAACATTATGATTATTTATTAGTGGATACTGCTGGACGTTTACAGACTAAAGCGAATTTGATGCAAGAATTAGCCAAAATTAAACGCATCATTGAACGCGAAAACCCTAATGGTGTTCAGGAAGTTTTACTGGCTCTAGATGCAACGACTGGTCAAAATGCGTTAATTCAAGCAAAACAATTTAATGAAACGACTGAAATTACAGGATTAGTATTAACCAAATTAGACGGTACCGCTAAAGGTGGCGTGGTCCTTTCAATTCGTTATGAATTAGATATACCGGTTAAATACATCGGTTTAGGTGAAAAAGCAACGGATTTACAAAAATTTGATGCGGAACAATATATGTACTCATTAATTAAAGATGTTTTAGAACAACAGTAATAAGTGAGGTTAAATTTTATTTATGCTGTGTCAAAATCAATTACTGATATGAAGCGTTTCTATGGATAATGTTAAATAAATCCTGGGGAATAATAGAAGAGTAGACAAGAACTAGCTAATCAATCGCGCTCACTTTGTTTGCTTACCCTGACACCGTTGAATGATTAAAAACTAGTTTAAAGACACTGTTTAAAACCATTTAATTGCTGCGTTATAAATTAATCAGATGGATTAAAGTGATATTTTCGAAGTGTTTGTCCTGTCATTTACAAATAACGACAGGGAGTGGGCAAGAAGTAGAAAATTAAATAATTTTCGCTTCGTCTGCCCACCCCCGCACAGTTGAGTAGGTCTCAAACAAGTCGTTTAGACGCCATTTGAGACCACTCAACCACTGCGCTTTGAATTAAATAGATATGGCTGAGCAGAATTTAAAAAGTTTTTGCCCAGCTTCTTAATTATTTTAAATGTACATCACAAGCATAAAATTAGATGAGTAATAATAATACCAATGAGGTTGAGTAGGGAAATAGTACTGCTCAACCTCATTTATTTTAAAAGTTTAATCATTTATTATAGAATAGGATTGACAGTTAAAAGAGTATTTGTTACGATTCTATTCGTTAAACTAGGAGCTATCGTGTTATCCGGTCATTCTTTTTAAGACCGATTATTCAGTAATGTAACACCATAAACAAGCAATAAGATTAATAGCCGGTTTTTAATGATTTTCACGTTAGTAAAAATCTTTAACTATATAGTACAAGGAGGATTTACATGAAAAGAATGAACGTATTTTTAGGCAGCATTTTATTGTTATTAAGTACAATGCTACCAACAACAATGGTTCAAGCAACAGAAAATAAATTAAATATTGTCACCAGTTTTTATCCTATTTACGCCATTACATCTGAGGTAGTTGGTGATTTGCATGAAGTACGTATGATTAATTCAGGGACAGGCATTCATGGGTTTGAACCATCCGCATCTGATGTGGCGGCAATATATGATGCGGATATTTTTATTTACCATTCTAAATCACTGGAATCTTGGACCAAAAATTTAGAAGTAAATAAAGGCAATCACCCTGTGCAAATGATACAAGCATCAGAAGGCTTAGATTTTAAGACAGTAGAAGGTTTAATCGATGACGGTCATGATCATGGCGAAGAATCCGATTTACACGGCAATACTTATGATTTACATTCCTGGCTCGATCCAATTGAAGTGGGAAATGAAGCCAAATTAATCGCCCAATCATTAGCCAAAATTGATCCTGAAAATGCTGACATTTATACGCAAAATGCAGAAAAAATCGCCAAAGACGGTGAGGCATTAGTTGAACAATATCAAGCAAAGTTTAATGAGCTTGATAATAAAACCTTTTTAACCCAACATACAGCTTTTTATTATTTAGCTGAACGCTTTGGATTAAAACAACTTGGGGTAACTGGTATTTCGGCAGAAAAAGAACCAAGCGCCAAGCAATTAAATGAAGTGATGACGTTTGTTAAAGATTATAATATTAAGATAATTTTTGTTGAACCTAATGTGAGCGATAAAATAGCTCAAATCATCTCTACTAATACCGGGGTAGCAATCGCGGTATTAAATCCATTAGAAAGTGATCCCAAAAATGATTTGTCCTTCTTGGAAAATTATGAGCAGCAATTAAAAACTTTAGTGGAAAACTTACAATAGGAATCAGTATAAAAAAGTATTATATCACTTTACTTGCATTTTTCTTATTATCGATTGGTTCGCAACTGTTCCATGCTAAGATTAATTATATTGAATCGAATGACAATGAGACCACTGTCAAACAGCTGCAAGAAAATAGTGACATTGATGAAGTAGCTTCCATTAATCAAGTAGAAGGGATTGCTTCAGAACAAATAATTATTCAAATAAGTGAAGAAGGATTTGTTTCCTCACATGGTAATCATTATCACTATTATAATGTAGCGGTTCCTTATGATGCTGTCTTTGGCGAAAAAACATTAGTACCGGCGGAATATCAATTGAATGACGCTGATATCGTGTATGAAATAGAGCATGGATTTGTTGTCAAAGTTGATGATAAATTTAAACTTTATTTTAAAATATCGAAACCGTCACGTCGATTCGTTCAGATGATGAAGTGATGTTACAAGCTAAAGGGATCAAACTAATCGATGCAAAAATATTCAACTGTTAAAAGAATTATATCAATTACCTGTATCGAAAATAGTTTACTCAACTGAAAAAGTGAAACGGATGTATTAAAAGAAGAATCAACTAAAGAGGGTCTGGTCGTTTATTTATTTTAATCAAGGGTATGTTATTTTAATTAATCAGACATTTTATGTTTTTAATCAATCTGTTGTTTCTTCAGCCATCTTTTCAAATAAGTTATTAGTTGAAAAGGACTATCAATTGGATAAAGACAATATTATTAAGGAAATTGAAGAGGGTAAAATCGTTGATAATAATGGTCAGTTGATGATTTATTGGCACGAGCGAAGTAATCTAATAATATTAAATAAATATCAGTTAAAAGAAATAATTACGATTTGTCTTGACAAACCGTTTTTATTTTCATAAAATCTAAAAAGTAATAATTACATTATTAGAGGAGGATTTATTTTGAAGAAAAAGTTAATGAGTAGCATGTTAATCTTATCATTGTTAGCAGGTGTTGAGTTAATGCATTATCCAGCATTGACGATTATGGCAGAAGAAAGTAGTTCACAAATGTCCGAGGAAGAAGAACATCACGACCATGACCACGACTATGAATTCGAATTTGATGCTTCAGCTGTTGTAGCGAAGGAAGGTGACGCTTATATTTTAATTCATAGCGATCACTATCATAAAATAAATGCGAGTGAATTAAGCGAAACACAAATTAAAGCCGCTGATGAACATTTAGCAGATCATCCTGAATTAGCAGAAGAATATGAGCAAAAGCAAAATATTTATAACGGATATTTTGAAGATGATCAAGTAGAAGATCGTACTTTAGAAGATTGGACAGGTGAATGGCAGTCTGTATTACCGTATTTAGAAGATGGTACTTTAAAACCAGTAATGGAGATGAAAGCTCGTAAAGAAGGCGCAACTATGTCGGCTGAAGAGTATACAGAGTATTACCAAAAAGGGTATGTAACGGACGTCGATGAAATTGTTATCAAAGATAATCAAATGAGTTTTACTTCTGGAAATACAACCGTAACAGGAACTTATAAATATGATGGGTATCAAATACTTACTTATGAAAAAGGGAATCGTGGCATTCGTTATTTTTTTACCAAAGAATCTGGTGACGAATCAGCACCACAATCCATCCAATTTTCTGACCATAATATTAGTCCAACGCCAGACTTAACTCATTACCATATTTATATGGCTGATATGAGTCATGAAGAATTGCTAGAAGAGATGGATAATTGGTCAACATTTTATCCTGCAGGTTGGAATGCCGGACAAATTTTAGCTGATCAATTGAATCATTAAGATGATATCACCGTTGATGATTACGTCGTATTAAATAAATGGGGGTAGGCAGACGAAACGAAAATCAATTGATTTTCTAATTCTGGCCAACTCCCGTTTTTAATCGTTAACTAAGAAAATTAATTCTAAAAAATGTTTTTTCTTTCAAAAAAATGTATAATAGAACTAAACTTTTTTGAAGGAGTGATCGTATGAACGGCCAATGGTCATTAAAAGAATTATATTTAGGCTATGATACACCTGATTACCAATCAGATTATACAAAACTTGAGGAAACACTCAACCAATTGTCTAATATGGAATTAACAGATAATTTAGCGACAATTAAAAAGGTCATTGATTTATTAGAGATTCAATCTGATTTAACACGTAAACTTTATGCCTTTTCAAGTTTACAATTATCAACTAATACGACCCATGAACCAAGTTTAACAGCTATCGCAAAGTTAAGAAAATTACTTTCAAACCATGCCAAAACCAATGCGCGTATCGATAGGTTTTTAGGTAATATTAAAACGGATATTACTCAAGACGAAAAATTGGCACAGTATCAATTTTTATTTGCAGAACTAAAACAACAAGCTACTCATTTATTATCAGATGAAGTTGAAGAAGTGATTGCGACCATGAATTTGAGTGCCGGTCAGTCTTGGAGTCAATTACAAAGCTTTTTAACCTCAACGGTTGAAACAGAATTTAATGGTGAAAGTTTGACCTTGAGTGATATTCGTAATTTAGCTTATGCAGAAGATTCAGCGACACGTAAAGCGGCTTATGAAGCGGAATTAGCGATGTATGAAACGATTAAAGAACCCGTTGCTTTTGCACTCAATAACATTAAGTCCCAAGTCAATGATATTTCTCGTTTAAGAGGTTATGAGAGTGCATTAGAGGTGACCTTGGAACAATCACGTATGTCAAAAGCGACCTTGGATGCTTTAATTGCAGCTATAAAAGATGCTTTACCGTCATTCCAAAAATATTTTAAACATAAAGCCGGTTTATTAGGTTATTCAAATGGTTTACCATTTTATGAACTATTTGCTCCGATTGGGGAATCAGTGGCTAAGAATTTTACGGTTGATGAAATGAAAGAGTATTTAGTTGAGCATTTTAATAAATTTGCACCTGACTTGGCTGAATTGACGACTGAAGTTTTTGATAAAGAATATGTTGATTTATTCCCACGCAAAGGAAAAGTAGGTGGCGCATTTTGTTCAAATTTAACGCCAATTAAACAATCACGTATTTTAATGAACTTTGACGGTAATTTACGTAATGTGGTCACGATGGCCCATGAATTAGGTCATGCTTATCATGGATCAATTATTCAGGAACATTTACCATTAAATCGTTCTTATACGATGCCAGTAGCAGAAACGGCTTCTACTTTTAATGAAAACATCATTATGAACACCGTTATAGCTGAAGCTGATGATAAGGAAAAAATTGGTTTGTTGGAATCATTAATTAGTGATGTAGCCCAAATTGTCGTTGATATTTTATCACGTTATATCTTTGAGACGACTGTTTTTGAAAAACGTCATGATTCATTTTTATTCTCAAAAGATTTAGAAGCGATTATGTTGGAAGCTCAAGACCAATCTTATGGTGAAGGTTTAGATTCTGAATTCCGTCATCCATTTATGTGGCTATGTAAAGGACATTATTATTCAACCGGTTTAAGTTATTATAATTTCCCATATGCTTTCGGGGGATTATTTGCGAAAGGTCTTTATGTGCAATATCAAAATGAACCAACTGGATTTGTTGAGAAGTATCGTGAGATGCTTTATGCTACAACCGTTGGGACTGTTGAAGAGACCGCAGCTAAAATGGGCATCGATGTTACAACCAAAGATTTCTGGACATCAGCTTTAAAAGAATATGAAAACATGATTGAAGAGTTTATTCAATTAACAAGGGATATCAATGATTAGAAAATGTGAAGTTAAAGACTTACCCAATCTAAGAGAAATTGCGATAGAAACCTACAGGGATACCTTTTATCAAAATACTTCTGATGAAAATCTGGCACTTTATTTTAAAGAAGCATATAATTTAGACACTTTAAAACAAGAAATCGAAAATCCTTTATCAGAAGTATATCTATTAGAATCAGATGGTGAGATTGTTGCTTATTTAAAACTTAATATTGAAGCTGCTCAAACGGAGCCGATGGGGGAAGAAACGTTAGAAGTTCAAAGAATCTATGTTTTAAAGGAACATAAACGCAATGGCTACGGTAAACAATTAATGCAATTAGCTGAAACCAGAGCCCGTGCTTTAGGTAAAAAGAGCATTTGGTTGGGCGTTTGGGAACATAATGAAGCGGCTAAAGTTTTTTATCAAAACCATGGCTTTGAACATGTAGGGGAACATCGCTTTTTGGCTGGTAATCAAGTTGATATTGATTGGATTATGCTCAAACACATTTAGTGATGATGTTTTTATAGAATACAAATAGTGAAAAAGAAGAAAATCATATCTTGTTTAATGATAAATAAGATCGGGCAGAAATATTTTAAACTGTCCCTAAGAGTAATATTACTTTTTAGTTACTACTGAATAGGGGAGGTTTCATTGTTTCTGTTCGGTCTCTTTTTGATTAATAGTAGAGAGGATAAAGTTTGTGAGATTTGCAAAGTCAATTGAACAAGCACATAAAGACAAAGTAAATTTTCTGCTTTATGTCTACACTCAACTGTTACGGGGTGGGCAGACGAAGCAAAAACAATCATTTTTCTACTGCTTGCCACACCCCAATGTCAGTGCGAAGTTTTAGATAAGTCACTCTTTTAAATTTCTGACTAAATTATCGGTCATCCTTAATCATTTGTAAAAAACCTTGATTTACTATTTCTTTAAGTAGTGGTATCAAGTAATCTGCTTTTGAATATAACAGACTTATTAAACTGTACTAATTTAATAAAAATAATTAATGAAAAGGCTTGAAGCGATTTCGTTATGTGATATAATTTAATTATAGAAGACTATTACATTTATTAATAACAGCTTAGGACAAGGAGGATTTTATAATGACAGAAACAGTAACTCCTGTCGTTGGACATGTTCATTCTACTGAAAGCTTTGGTTCAGTGGACGGTCCAGGAATTAGATTTATAAGTTTTATGCAAGGATGTCGGATGCGTTGTGAGTTTTGCCATAACCCAGATACTTGGAATACCCGAGGAGGGAAAGAGTATACTCCACAACAATTATTTGATGAAGCAATTCAATACCAAGCTTTCTGGGGAGAAAAAGGTGGCGTGACAGTCAGTGGTGGTGAACCATTACTACAGATTGATTTTCTAATTGAATATTTCAAGCTATGTAAAGCGAATGGTGTTAATACAACATTGGATTCTTGTGGGGCTCCTTTTACACGTAAAGAGCCATTCTTTAGTCGTTTCCAAGAATTAATGAAGTATACTGATTTAATTTTATTAGATATTAAACATATCGATCCTGAAGGACACCGAAAATTAACGGGACATCCTAATGACAATATTTTAGATTTAGCTCGTTATTTAAGTGAAATTAATCAACCCGTTTGGGTTCGTCATGTTCTAGTACCAGAAAGAACGGACTATGATGAGTATTTAGAGCGATTAGGTGCTTTTGTAGCAACTTTAGATAATGTGTTAAAATTTGAAGTATTGCCTTATCACAAATTAGGGGTATATAAATATAAAGCTTTAGGTATTAAATATCGTTTAGAAGGGATCGAACCGCCTACAGCTGATCGTGTTGAAAATGCTAAACGTATTTTAAATACCGAAAGCTACCAAGGATATTTAAATTATAAACCTAAAGAATTTGCCGGTTATTAAAATAAAAACTCTTTGTTATCGGATTGATATTGCGAAAGTAAACGATCCAGTATTTGGTGGAAAAATCATGGGTGAAGGATTTGCCGTTCAACCAACAAATGGCAATGTCGTATCTCCAGTTGATGCAGAAGTTGTGATGATTATGGATTCAAAACATGCGGTTGGTTTAAAAACAGCTGATGGCTTAGAATTATTAATTCACATGGGTATTGAAACCGTTCAATTAAATGGGGGAGGATTTGAATTATTTGTTCAAGAAGGCGACCAATTAAAAGCTGGTGACGCTGTTGCCCAAATGGATTTAGATTATATTTTAAATGAAGGCAAACAAACCGATGTCATCGTTGCCTTAACCAATACCCCAGATATGGTGAACCGTACGATTATTGAAGATGAAAAATCAGTAGAAGCAGGTTCATCTATCGGTCAAGTTGACATCAAAGCTTAGTTTAGATATAAAGATTATCATAATTATGTGGGGTAGTCTTGTTAATATAAAAGTATAATTTAAGACAAAAGAGTGAAAACCACGAAGCATCCACTTCGTGGTTTTTTGATTACTCGTAGTATTAATCAATTTTGAAAAATGTAGTTTCTGGTCATTGATTGGATTAAGCATATACTCATTTAGTTGTTAATATTGAATCATTTGAATTTACGTAAAAAACACGAACATTCTAATTGAAAACAGGTTTATTATTAATAATTTGATTGAAGAACTTCAATAATATGGTTATATTATTATTTGTTGATTAAACAAATATTTTTTATGAGGTGTAAGTGTGGAAGAGAAAACAATCGTATCCCCAGAAGATAAGCTATTATATGGTATTAATGATGTGCCACCGATGGGTGTGACTATTTTATTAGCGTTACAACATATTTTAGCGGCCTTTGCCGGGATTATTGCTGTTCCTTTAGTTGTCTGTAGTGTATTAGGATTTGATGTTCAAACTACTTCGATCATGGTTAGTGCTACCATTTTTGCATCAGGAATTACTACATTTATCCAATCAAAAGGGGTAGGTCCAGTTGGATCGAGAGTTTCAGGCATGATGGGAACGGACTTTACTTTCGTGAATCCATCCATTAGTGTAGGAGCTAAATTCGGCATAGCCGGGATTGTTGCAGCAACCATTACAGGTTCTTTAGTTGAAATTATTTTAAGTCGTTTTATTAAACCCTTAATGAAATTTTTCCCACCATTAATTACTGGGACAGTTGTTTCATTAATCGGGATTACGTTATTACCTGTTAGTATGGATTGGGCTGCTGGTGGTGTTGGCGCTGGTGATTATGGTTCAATAAAAAATATTGCGGTTGCTTTTGTGATTATGGTCTTTACTTTATTTTTAAATCATTATGGTAAAGGGATGTGGAGTACAGCTTCTGTCTTTATTGGGATGGTATTTGGTTATATCGTTTGTATTCCTTTAGGAATGGTTGATTTAGATTCCGTAAAAGATGCTGCTTGGTTTGCGTTTCCAAATGTATTACGTTACGGTTTTAAATTTGATTTAGCTTCAACGTTATCATTTGTACCTGCCTATGTGGTATCTTTAATTGGTACAGTGGGTATTACGATGGCGATTGGGGAAGCATCAGGTGAGAAATTACCAAGTGAACGTGCTGCTAGTGGTGTATTAGCTGATGGTGTTGGTTCAATGATTTCTGGCTTGTTCGGTGGTGGACCGAATACCGCTTTCTCGCAAAACGTTGGTTTAATTACATTAACTAAAGTGGCAAGTCGTCACGTGATGGTGGTTGCCGGGATTATTTTAGCTATCTTAGGTGTTTTTCCTAAATTATCAGCATTAATCTCTGTTATGCCTCAACCAGTTTTAGGTGGTGTAGGGGTCATTATGTTCGGTTTAGTAGCTGCTCAAGGGATTAAAACTTTAGCGCAAATTAAATTAGGCGACCGAGAATTATTAATTATTTCCGTTGCATTTGCCTTAGGGATTGGCGTAACGGTTCGTCCTGAATTATTAGAAGGTTTACCGAATGCACTACAAATGTTATTATCTTCTGGTATTTCTACCGGTACGTTAGCAGCCTTAATCTTAAATGTTGTTTTAAAAGAAAAGTAATTTAATAATATAAAAATAGGGAGTGGACAAGTTTTTCTTGTCCACTCCTTATTTCATTAGGAAAGTTATTGGATAAAATGTAGTTAATAAGCCGTTAGCTTTATTAAGAAAACGGTGTCACTTTTGAAAAGTTAATTGATATTTCGACGTTTCATTTCATTTAAAATAAATTGTTTAGAATTTTCTAGATGTTCACCAATAATCAATTCAATTTGATCTTTATCACGATTTTTCATGCCACGATAGATTAACCAGTGTTCTTTTAAAGCTAAGTCTCGGCGATCAGACGAACGAATCGATAAGTCACGAAAATAAAGTAAATATTCAGATAATTTAGTAACGATTGATTTCAAACGAACCATTTTACTTTTCTCCCAAATAAAATTGTTGAAATCAGAAAAATTTTGTAAAACTAAATCAATCTCATTGGCATCATTATATTTTTCACCCGTTAATAATAGTTGTTTTAACTCTTCGAAATCCTCATCCGTCATTTGATCATAAGCTTTAACGGTCGCAAGGGTATCTAAGGCTTTGCGAATATCATAAATTTCAAAGGCATCTTTAATGGTAATTCCTTTAACAATCCGTCCTACTCGAGGAATATGTTCAACTAATTTTTCTTTTTCTAATTCTAATAGGGCATAGCGCACAGGGGTACGACTAATATTTAATTTTTCAGCTAATTCCTTTTCATTAATGCGTTCACCCGCAGGGATTTCCCCAATAATAATGGTTTTACGTAATGCCTCATAAACGGAATCTTTCAAAGGAATATCTTGAGAAACTAAAATATTGGATTTGATAATATTAATTTGTTGTGGCGTAATCAAAACAATCACCTCTCTATTTAAATAAACATCTTCGTTTAAATAATATCTCAACTGTGTTTTTATTGTTTTTTAAGACAATCACAATTAAAATCGTTTATAATGAACATAAGATTAATTTTAATTAAGCGTTTTAAGGATTAACTCTTATTATTTTAACATAAATCATTATAAAAACATATAATTTAGGAAAGAGAGAGCAGATAAATGAGCAATATTTGTGAGTTGATTGCGTCACATGCTGAAAAAGCTTTGTTAGTAGAAGTGATGTTAACGCCCAAACCAGGGTTAGTTGATTGTATGAATAGTG
The DNA here is from genome assembly GCF_900167405.1 of Globicatella sulfidifaciens DSM 15739. Classification (GTDB taxonomy): domain Bacteria; phylum Bacillota; class Bacilli; order Lactobacillales; family Aerococcaceae; genus Globicatella; species Globicatella sulfidifaciens. The sequence continues at coordinate 148,690 of NZ_FUWO01000003.1, forward strand.
GCGCGCATTCAGATATGAGTTATTTTACTTTTATTGAAAGTACGAAAGCATTGACGCCATTTTTCAAGCAGTATGTACAATTGGGAGTGGAACATCAAGGCAATTTACAACAATTATTTATGAAAGCTCGCCAAATGGGTGTGAAAGCCGAGCAAGCGATGTTACAAGCTACTAAGGGGGTTAATACTCATAAGGGTGCTAATTACTCTTATGCAACGATTTTAACGGCTTTAGGGTATTATTTAACGCAACATCCCGAAAAAACAACCTTTAGTGCACAAGATACCGAAGCAATCCTATCGTTATCAGAACCAATGACCTATGATTTTTGGCAATCAGAACTAGCACAATTAAAAAATAAAACAGAGTCGATTACTAATGGGGAGCGTATTTATTTAGATTATGGTTTAACAGGGATTAAAGGCGAATCGATGAATGGCTATCCTTTATTGAGAGAGACGGTTTTGCCTTTTACTAGAGAATTATTGAATTATACAAATAATTGGCAATATGTCTTATCCAAAGCGCTATTATTATTAATATCTCAAGCCGAAGATACTAATATCATTCATCGGGGAAATTATGAGATATGGTTGAATGTTAAAGCGAAGGCTGCATCTTTATTAAAAGAATTAAATGAGGATAATTTTCAATATTTAATTAGTCAATGGGACCAAGAATTGATTGAACAAAATTTGAGTCCGGGTGGTGCTGCTGATTTATTATCGATAGTCGTATTCTTTTTATATTTGGAAAAAATATTGTAAGATATAAAAAAAGAATGAGGAGGTACCAAGGTGAAGTTAAATAAATCGCTACTCAATAGGCGAGAATTTTTATTAATTATTACTTTATATACATTTGTATTTGCGCTATTTATTCCTGAAGAATTGAGCGTTTTACAGATGTATTATCAATTAATCATGTCCCAAACTAATTTATTAACAGATTTTATTGAAATAGCTGGTTTTAGAGCAACTTTCTTTAATGTGAGCCTTCATAGTCTCGTTATTTACTTGCTTTTACTGTGGAAGGGTCAGCGTTATCTAACTAGTTTTGAATTAGGTGTAATAGGATTATTTTTAGGACATGCTTTTTTTGGAACACACATCATTAATATACTGCCAATTATTTTAGGGACGATGTTTTACTATTATAGTATGAATCATGAAAAAGAGTATCGCTTGGTAAGTATCCTAGCGACTGCTAATGCACCCTTGGTTAGTTCAATTTATTTGGATAGTGTATTTGGTCCTTATCGTTGGCTTTTAGCGATGGCGGTAGGATTTGTTATAGGAAGTATTTCAGTTAAAATTGCCAATCAATTTGTCCAATTCCATAAAGGATATACGCTATATAATTTTGGGTTTACCATGGGGGTCATCGCCATGTTTATTAGTTTTATATTCCCGTATTTCGATATGAATGTGGAAATTAATTTGTTTCAAGATAATGAGTATGCGATCAATTATTTTGAGTTTTACTTTTGGGGTTGGCTAATCCTTTTAGCAATTATTGGGTTATACCGTCAAAAAGTTCAATTTAAAGATTTATGGTCTTTTATCAAAATAAAAGGAAATTTTTACCATAATCAATTTCGGTATTTTAGAACCTCTACCTTAACACTTAATATGTTAATTAATGGTATTGTCTTTTATATGTTACTTAAGTTGATCAATGTTTCTTTAAATGGGCCAATAATCGGTGCAATGTTAACGGTTATTTTATTTGGTGCTGTTGGGAAAACAATATTAAATTCATTACCGATTAGTTTAGGGATTATCTTTTCAGTTTATATTTCCGGTAGTTCATTTAATAATACCTATATTGTATTAGCGTTATTATTTAGTACGGGATTAGCACCAATTTCTGCTCGTTTTGGACCATTATGGGGCTTTATTGCCGGGGTACTACATTTCCACATGGTTGAAATTAGTGGTCAGCTTCATCTAGGGATGAATATTTATAATAATGGTTTTGCTAGTGGTTTTGTAGCAGCGATTGTCATTCCTATTATCGAATTGATTGGCGAGTGGAAAGACTCTATATTAAATCCATCGTAAATACGAGTTCGAGTATAGAACTATCAAGGAATACTTCTTTGGTTAAGAGTCAAGAATTTATGTGAAAACATGGCTTGAAGGAGACGAAAATGTCTTTTTCAAGCCATGTTTATTTTTTATTAGTGTGCAAAGGAGGGGGTTATTGTACGGCTCAAATCCGCTACTTCTAATGTCTGTGAGATAAATAAGGACTATCAATAATTAATGATGTTGGTTATCCTTAATGGCTTTAATATTGCGAATAATCGTATGAGCTTCAGGGGATGTTAAATAGTCAAAAGTGGTACTAGACACTGATTTTTTTACAAAATCCCAGTCATCCTCTTTAATGGCCGTTCTAACTTTTGAAGCACTGATTGCTTGTTTAGATTCATCTTGTTTACGTTCAATAACCGTTAATCGAAGAGGGGAGTCTTGAAAAACATTTCTCATCATTTGGTTATAAATGTTTGTCATTTGACTATATGGCTCTTCACCCACAAAGCGATCAGTAATACCTAAGTGTTGGGCAATTTTCATAAAGATACTTGCATCGACCATCGCTTGGCTTTCAATGACACTTTGTTCATCTTTTTGGAAATAGCCTGGAAAGGTTGCTTGGCTAATAATATAATGCCCAGTTGGTACAATCATCACATTCGGTAGGTGTGCTATTCCTTTTTCTACTAAGTCTTTTCTAACAGCATAGGGAAAAACACTCGCATCTTCCTCAAGTAAAAATAGATATACCCAATCAAATTTAGCCGCAACAGTTTCAACTAAATATTGGTGTCCCAAAGTAAAGGGATTACAATTCATGACGAGAGCCGCTTTCGTGCCAGACTCTTTTTTAAATGGGATGAGTGAGTTTAAATAGTGATCAAATCCTTTTTGTTTATTTTCTAAAAAAGTAATACCATTTTCTGTTTGCACCAGTTTATGAAATCCTAGTTGTTCAAAAAAATGCGCAGAATCGTTTTTAGTATAGACAAAAAGATGAAAAACCTCTTGATAATAAAGTTGATGAATTAAATGGGTAATAATTTGATTCATTAACCCTTCACCTTGATAGCGATCATCAATTGCTATGCAACGTAAAGTGTTGCGATAATAACTACCAGTCGCAATCATCTCATCTTTATCATTAAAAATGCCACAACTATAGTCAATATTTTGATCGAGACGTATACCTTGTTGATTTAATAATGTTACCATTTTATTTTTTTGTTCTTTTGTATATAAAGTGGTTACTTCATAATGCATCGTCATCATCCTTTCAATATTAGAAATCAGCATTAGAAATCAGCGTATTGGTTATCTTTATCTTATCAAAAATTTGTAAGGAAGCGTATTATTTATGATAGAAATACGATAAAAAAACACGGTGTCTAAAAAATATTTTGAAAGTTGAGAAAATATTCATTCAATGAGATACTAGAATTACTAACAATGTATAAAGAGGAGTGACGATCATCGAGAAGATTTACTTAGCCGGAGGCTGTTTATGGGGTGTTCAATACTTTTTTAAAGAAATTTCGGGGATTCATCATGAAGATGCGGATAAAATCAGAGTCGAGGTGAAGCCTTTAACAAATTATATTGCCAGCGCTTTGATTCATCAAAATCACTTAGATATTTATCCCGAAGATCGTTATTTATGTCATTTACCAACAGCTGTTTTGAACCGGTATCGGAAAACGCAACCTGTTCAAGATTGAAAATTATATTCATGTTATTAACTATTAACACCAACCAAATCGAAATAGCAATAATTCACAACTCAACATGATGTCAATCTAAGTACAAACTAGAAGGGGATAGGCAAACGAAGTGAAATTTCTTTGATAAACTACCTCTGACCAACTCTCAACTATACGGGGAGGCAAACGAAGTGAAAATCATTTAATTTTCTACTTCTGTTCTACTTCCAACTGTGCGAAGGGGAGGACAGTCGAAGTGAAATTTAATTGATTTTCTACTTCTTACCAGGTCCCAAATGTACGGGGGATAGGTAAACGAAACGAAAATCATTTAATTTTCTCTTTTCTATTCCACTCACTTTCTTTATTTTTCTCGCAAAGATTGATAAAATAGAGAGAATGAAAAAATTAGAAAGAGGAACATAATGAAAATACTGTTCATAGGTGATGTTGTAGGTAAAAAAGGCCAAGCAGCTTTAAAGGAATTTTTACCGGAGTTAAAACAAACGCATCGTCCGCAAGTGACAATTATTAATGGCGAAAATATCTCAGACGGAAAAGGAATTTCAGAAAAATTATACAAATGGTTATTGACGATGGGGGCTAATGTCGTGACATTAGGTAATCATGCTTGGGATAATTATGAAATTTATCAATTTATTGAAAAAGCCCAATGTTTAGTTCGACCCATTAATTTACCAAAAGGCACTCCAGGACAAGGAATTACTTATCTTAAAGTGAATCAACAAAAATTAGCGGTTATTAATGTTTTGGGAAGTGTTTTTATGAATGCTTGTATTGAACCCTTTACTTATTTACCTGAAATAATCGAGGAAGTGCGTAAAGAAACCCCCTTTATTTTTATTGATTTTCATGCAGAGGCTACCAGTGAGAAACAAGCCTTAGGTTATTTACTCGATGGGAAAGTTTCAGCCATCGTTGGCACCCATACTCATGTACAAACCAATGATGCGCGTATTTTACCTAAAGGGACAGCGTATCAAACGGATGTTGGAATGACCGGGACATTAGATAGTGTTATTGGCTTTAATCACCAACAAGTCGTACAAAAGTTTTCGACTCATTTACCGATGCGATTAGAACAATCAGAGACAAATGAATTATTATTAAGTGGCTGTGTAATTGAGTTAGATAACCAAACAGGTTCGGCCTTAAGTATTGAACCGATTTATATGACAAATCAAAAACGATTTAAAACACGTAAGTATCGTCATGTATAACTAGATAGAAAGGAGAAATCGTATGGCAAAACAATCAGCCCAAACCCCTATGATGCAACAGTATAATGATTTAAAAGCTCAACATCCTGATGCGTTCTTATTTTTTAGATTAGGCGATTTCTACGAACTATTTAATGAAGATGCCATTGAAGCTTCAAAAATATTAGAAATTACCTTAACTTCACGTAATAAAAATGCAGACAATCCAATTCCTATGTGTGGGGTTCCACATCATTCTGCGAAAGACTATATTCGAAAGTTAGTGGAAGAAGGTCACAAAGTTGCGATTTGTGAGCAACTAGAAGATCCTAAATTAACGAAAGGGATGGTCAAACGCGATGTGATTCGTGTGGTGACACCCGGAACGATTCTTGAAGATGAAGCTTTAGTTGGAAAAAAAAATAATTATTTGGCCTCATTTGTTTACGAAGCGGGTCAATATTATATCGCTTATGTAGATGTCTCAACAGGTGAAATCCGTCTAACGACGACGGCTAATCAAGATTTATTTATTAATGAATTAAGGGCTATTGAAGCAAGTGAGATTGTTTTAAACCAAACTTTAGACGAGAATTTTAAAACTCAATTAAAGCAACAAGTTACTAGTTACTTCACTGAATTTAATCCTACTGAACCTCTATCCATTAAACCTTGGACCTTAACAGATGCTACCTCAGCTGAAGAGAAAGTATTAACTTTTTTATTCCAATATTTAATGAGTGTGCAAAAACAATTGAATGACTTTGTTCAACCCGTTGAGCGCTATGAAATTAGCGATTTTTTACAAATGAATCATTATACGAAATCACAATTAGAGTTAACCAAATCATTGCGTACCCAACGTAAAAAAGGGAGTTTATTATGGTTATTAGATAAGACCAAAACAGCGATGGGCGGACGACTTTTACAACGTTGGTTAGATAAACCTTTACTTAGTCAGTCAGCCCTTGAAGTTCGTCATCAAAAAGTTGAAATATTAAAAAATGCTTATTTTGAACGTTTAGAATTGGTCGATTACTTAGCGAATGTTTATGACTTAGAGCGTTTAGTGACGAAGATTAGTATGGGGCATGCCAATGCCCGTGATTTGGATCAATTACGTTACTCTTTAAGTCAAATTGGTCCCATTAATCAAGTGCTATCGGCCATTCAACAATCTTTAACCGTGCCAGTCTTTGATTTATTACCTTCATTTGATGAATTGTATACTTTAATTAATTCACAATTAGTGGAAGAACCCCCGATTTCGGTTACTGAAGGTGAGCTGATTCGTGACCAAGTGAGTCAAGATTTAGATCGCTTTAGAGATGCATTAACGAATGGTCATCAGTGGTTAGCGGAATTACAACAGCGGGAACGTGAAAAAACAGGGCTCAAAACGTTAAAAGTGGGATTTAATAAAGTCTTCGGATATTATATTGAAATTAGTCGTCTACAAGCGGCTCAATTAAATGATGATCGTTATGAGCGTAAACAAACTTTAGCGAATAATGAACGGTTCATCACTGAGGAACTGAAAGAATTGGAAACGACTATTTTAACAGCTCAAGAAAAATCGGTTAACTTAGAATATCAACTGTTTACTCAATTGCGAAAAGATGTTTTACCTTATATTCCCGGCTTACAAGCATTAGCACATCAAATCGCGGCTTTAGATGTTTTGGCGAACTTTGCAGCACTTAGCGAAGAAGAAAATTATGTGCGAGCAGCTATTAGTCAAGAAGAGGGTTACTTTAAATTAACAGATAGTCGTCATCCCGTAGTAGAGCATTTAATTGGCCAATCTAAATTTATTCCGAATGATTTATTGATTACTAATGATCAAAAAATGTTATTGTTAACCGGTCCGAATATGTCCGGTAAATCAACTTATATGCGACAAGTCGCGTATTGTGTGATATTGAACCAAATAGGTTGTTTTGTCCCTGCCAAAGCAGCAACACTACCAATGGTCGATAAAATATTTACGCGAATTGGTAGTTCTGATGATATTTCTACTGGTCAAAGTACCTTTATGGTGGAAATGATGGAAACTAATACCGCTATTCGAGGCGCAACCGCTAATAGTTTGTTACTATTTGATGAATTAGGTCGTGGAACGGCTACTTACGATGGTATGGCGCTGGCTGAAGCGATTATTGATTATATTGCCAATGAAGTGCAAGCAGCAACCATTTTCTCCACGCATTATCATGAGTTAACTACATTAGTAGAAAGGTTATCTGTTTTAAAAAATATCCATGTTGGTGCGATTGAACAAGATGGCAAAGTCGTGTTCCTTCACAAAATTTTAGATGGTCCAGCGGATAAGAGTTATGGTATTCATGTAGCCCAGTTAGCTGGTTTACCTGATTCCTTAATATTACAGAGTAGGGAAGTATTAACACAATTAGAACAACAAGCGCCAACTAGAACCAGTGCTGATGCTATCCCTTTATTTGATGAACGGATTTTTGATGCAACTACAACTTCAAATAATTCAGAAAACACCGCGGTCATTGATGAATTAAAACAACTTGATCTTAATCAAATGACACCTATTGAAGCCTTAACGACTTTAATGCAATTACAAAATAAAATAAAATAAAATAGTTATAGAATTACATTTGTTAGGAGGGATAAGCGATGGGAATCATACGACAAATGCCCGATCAATTAGCTAATCAAATCGCTGCGGGTGAAGTTGTCGAAAGACCAGCATCCGTCGTGAAAGAATTAGTTGAAAATGCCATTGATGCTAGAAGTACTAAAATATTGATTGAATTAAAAGAAGCTGGTATTCAACTTATTAGAATTAGTGATGATGGAATTGGAATGGAACAATCAGACTTACTCATGTCGGTCTTACCGCATGCGACTAGTAAAATATATGATGTCCACGACTTATTCCAAATACAGTCTTTAGGTTTTCGTGGTGAGGCGCTTGCTAGTATTGCGTCTGTCAGTAAAATGACTATTGAATCAACCTTTAATCAAATGACCGCCGCTCCGGCTAATCAAGGCTATTTTATCAAAGTTCATGGCTCGGAAATCGTTGAAGAAGGGGTCACCGCACCACGTCCGGGTAGCGTCATGACTGTTGAAAGTTTATTTTATAATACACCGGCCCGTTTAAAACATTTGAGTAGTTTAAAAACTGAAATTCGTCATATTTTAAATTTTGTGCAACAAATTGCTTTAGCATACCCGATGATTCGCTTTACTTTAATAAATGATGGCAGTCAAATCTTTAGTTCTTATGGAACGGGTGATTTAAGACAGGCGATTGCGAATGTGTATCAACCCTCGATCGCGCGTCAACTCATTCCCATAGAAGCAGAAGATGAAGACTTTATTATTAGTGGTTATGTATCGCCGCCCCAATTAACGCGGACGTCTAAGTATTATATTCATTGGTTAATCAATGGACGCGTTATTCAAAGTTATCCCTTAACCCAAATGTTATTAAAAGCATATGGGCGACAATTAATGATTGGCCGTTACCCAATAGCGATTATCAATATTGAATTGGATCCTCAATTAGTCGATGTTAATGTGCATCCTACCAAGCAAACAGTTCGCTTAAGTAAGGAGTCCGAGTTAGGTGCTTTATTAACCCGAGCTGTCAATAAAGTTCTTGAAGAGATTAACCCAGTACCGCAATTACAAGTAGAAGATGTTCCAGGGTTTAAAACAACACGAACGAAAGAGAAAATTCAGTATGAAGATTTGCCTTTTGATTTAACCGCTCGACCAACAGATAAAGATTCTCAATTGGATTCAAATCTGACGGTAGAACCATCACAATCAAATCATGATGAAAATAACGAAAGATATGGTAAAATTGATGAGTCAACAGAACACTACGATAATGAGCGAAATGAACATCATAATCCTATTGAAAAACCAGAAACATCCGTTACTAATTCAGAGGATATTCGTGATATGTCGTCTATGGCAGATATTGACCCATCTTCACATGAGTTAACCAATCATCAGGCATCGTTATCAGCTAGTAATAATTCAGATTTTAAGGCTAATCAATCAGCGTTAACACCGACTTGGGATACCCAAAAGGTTCCTTTTTATGATTTAAGATATGTCGGTCAAATTCATGGTACCTATTTAATTGCTGAAAGCGAAGAGGGATTTTATTTAATTGATCAACATGCGGCGCAAGAAAAAATACGCTATGAACGATTGATGAAAAACGAACCAACTGAATTTGATCAACAACATTTATTATTACCTTTTGTTTTTCATTTTTCACCAGCGGAATCAGCAGTAGTAGAGTCATTACTTGAACGTTTTGAGGCATTAGGGTTAAGCTTATCTTCATTCGGCCCCAATACTTATCAATTAGAAAGTTATCCAAATTGGTTAAATGAAGATCAAGTAGAAAAGACCGTTCATGATTTAGTCACTTTATTAGATGAAGAACCTAATTTAACGGTAAATCAATTATTAGAAAAATCGATTATTATGCAAAGTTGTCGCGGCGCGATTAAAGCTAATCATTACTTGAGCGAAATCCAAGCACAAGCTTTAATTCGTGAGATGGCTGACTTAGAAGATCCATATCATTGTCCTCACGGTAGACCGGTTTTTGTTGAATTTAATCAAACGACACTAGAAAAATTATTTAAGCGCATTATGGATGTTCATGAGAGTGGCCATCGGGCTTAGAGGAGGAAATAAAATGGCAAAAAAAGAATTTGAAGACAAATTAAATGAATTAACAGAGTTACAATATAAAGTGACACAAGAAAATGCAACTGAAAGACCTTTTACGGGTGAATACGATGATTTTTACGAAAAAGGGATTTATGTGGACATCGTCAGTGGGAAACCCTTATTCTCAAGTACTGATAAGTATGATGCGGGATGTGGTTGGCCATCATTTTCACGTCCAATTCAAGAAGCGATGTTAACAGAGCATGTTGACAATACTTTAGCACGTACCCGTACAGAAGTGAGAAGTTCAAGTGCTGATTCGCATTTAGGTCATGTTTTTGAAGATGGCCCTCAAGAATTAGGTGGTTTACGTTACTGTATTAATTCCGCAGCATTACGTTTTGTGCCATTAGCTGAAATGGAAGCACAAGGTTATGCTGACTATATTCAATATGTGGAGTAGAGTGAAATGTATGAATATTTAGTTGGGAAGCTGACGCACATTGCTCCCACTTATTTAGTGCTTGAAGTCAATCAAATTGGATACCGTGTCCTAGCACCAAATCCGTTTAAATATGCTTCAAAACGAGATCAAGAGATAAAAATTTATGTGGAACAAGTGGTTAGAGAAGATGCCCATACCTTATATGGTTTTAATGATCAAGAGGAAAAAGCTTTATTTTTAACGTTAAATAAAGTTTCAGGAATTGGTCCTAAAAGTGCCTTATCAATTTTAGCAGCAGACGATCATCAAGGTTTAGTCCAAGCGATTGAATCAGGGGACAGTAATTATTTAACAAAGTTTCCAGGAGTCGGTAAAAAAACGGCCCAACAAATTATTTTAGACCTTAAAGGCAAATTGGGTGATTTATTGGATCATAGTGAGCCTACACCAACAGCAACCGAAACGATGGTGGCAGGTACCCATACGCAATTAATGACCGAAGTAACCGAAGCATTAGCTGGTTTAGGTTATTCTCAACGCGAAATTAAACGCATTGAAAAACCATTAGCACAAGCACAATGTCAAACGACACAAGAAGCGTTAAGTTTAGCATTTAAATTATTATTAAATAAATAGAAAGGGAGCGCCTGTATGGAAGAAGAACGCTTAGTCTCTGGCGAAAAATTAGCCGAAGACAGTCAAAATTTTAGTTTACGACCTCAATATTTACATGAGTATATTGGGCAATCACAATTAAAAGAAGAATTGGCTATTTATATTCAAGCGGCCAAACAACGTCAAGAAGCCTTAGACCATGTCCTCCTTTATGGGCCTCCTGGATTAGGTAAAACAACGATGGCAATGGTGATTGCTAATGAATTGAATGTTGGTATTAAAACCACCAGTGGTCCTGCTATCGAACGTCCGGGGGATTTATTAGCGTTATTAAATGAATTAAATCCTGGTGATGTCTTATTTATTGATGAAATTCATCGGATGCCGCGTTTAATTGAAGAAGTCCTTTATTCAGCAATGGAAGACTATTATGTCGATATAATAATTGGTCAAGGGACAACGGCTCACCCAGTGCATTTTGAGTTGCCACCTTTTACTTTAATTGGTGCGACCACTCGTGCGGGGATGTTAACTCAGCCTTTACGTGATCGTTTTGGGATTATTGCCCATATGCGTTATTATGAAACGGATGAACTTAATTTAATCGTTAATCGTAATGCCGAGGTTTTTAATACCAAAATAGCACCGGACGGTGCCTTAGAAATTGCCCTAAGAAGTCGTGGCACACCACGTATTGCCAATCGTATTTTAAAACGAGTACGAGACTTTGCGCAAGTTGAAGGGGACGGTCGCATTACCAAAGAGCTAACGCAAAGAGCTTTAAAAGTCTTAGCCATCGATGATAAAGGCCTTGACCCGATTGACCGTAAATTATTGAGAACTTTAATCGAAGAATATAATGGTGGCCCTGTCGGAATTGGGACGCTCGCCATCAATATTAGTGAAGACAGTGAAACAGTGGAAGACATGTATGAACCTTTCTTATTACAAAATGGTTTTATTAGACGTACTCCAAGAGGTCGTGTCGCAACGGAGTTAGCTTATACTCATTTAGGCTATCCATATTTACTAGAAAAAGAGGATTATTAATTAATGTTAACTACAAAAGATTTTGACTATGAATTACCAGAAGAATTAATCGCTCAAACCCCCTTGAATGATCGGAGTTCTTCAAGATTATTAGTATTAGACCGTGAAACAGATGAACTAACAGACACTCATTTTACTGAGATTATTGATTATTTAAATCCAGGTGATGCTTTAGTTGTTAATGAAACACGCGTTATACCGGCTCGTATCTTTGGTGTAAAACCGGATACTGGTGGGCATTTAGAAGTATTATTATTGAATAATACCGAAGGGAATCATTGGGAATGTTTAATTAAACCGGCTAGAAGAGCGAAAGTGGGGACCGAAATTCATTTTGGCGACAATGCACAATTAAAAGCGACGGTCACCAAAGAATTAACCCATGGTGGTCGCATGATTGAATTTCATTATGAAGGAGTTTTTCTAGAATTATTAGAAACTCTAGGTCAAATGCCCTTACCCCCGTATATAAAAGAACGCTTAGATGATCCTGATCGTTATCAAACAGTTTATGCCAAAGAAAATGGTTCAGCCGCTGCACCAACAGCAGGGCTTCACTTTACTCCGGATTTACTTGAGAAAGTAAAAGCTAAGGGAATTGAAATTATTCCATTGGTCTTACATGTTGGATTAGGAACCTTTCGTCCGGTTACAACCGATAAAATAGAAGAACATGAAATGCATGCTGAATACTATATGCTAAGCGAAGATTCAGCGGCTAAAATTCGTCAAGTACAAGCAAATGGTGGCAAAATTACCGCCGTCGGAACGACGAGTGTTAGAACCTTAGAAACGATTGCCTCGGAACATAATGGCGAAATCGTCGCAAGTTCTGGCTGGACTTCCATTTTTATCTCACCAGGTTATCAATTTAAAGTGGTGGACCATTTAATCACGAATTTCCACTTACCACAATCAACTTTAGTGATGTTAGTGAGTGCTTTTTATGATCGTGAAAAAATCTTAAAAGCCTACGAACATGCGGTAGCTGAGAAATATCGTTTCTTTAGTTTTGGCGACGCAATGTTTATTAAATAAGAGAATATAAAAAATAAGCTTTTTAACTGGATTCAAACTCTAAGAGTAGAATTTAGCTAGAAAGCTTTTTTGTTGGGAGTAGACCAGAAGTCGAAAATTGAATAATTTTCGCTTTGTCTGTCCACCCCCGCACAGTTTGAGGCCACTAAACCACTGCGCTTTTAATGAATAAGCACTAATTTGACTGAATTTTTCAAATTTATGTTCAATTTCATTAAGACGCAGTTTGAGGCCACTCAACCACTGCGCTTTGAATTAAATAGATATGTCTGAACAGAATTTAAAAAGTTTTTGCCCAACCTCTTTAAATCATGAAGTAGACTATTGCAACATAGTGGGCCACAGAAGCTAAAATAATAAAGAAATGCCAAATCATATGGAAATATGGTTTTTTCTTAGCATAGAAGAGTGCGCCAATAGTATATAACACTCCACCTAAGACCATTAAACCTAAAAACATAGGAGTCGTATGTTTAATGACATCAGGTAGGATAAAGACTACTAGCCATCCCATCAATAAATATAAGAAAAGGGAAAATTTTTCATTAACTTTTTTAGCAAATATTTTATACAAAATACCAAAAATGGTGATTCCCCATTGTAGGACAATGATAGCAATACCTAACCAACCCCCAATTAAGGAAAGGGCGACAGGTGTATAACTACCGGCTATCGCAATAAAAATCATACTGTGGTCGATGATGCGCATAACATACTTATGAGGTGAACCATAACTCATAGAATGATAAATGGTTGAAGCTAAAAACATTAAAAATAAACTGATTGTAAAAATAGACATCCCCACGATGGCCATGACGTCATAATGTACATAAGCATAAATCGCGGTTATCGGTAAGAGGATTAACATGGCTAGAGCCGCTACACCATGCGAAACACTATTACCAATTTCTTCACCAAATGATAGTTGAATACTGGGTTTAAATCGTGTCATGTTCATTATTTTTTTCTCCTTTATAGTCTGTAATAAGAGCTTGTGTTTGATAATATAAGATGACTGTTTGACAAGCTGATTGAATAATAGCTGGGACTTCCATTTCATTGTCTTGATCTTTAGCTAAACATTTGACAAAACTATTATATAATGTTTCCGAATCATAATCTTCACTCAACATCTTCAGTGTTTGACTGATATGTTGAATAGGAAATACATTTTTAAGGAAGGTTATCGCAATCAGTCTAGCGACTTGGCTTTTACGGTATTTTTTTTTAATTGGCTTTTCAATATGATGATGTTTGACATAATTATTAATCATTGAAGCTGTTAATCCTTTTTCTTCCGACAATGTGGGTTCTACTATCAAATCATTGATTAAAATTAAAACTTGGTCTAAATATAAATCTAAATCAGGCAATTGATGCCAATACGGTAACTTTATCATATAAAATTGCCACCTCCTTACACCTAGTCTTTATAACTAGATTGTAAAGTTGTCATAATCCAAAGTCAAGTAAAGAGTATCAACTACTCCCTGTTAAAACAGAGAGTTTGTCCTAAACATAGTGGTTGTACAAATGATGTCATATCTCCAACCGTTTAAAGACACTAAGGGATGGTTGACTGGCACCCCATCAATAAGCAGTCTGTAGACACTTACTGAATATTGTTTTATGTTTAATAATTTTGTATTGGCACAACTTTTTCAAACCGCGGGTTTTTCTCACTCGACAGATATCGGTGACCCAATTCTTTAATATTGATAGCTGCCACACGGTCATCATTTGATTGATACCCACAATTCTGACAAGTAAACAAGTGCTTATCTTGTTGTCTATTAGCTTTATCAATTGATTCGCATTTTGGACAACGTTGGGACGTAAATTG
>NZ_FUWO01000012.1:0-50516 GCF_900167405.1 Globicatella sulfidifaciens DSM 15739
TAATCCTCTACCTTTCTGTGTGTTTAGACTACTTACAGTATAGCAGAGGATTATCTTTTTTGCTTTTAGCTGACCAACAGTTATTTTACACTAAGGTTCTAAAATTAAGCACTTATATTATGAATTCTCCAAATTTATTATAATTCTTGGATAGTAAAATTAAGCTAGAAAATTAAATTGAGCAATCCAAACCAATTATAACTTCGTCAATTTTCTTACAAACGATGGCAGTATTCAGGAATATTAAGATCAGTATAAATATAATAAATCACGATAAATAATCAGTAAATTCATCATTCCGATAATAATTAGCGGTCGGAAATCAAATGATGTTCGCGTCGCAATGACTAACTGGTTCCAACATTTGACGAGAAATCTATTTAAATCCTTTACGTTTGATTGTGGCAAAGAATTTTATGATTGACAGGCCATTGCAAACATCAGTGACATCAACATTTGCTTTGCTGATCCCGGTTATCCGTCACAACGTGGTTTAAATGAACACCCTAATGGACTTCTTCGAAGAGATAAGTTGTCAAAAGGAATGGACTTTACCGATATATCGCAAGAAACACTCAGCCAAACAGCTCATTTTCGCAATGAAATTCCACGAAAATCATTAGGTTATAAAACACCAATTGAAGTTTTTATCAATTTTTGTAAAAAACTTGGATTGATAGTCGATTTCTAACTTAGGCCAGCCTTGTTTATAACTTTCGAACAACCTATTTAAATATCAATAAAACAAAAAGCAATCGTATTATGTGTTAGGTAAAAATTTCTAGCTGAATTTGACAATTCAACAAAATTAAGCGATCCGTTTTCTTGATATATTCATGATGTATTTTTTCATTTACCTCTTATATGCACTGTTATATTAAGGTTTTAAAAAAGTACTTCTTAAAATATGATTAAAGTATTTCATTTGATAATAGCAACATTGAGTCTTTTAAAACCGGGTTGTGAATGGTTTTCCCGACTACAATAGAATTAGTTTTTTGAAATTCTTTTTCAAAATAATCATAATAGGTTCCTGGGGCTAAAATCCCCACCATGGCTAATAAATCCAAACCGCTGGCCCCAATCAATTGGTCGGCCAACAACACACAATTCGTCCCTAAAACAAAATACGTTTTATAGCGAGAGCTTTTAAATTTAAAAGTTTCTACTTTATATTTTTGGGTCATTTTACCCAGATAACTCGCTAATTGTGTGGATGAAGTAGGTACCCAGGCTTGAGTATTCTTTAAAATATCATTTAAATTCTTTTCAAACTCAACTTCTTGAGCAGCAGTTAATACGACTCGATATTCAAATAGCGTTTTATTATCCTGTAAACAATAGTCGATATAATCTTGATCATCTAAGCTAAATAATACACCATCACCAATTGCACCTAATAATCTCTCAGAGTCGATATCATAATTGCCATAGGCATAGACGCACCCTTTATAACTTAAATCAACATGCCCCATCTGATTAAAACCGTCTTCCCCCACATGAATAAATACTTTCAAAACGGGCTGCCTATCAGTTTCCTTCAATTCTGGGCTGATCCACTCATTCATCGATAATTCCTCTTGAATAAAGTGATTAATCTTATCCAACATTTTTTTAGGTAAAAGGATTGTAAAAATAACCGGTAGCGGAACACGAATTCGCCGTTTTACTCTTGTTTTTGTTCGTTGAGAAAAATAATAGTCCCGAGCATCCATCAAGATTGTCAACCCAATGAAAACTAAATAAAAACCTAATCTAGCTACGACGCCGTCAACTGTCTCACTACTTTTTATCGCAATACTGGCCACTCCCCAAATTAAAGTAATCACACTGGCCAAAAGAATGCTAACTCGTCCCGACACGCGATCACGCCTCAATAATAACCAACTAATAAATAGCGAAACCCCTATGAAAAGTTGATAATAACCGATAGCTTTTGATAAAAATGCTGGCCAACTTAATCGAAAAAAATAAATCAAAAAGGCAAGCACCCAATCACTCGCACCGGTAATTAATAAAACAAGCCTTTGTTCAAAATTGCGTTCACGCTTAGGCACAACTACTTTGACCAATCGGCCAATCCCGATGATAAGCAACACACTAGAAAATAAAATTGAGATGTTCACCACAAATAATTGCTTTTCGATAATTAAAAAAAGCCCCACAATAATCCATAATAAACCGGATATAAGATAACTATATTTCTCAACTTGTTTCACTTTAATCCCCTCCCTTAAAATTTTCCAAAATTACAAAAAAGACTTTCACCATTGGTAAGATGCTTTTTGAATCGACAATACTGCTGTAGTAACTTTTGCCAGTATTTGCTTTTCAGCTAGCTTATCACTTTGATGAAAGTCCTTTTTATTCTATATAGATTAAGTCAGTGTTTGGTTTGCTAGTCGCTTACGTAAATCATCACGGAACAATTTATACAGCGCTGCTGCTATTGGGACCGCAACAAACATCCCGAATATATTCGCAATAGCACCCCCAATTGAAATAGCAACCAATACCCACATCGGAGGTAAACCAACCGAACCGCCTACTACACGAGGATAAATCAAATTCGATTCAACCTGTTGTAAGACAATAATGAAAATCACAAAGATAAAGGCTTGTGAAACCGATTGAGTTAAAATTAAAACCACCCCAATGATGGCGCCAATAAACGCCCCAACCAGCGGAATCAAAGAAGTACTCCCTATCATAATACTCACCGTTGACGCATACGGTAATCTTAAAACTAACATGCCAACAAAACACAAACTACCTAATATTACCGCTTCGATTGTTTGACTGACGATGAACCCTCTAAAAGATTGATTAAACACATCGATAGTCGCTTCTATCGTTTGATACCAATCCGGTACATACGCTTTTAATACATTGGTAAATTGAACCGATAGTTTATCCTTACTAATTAAAACATAAATAGAGAAAACAATACTCATAAACACATTAATAACTGTCGAGAATATACCAGTTGCTGATGTTAAGATGCCTAACAGTAAATTGCCAATAGAGCTTAGAATTTGTTGCACATACCCGGTAATTGTTGAAACAATATCAACATTCCCACTCGTATCACCTTGGATTAAACCAATGATTTGTTTAATGATTCCATTATCTTCCATTGATTTAAAAATTTGTTGAATCGTTTTGGGATCAATTGAAAGTAATGATTGAACCGCTCGAATTAACTCCGGAATGACAATCCCCAAAATGACGATAATAGCGATTGCAAAGGTCAAATAAGCTAACAACAGACTCAAATTCCGTTTCATTTTTAAGACTGGTTGAAATGATACAAAACGCGTTATCAAATTTTCATAACCATCCATTAGGATATTGACAATATAAGAAATCATCGCACCCACAAAAAATGGTTTTGAAGCATCAAATACCGTCATTAATATTTCTTCAGCTACTCCCCAATAACGATACACAACATAAATAGAAGCTAAAATTAAGCCCCAAACTAAAACTTTCTGTCGATTGATTTTCATAATAACTCCTTCACTTGTCTTCTATTTCATTATAGCTAAAGATGTAAATAGTAAGCAAGTATGTTTCATTTAATTTTACAATCGCCCTAATAAAAAAGAGTGGGCAAGAGAAAATTCACTTGCCACTCCCAAAGAGCTCTCTATTAACTTACTTAATTTACTAGATGTGCTAAACAGTCACAAATCCTTCAAGCTTAATATAAAGCAAGTTGTTGACTATTCAATTTATTTAATCATCAATATAATTCGTGAATAACATCAAACTGTTCTTTCACTGCTTCAATTTGTGCTTTATTACCAATCACCGCTATCGCAGGATTTTGTAATAAGGTTTGATAAGTTGCTCGTAAACGATGAAGTTTATCTACAGTAGTCGCTAATACCTCTTCTTTAATTTGTTTACGCTCAGCTTGATCGACACCAATATGATAATAAACAAATGCCATGTTCCCTTTGTCAGCTGCTGACATCGGTTGATTTAAATCACTCATCGTACCAATCATGTACTTTAATAAATCCATCTCATTAATTTCCAACTGTTCAATAAAACGCGGAATATCATGATAAACATTAAGCGTTTGAGTAATATTAGGATCACGATAACTTGCTAATGTCAACGAACCATTACGTCTTAAATTATACATCGCTCCATAAGCGCCACCTTTTACACGAATATTATTCCATAAATAATCATAACGCAAGGCTTTGCCTAATACATGGTATTCTCCTGATAACTTGAACGCTTCCGGTAAGACCGCTGCTAATCCAACATAATTAACATCTTGAGCTGTCACAAAGGCTTCTTTTTGTTGAATACCAGGTTGATACGTTTGTTTAGCTCCTATGGCTTCAGTTGGAAGGTCAGCGAATGTTGTTTCAATTTTATTAGCTAAATGAACTTTACGTTCTTCATCCCCAATATAAAAGACATTTAGACGTGTTTGATTGCCAATGCGACGGTATAAAGAAACTAATTTTTCTACAACTTGATGAGCATTTTCAGATTTAAGTTGTTTCAAAATATCTTTCAAGAAACGGTATTGATCAATACCCCCTATTATTTCCGCTAATTTTGCTGTTGCATTCACTTGACTTAAGGCACGCTGCGAAGCTAAAGCGTGGGCTTGATAATCAATTTTATTCTCAAAACCTGAAATCGCTCGCTGTACAATTTTAATAATTTCTTCAACATCATCAAATTGTGTATGAAGGGTCAATTCATGCATTAACTCAATCAAATGATTATCCATCTCTTCTAAAGCTTTACCACGAACAACAAAATAAGCTTTATTGTCGCCCTCTTGTTCATAAACTTGCACAGCACCACCCACACCACCGGTGTATAAATCAATTTTAGTTAATAATTCTTTACTTGAATAGTGTTTAGTTGGTAATTTACCTAATAAACGTGATAAAAGGTTTAACCAAATAAAATCATCTGCAGTAAAATCTTCAATATTGAACAATATATCTAAATAGTCAATCCCGGCGGTAAATTGTGGTGCATGATAGAACTGATTGCCATTAGATAAAGTCGCTACTTCTAAAGGATATTCTTCCGTTTCAGTCGTTAAATCCTCTTTAGCTAGAGCCGGTATCTTCGCTAAATCTTCAGCGGTATCGGGCGTACTTTGACGTTCAATTAAAGCTTGCGTAGTCGCTACTAATTCACTAATTTCAGCTTCAGATAAACTTGCTTTATACGCTTGTAAGGATTCATGTAAAGCTTGTTCTTGTCTATCATTTAATCCTGGATCGGCTTTTAATGAAATGGTCGCGCGATGATCATTTTCTAATAAATAGATTTGAACCAGTTCTTCAAAATAACCATTTTCAAATTTTTCACGTAATACACTCAAGTAACGATCAAATTCTAAATTATCCATCGGATTAAAATCATATAACCAGGTTTGGAATGCTGTCATCGCATATAAAACACCACGCGGATTACTTTCTGAGATAACTAACTCTTTTTGACGAAATGCGATTTGATTTAAAGCCGCTTCAATTAATTCTTTTTCTACACCTTCGTCTACTACCTTTTGTAAAGCACTCATCACGATGTTTTCAAATTCTTTTAGTTTATCAACAGAGGTATATTTAGCGACAATATTAATCATGCTAAAATAGCCAATTTGATCACGATCAGCACTAATATCCCCAGCAATTCCCGCTTCTAATAAAGCTTTTTTTACAGGCGCTTGATTATTTCCAAATAACACATCCATCACGACATCTAAAGCAAAGCCTTCTAAAATATCTTCCGCTACATTCGAATGCCAAGCAAGAGCTAAATAATCTTTATCAGTCGGATCTTCACCATCAGTAATTGAATACGTTGTTTCAATATTAGCATTTTTGACAAAAGGTACATCAATGGCTAGGTCAACTTGTTCTGCGTCTCTACCTGCTCCTTCGAAATATTCTTCTAACATACTAAACGCTTTGTCATCATCTAAATCCCCATATAAAACCGTCATTGATTGACTTGGATGATAGTATTTTTGATGGAATTCAATAAACTCTTCTTGTGTTAATGAAGGAATGGCACTTGGCAAACCTCCTGACTCGTAAGCGTATAAAGTATTTGGATATAAAGCTTTCACAATTTCAAAGTAAAGACGTTGCTCGGCTGAAGCCGTTGCACCTTTCATTTCATTGTAGACAACCCCTTTATAGATTAAATCATCTTCAGGTTTTTCTAAATGATAATGCCAACCTTCTTGTTGTAATATTTGATTATCGGTATATAATTTCGGTTGAAAAACAGCGTCTAAATAAACACTCATTAAATTTTCAAAATCTTGTTGATTCGTCGAAGCAATAGGATAGATGGTTTTATCTGAGAAGGTCATTGCATTAACAAAGGTGTTCAATGAACCTTTGATTAATTCTACAAAAGGTTCTTTCGACGGATATTTTTTTGAGCCATTTAAAACCGAATGCTCTAAAATATGCGCAATCCCATTGTCATTATAAGGCGGTGTCTTAAACCCAATGGTAAATGCTCGGTTAGGGTCATCATTTTCAATACGTAATACTTGGGCTCCGGTTTCCTCATGTTGATACAATTTACCGGTTGATTGTATATCAGTTAATGATCTTGTTTCTATTAATTTAAATGTCATATACTCTTTTCGCTCCTTTTATACTTACAGTCTATTGTAGCCTTTTCTGAATCTTTAGTAAACTAATTTAGCTAGCAAAAAAGGTAGGATAATCAGTATAAAAACTCAATCATCCTACCAGATTTTATTAAAATTAATTTTTTAGGTAAATACGCTTAGTACCAACCATTTGCTTGCCAGAATGCTAATGCTGCTTCCCATGATCCGTAACGATTTAAGACATATTCATCCGCTACACGCTCTTGATTTTCACGTGAAAAATCACCATTTAAGTATGATGCTGTTAATTGGTAACGTCCATAATAAGTTTGAGTTGGGTTCCAAATTTCATATTGTCCACCTGACTCACGCATGGCAATCCACTCTTTAGCATCAGAGATAATACCACCATATTCGTTGTATTGGCCACCACTCGTTACAGGCGCTGTTGTTGTTTCTTCGACGACTGCTTCTGTTTCTTCTACAACGGGTGCTGCGGTTGTTTCTTCAACAACTGCTTCGGTTTCTTCCACAACGGGCGCTGCGGTCGTTTCTTCAACTAACGCTTCTGTTTCTTCTACAACGGGTGCTGCGGTTGTTTCTTCAACAACTGCTTCGGTTTCTTCCACAACGGGCGCTGCGGTTGTTTCTTCGACTAACGCTTCTGTCTCTTCTACAACGGGCGCTGCGGTTGTTTCTTCAACTAACGCTTCTGTCTCTTCTACAACGGGCGCTACAGTTGTTTCTTCAACAACTGCTTCTGTTGTTTCAACTGCCGGTGTTTCAACCCATTCAGGGGTTTCATCAACATAATAAGTTGGTTCTGTTGCTACGGTTTCTTCCACAACGGGTGCTTCAGTCACTTCAGCTACAACTTGTGTTTCTTCTACTAAATCATAAGTATAAGCTTGATCTGTTGCATTATCTACATAGGTTACTGTTTGGTTTGCATCATCAAAATATAATACAGATCCTGCTGTGATAAAGTCTGCATCCGCAATTGCATTAAAGTTTGCTAATTGATCAACTGAATGACCTGTTGCTTCAGCAATTGTACTTAAAGTGTCACCCCATTGGATAACATATAAGCCATCTTCATTATTTGCTAATGTTTCTTTTACTTGATTAACTGAACGATGTGTCCAAGTTTGTGCTCCTACTGTATTTAAGTTAAACGCTAAAGTCGATGCTAACATCGTCGCCGCAGCTATTCTTAATGATTTCTTCATATATAAATTCTCCTTTTATAGAAATTGGGCATTAAAATCCCAAAAATCTTATCACAGTATTATTCTACAATAAGATTAGGAGAATATCAGGAAATAAGGCAAACTGTAAGCCATCTTTAACGTTACTGTCTGTTATTGTTATTGAAGTGTAATAAAAAACAGCTCATTTTGCCATTCTGTAATCATTCTGTAACATTAAATCCACTTAAAATTTACAAACACCTTGAAATATGTCCTGAAAATAGCCTCAATTTTACAAAACCCATGTTTTTATTGTCATATTTTTATTCATAAGTTTGACTAGCATGCACACAATTTGTTCGGTAATATCTTAAATTTCTACTGTGCTTTTTTTGTATTTGAATTGTCACCTCTTGGATACCTGTTCAAAACTGATACTTTTTTTACTTTTTTTCGAAAATTTTGGCGAAAATCAGTCCAAAAAATTTTATTTTTTGAAAATCGAAAAAACCCGTTCAAAATAAACAGGTTAACGGGACTTTCTAATATCCCAGATTAGCTACTTACGACATTTTTACATCATGAGTGAAATATAAACTTCTATTTTTGCTCGTTTAAAATTGAGCGACATCCAATGACAACGGCTGGTAACAATTCTTTCAACATCAAATCTACTTGATCCATTGGTACTTATATGGTGCCCTTAGAAGTTTTAAACTTTTTCAAATCTTCTTCAAATTGACCCATCGCTTTTCTCCCTGGTAAATTCCTAAATGATGTTTAAATGCAGCCAAATGAATCAAGTTCTTTCCTTTCTGATATATTGACATTTCATAAGCGACGCGTCCTTCTCAATCTGGCACAGCTTCTAGTATCCTTTCACGATACTGCAATAATTTTTGTCACGCTTCATCCGTTTATTGTTCAAAATATTGTTTAACTTCTGCCATCATCTACTTCACTCATTTTATTTAGAAAACATTTGACAAACTTCGTCCGCAACTTGTTGCCATTGAGCTTCTTTACTAATGGTGGCGATGCCATCTCCTTTTTGAAAGCCATAATCCCCAAATTGACTGTGATTTCCCCCATCAATGACCACCTTCTGGGTCGTAGCTGGTAGACGTATTTCGCTATTATCATAATTTTCTCGATTAATCACCTGATCCTGATTGCCTACGATAGACAAGACCTTCATGGTGCTATTAGATAAGTCTGTCCCTTCTGCTGGATAACTGGCTAATAAGACTACGCCTTCAATATTGGAGTTAGACAATGCCACTTGACTCCCGACGACACCACCCAAAGAGTGTCCCATTAAGATAACATTTTGTAATTGTTCGCGATCTATGATGTTTTGTGCCTGATTGATACCAAAAATAGGTAAATCAAACCAACTATCCATTATATAAATATCAAACCCTTTTTCCGCAATTGAGGCTGCTAATGGTAAATATGCTTTTGCATCAACTAAAGCTCCTTGATACATGATTATGGTGGCTTGTTCATTGGGTACATCAACAAACCAACCATATTCATCCTGTGTCATATTATTTTTGACAACTACATCTTCAGCAGTATATCTAAAATTGTAATACCCCAAAATAATGGTGAGTATTAATCCCACAAAGATAATACCTAGAATTTTTAAAAATTTTTTCATCGTTTCAACCTACTTTTATTTAATTTCTATCATTATAACACTCATAGCGTTTTAACCGATAGAATTTGCTATTAAGTACTATCTATTCACAAGACAGATGTTTTTTACATCGCAAAATAAAAAGTAGTAATCGTTTAACAATCAACAATTTTTCGAATCAATTTAAATTCATCAAACAAAGGATGTATGTTTGCATAACACTCTGTTCAATCGCCTTTAATTCACTTAATATCTCGATCTAATTTGATAATTTCTGCATACGGCCATACTTAACATCTGACAATTCAATCGCCTGACGATAGGAATCTAATAATAGATGACTTGCTTTAAGCCATGTCTTTTCTTCAGCAACTCTTAATGCCGTTACTTTAATTCTTCTAACTTGTAATGGTAAATCTAATACATTTATTTTTTCAAGAAGGCTCTGAATATTTCCAGGTTCATAAACCAAACCTGAAACATTATCTTCTATTTGCTCTAAAGTTGGACCACTACTAGCTGCGATGACTGGTAAGCCACTAGCCATCGCTTCTGAGATAACTAAACCAAATGTTTCCGAGGTCGATGGGAATATAAAGGCATCTCCCGTTGCAAAATATGTCGCCAGTTCTTCACCTTGTTTAAAACCGTTAAATGTCGTCTTAGTCCCTGCAAATAGTTTTTCTAAATTTTCGCGTTCGGGACCATCACCAACGATAGATAAACAAACATCATCTCGATAATTAAAAATTTCTCTTAATTGATCGAGACTTTTTTCTGCTGCTAAGCGGCCGACATAAACCAATAATTTTTGGTCTTTCAAACCAAAAGTTAACTTTTGATATAATGCTTCATCAAAATATTTGGGACTACGCATTGAAAGGTCCACACCACTCGGCATCGTGCCATCAACGGGAATACCTTGCTCTCGTAATTCGACTTGTAGTGATGTTGAGACAGTCAAATTGATATCAGAGCCAGTATGCCATAATTTAATATATTCCCATACAGCAGGCTTTAATAATGGTAAATTGTAATGATCCAGGTACTGAGGAATATGCGTATGGTAAGAAGTCAATAGTGGAATCTGTAATTTTTTAGCATAATACACCGCAGATGTTACCATCAAAAATGGATTCACCGCATGAACGATGTCCGGATTAAACTGTAAAAGAACTTCTCGTATTTTTCTAGAAGGTAGCGCCCATGGTCTAGATGGGTAAAAAGGTACCGTCACACTTTCTATTTTAGTGATGGGGATTCCATCATAATTATCTACTCCCAAATCTGGGGATACAATTAATATTTCATGGCCTAATTGTTTCATGATCCGAACCATTTGTCCCAATCGGGTACAAATCCCATCGGTTGCTGGAAAAAAAGTCTCAGTGACTAAAGCAATACGCATACTTCACACTCCTTGAATACTTTGATCGATACTCTCAGTTTACATTCCCTCTATTTAAACTAAGAAAAAAAGTCGTAAAATTTAAGTAAAGATAGTATTTTTTCCATAATATTTTTGGAATTCCCATTAACTTTACATGATTTTATTATAGGAAAGTAAATTGTACGCCAATTTCAGTGAGATGATCTAGATGTTGAAAATTGGAAGTTTGCTGTTCTACCTACCTTCAACTTGACCGACATCGTCTGTAGGAATACTACCGTCTTATGCCCTAATGCTCTTTATCTAAAAAAACACCATTAGTACTCAAAATACATCCGAGTCACTAATGGCGTTGATTACTATATTAAATATTTTACTTCATCCATTGATGATAATCATTGTCTTCCATCGCTTCAACGGTTCCTAATAAATAACCGTTTCCAACTTGAGAGAAGAAGTCATGATTACTGGTTCCTGTAGAAATACCATTCATCACAATTGGATCCACATCTTCTGCTGTATCAGGGAATAGTGGATCAAACCCTAAATTCTGTAACGCTTTGTTTGCATTATATCGCACAAAAGTTTTAACTTTTTCTGTCCATCCAATCGCATCATAAATCATTTGAGTGAATTTCACTTCGTTTTGATATAAATCGTAAGTTAATTGATAAACCCATCCTTTTAATTCTTCTTGTTCTGCTTCGGATAATTGATCAAATCCTAATTGGAATTTATAGCCGATATAAGTCCCATGAACGGATTCATCACGAATAATTAATTTAATGATTTCCGCTACGTTTGCTAACTTATTGTTACCTAAATAATACAATGGTGCAAAAAATCCTGAATAGAATAAAAATGATTCTAATAATACACTGGCTGCTTTCGCTTGTAAATCCGTTCCATTTTTATAAGCATCATTAATTTTAGCAGCTTTATATTGTAAAACTTCATTGGAATTTGTCCAATTAAAAATCGATTCAATTTCAGCTTTAGTATTCAATGTACTAAAGATTGAAGAATAACTTTTTGCGTGGACACTTTCCATAAACTGAATATTATTTAAGACCGCTTCCTCATGTTGAGTACGAATTGATTGACGTAGTCGCTCAATTGCATCTTCTGATTGTAAAGTATCAAGTAAAGTTAGTCCGCCAAAAACTTTGCCTATCATATCTTTTTCAGCAGCAGATAGTGTCCGCCAATCGTCTAAATCATTAGACAATGGGATCCGTGTGTCTAACCAGAATTGTTCGGTTAACTTTTCCCATGTTAATTTATCTACCATATCTTCAATCTGATTCCAGTTGATTGCGATATAGTTATTATTTTCTAATGCCATAATGTCCTCCTTAATGCTTTATCAAAAATACCGTTCAATTTAATTAAGCTTACGCAAGTGGCAGAAATTTTTACTGCAGCAGTCAATATTCATTAAAAGATTAAATCGAACAAGATTCACATGCATTACTTCCTAACTCTTCGCCATCATCTGTAAAGGTACGGATATAGTAAATGGATTTAATGCCTTTATTCCATGCATAGTGACGTAATATATTTAAGTCACGCGTGGTCATTTTATTCGTTCGACCATTTTTCCATTCATACAATCCTTCTGGAATCTCACTACGCATAAATAAAGTCAATGACATTCCTTGGTCAATATGTTTTTGTGCTGCGGCATAGACATCAATTACTTTACGCATATCAATATCGTAAGCCGATTTGTAAAATGGTAGCGTGTCGTTTGATAATTGAGGAGCTGGATAATAAGTTTTACCCGTTTTCTTCTCTTGTCGCTCTTCGATTAAACGAGTGATAGGATGGAGTGATGCACTCGTCTCATTGACATAACTGATAGAGCCAGTTGGCGCAATCGCCATTCTATTTTGATGGTATAAACCAGTTTCTTGAACCTTCGCTTTTAATTGAGCCCAATCTTCAGCGGTTGGCATCGGTACATTTTTCATAATTTGAGCCACTTTGTCAGTTTGAATCGTAAATGGTTTTTCAATATAACGATCGAAATATTCGCCAGTAGCATATTGAGATTTTTCAAAATTATAGAATACTTCACCACGCTCAGTCGCAATTTTATTACTTGCAACCAAGGTAAAGTAGTTCAAAGCATAAAAATACGCTTCGGTTAATTCAATCGATTCTGGAGAACCATAATGCATTTGATTTAAGGCAAATAATGTATGTAACCCCATACCACCTAAACCAATCGTATGAGCCTTATCATTTCCATTTTTTATCGTCGGAACAGCTTCAATACTTGAATTATCCGTCACAAATGTTAAAGCACGCACGGCCGCATCGACTGATTTTTCAAAATCAGGAGAATTTACCATGTTTGGAATATTGGTTGAACCAAGATTACAACTAATATCTGTTCCTAAAATTTCGTACTCTTGCTTATCATTAATAAGAGAAGGTTGTTGGACTTGTAAAATTTCAGAACATAAGTTACTCATCGTAATCATCCCATCAATTGGGTTACTACGGTTAGCAGTATCAATATTAATAATATATGGATAACCTGATTCTTGTTGTAATTTACTAATTTCATTTTCTAATTCACGAGCCGAAATTTTCGATTTACGAATTTCAGGGTTATTAACGATATTGTCGTATTCCTCTGTGATGTCAACATATGAGAATGGTTTACCATAAATACGTTCAATATCGTAAGGACTGAATAAGTACATCGGGTCATCATTCGCTGCTAATTCATAAAATTTATCCGGTACGACTAAACCTAATGATAAGGTCTTAACACGAATTTTTTCATCCGCATTTTCTTTTTTAGTTGATAAGAATGATACGATATCCGGATGGAAAACATTTAAATAGACGGCGCCTGCACCATTACGTTGCCCTAATTGATTAGAATAGCTAAAGCTATCTTCTAATAATTTCATGACCGGTACAACACCGCTAGAAGCATTTTCAATTTTCTTAATTGGGTCCCCTGCTGCACGTAAATTCGATAAGTTAACACCAACCCCACCACCAATACGTGACAGTTGTAAAGCTGAGTTAATCCCACGACCAATACTATTCATATCGTCACTCAGTTGGATTAAAAAGCATGAAACTAATTCTCCACGACGTTTACGCCCAGCGTTTAAGAAAGTAGGCGTTGCTGGCTGATAACGTTGAGCAATCATTTCATCACGTAAAGTTTTAGCTAATTCTTCATCGCCATCCGCTAAATATAATGATGCAAAAACAATACGATCTTCATAACGCTCTAAATAACGCTGCCCATCATTGGTTTTTAAGGCATACTGTGTATAAAATTTAAACGCAGACATGAAAGATTTGAAACGGAATTTCATCGCATAAGTGTCTTTCATCATTTGCTTAACAAACTCACGCGAATATTTTTCTAAAAATTCACTTTCAAGATAGTCATTATCCACTAAATACTCTAATTTTTCATCTAAAGTATAGAAAAAGACGGTATTAGGATTAACGTGTTCTAGGAAATAAGCACGAACTGCTTCTCTATCTTTATGTAATGGAATTTGATTATTAACCGGACGATTCAACTCATTATTTAATTTAAAATAAGTTATTTCTTTCGGCTTAGTCGCTAATACTGGTTTTTCCAAGTTTCTCCACCTCATCTTTTAATTTTTGAACATCACTTGGACGTCCTTGAAACTCAAATAACAATAATATCGGAACATTAAAATCATGACTGAGATCTTTCGCCGTAAAACAATAAAGTGAATTAAAGTTTAAATTACCGCTACCTGCCACGCCTTGAAGATAAGACTGATTGTTTCCAGTCTCAACGAATTCCCATAATATATCTGTCACTTCTTTTTCATAAGTGGGTGCGACAATAATATAAGGCTCGTCTACTTCGACTATGGGCATATCAGGAGTCAATTCGATACTTGGCCAGTCTAATTTTTTTACAAATTTTCTAGTCTGTCCCGTTAATGACATATACACCACAAGCACCTTTGATTCCTCCTTTTGTACTTAACTATGATAACACCTAGTCTAGTAAAAGTAAACATAAGATTACCATATTTAGTATTAAATAGAATTATCTAACACTATATGTTGTGTTCCCATCCGATTTCTTGATAGTAAATGCCTTGGTCTAAATTATCAATAACGACGCGATTGTAATCGATAATTTGGTCCGTAAAATCCTCTTTTGCTAACCACAACATCTGGCTATTTTTATGCGGCTCCATAATTTTCACTTGATTGCTTTCAGTATCATTTATCTGAACCAAAAAATAAAAATCATAATAAACTTGACCATCGGTATTACGATGATTGATCGACTTAAATTTTAGACGTTTTAATTCGATATTTAATCCTGTCTCTTCCATCAGTTCTCTCTTTGCTGCCTCTTTGGCCGTTTCACCCGCCTCTACATGACCTGAAGCGCCTAAATCTAGCATGCCATCTTGATAGCCGGTATTTTGACGTCGTTGAAATAAATACTTACCATCTGGTCGCTGGATTATTAAAAAAACTGCACTTTTAGTTAAATAACGTTCCTTCATCTTTTAGTTTACTCCTTCCTAATCAACTACCTTCCCCCACTATCATACTCCAAAACTAACTTTAATGCTTATTTAAAAAATTTTAAGCATAAAACTTGCAAAACAAAGGTTACAAATGTAAACTATATTTGTAGATTACAAACGTAACCAGGAGGTGAAATAATGGAACACACCACTATCACATCAGCAGAATGGGAAGTAATGCGCGTCGTTTGGGCCAAAAGTACTTTAACTAGTCGTGAAATTATTGATACTTTAACAAATATTTTGGACTGGAAAGAAGGGACGATCAAATCTTTACTGAATCGCCTCGTTCAAAAAGGCTATCTTAAACAAGACTCATCTGTTAAGCCAATGCTTTATCAAGCAACGATTAGCGCCAACCAAGCCTTACAAACTGACTTAGGCGAGATTATGGACCGAAGTTGCACCAAAGATCGTGGACTTCATATTGAGCAGCTCATTCAGCACGAAACATTATCTCAAGAACAATGTCAAATGCTCATCCAATTAATTGAAGAAAAAATGAAAAATGCACCTGAAATTATAAAATGTCAATGTCCTCCGGGACAATGTACTTGCCAACATCACACAGCCATCATTGAATAATAGAAAGAGGAATGTATTATGAAAAAAGAATTTGCTATCGAAGGAATGGGTTGCCAACATTGCGTTCATTCAATTGAAAAAGCTTTAACGGAATTAGCAGGGGTTCATCATGTAGATGTATCACTTGAAAAGAACAATGCAGTTATTGAATACGATGAAAGTTTACTAACTGAAAAAGATTTGCAAGCGACTGTTGACGAAGCTGGATATGATTTAATAGTCTAAGACCTAAACAATTAAATCAAAAGGAGGAAGACATGAAAGCTACTTATAGTGTAAATGGAATGACTTGTGCTGCTTGCGCTAGTAAAATTGAAAGAAAACTCAATAAGCTAGAGGGAGTACATGAAGCTGTTGTCAATTTAGTGACCGAAAAAGCATCTGTTGACTTTGACGAACAAAAAATTGATTTTGACACCATGCAAAAAAACGTCGCGGATTTAGGATATGAACTTTACCAAAACACCACTGCTACAGTCCCTAACCATTCAAACGTTCAAAACTATCAAATTAGCGGGATGACTTGCGCTGCTTGTGCGAGTAAGATTGAAAGAAAAATTAATCAATTGGATGAAGTACAAGAAGCGAGCGTTAATTTAGCTACTGAACAAATGACCGTCATCTGGAAAGAGCAGTTTAACGAATCCTTAATTAAAAATACGGTAAATAATCTTGGCTACTCTGCAGAACCTATCTTATCCGCAGAAGACCAATATTTAGAAAATCTAGCCAAAAAAGAAACCGAAATGAAACAGAAGAAACGACTTTTAATTCAAATGTCGCTATTTACCCTGCCACTCTTTTATTTGACGATGGCGCCGATGGTGGGATTGCCTATTCCATCTTTTTTAGAAGCGCACCAGCATCCTAATGCCAATGTTATCACTCAATTGTTGTTAACTGCACCGGTTTTATGGTTAGGTCGCCACATCCTTATTCGCGGTTTCAAAGCACTATGGCATTTAGCTCCCAATATGGATTCTTTAATTGCAGTCGGAACGAGTGCAGCTTTTATCCAAGGAGTTGTCATGACTTTTCTTATATTAACCAACCGCCTTCATAGCGAAGGTCATTTAGAACTTTACTTCGAATCAGCCGCGGTGATCTTAACATTAATGACACTTGGAAAGTACCTTGAAGACATCGCCAAAGGCAAAACGAGTGCTGCCGTCAAAAACTTAATGGATTTAGCACCAGAAGAAGCTCGTCGTGTAAAATCAGATGGACAAATCGAAACTATCCCACTTTCGATGGTCAAAATCGGTGATCACTTACTCGTGCGTCCAGGTGAAAGTTTAGGAGTGGACGGTCACATTATTAAAGGCGAATCAGCGGTTGATGAATCGATGATTACAGGTGAAAGTATACCAATCAATAAAAAGGTTGGAGATACTGTAACGGGTGGAAGCATCAACAAAAATGGTTCGTTCACCTATGAAGTTACTAAAATCGGACAAGATACCTTAATTTCACAAATCGTGCGGCTCGTACAAGAAGCTCAAGGTTCAAAAGCAGAAATTGCTCGCTTAGCCGATACCATCTCGCTTTATTTTGTACCTACCGTCATCTTAATCGCCATCTTAAGCGGCTTAACTTGGTATTTCGTTCTAGGTTCAAGTCTTGATTTTGCCCTTAAAATTTTTATTAGTGTCCTTATTATTGCTTGTCCCTGTGCATTAGGCTTAGCGACACCAACCGCCATTATGGTAGGAACAGGAAAAGCGGCTCAAAATGGTATTTTATTTAAAAACGGTGCGGCTCTAGAATCATTGCACAAAGCAGACGCCATTTTATTAGATAAAACTGGAACTATTACGGAAGGAATCCCAACCGTAACCGACATCGTAACCACCGATACTATTAGTGCAGAACAATTTGTTCAACTGGTTTCAGCAGTCGAAGCCAGTTCGGAACATCCATTAGGAGAAGCGATTGTCCGTTACGCCAAAGATAAAGGCTACCACACTAATCTAACAGTTTCTGATTTCAACAGCTTCACTGGACAAGGTGTCAAAGCCACCGTTGATAAGCAAGTGGTATTAATTGGCAATCAAAGTTTATTTGAAGGCAAAGTCGAAATCCCCCAAGAGGCTTTACAACAAGCCAAAAAGATGGCTTCACAAGGTCGTACCCCGATGTATGTTGCTATCAATCAGCAATACGCTGGAATTATCGCTGTCGCGGACCCAATTAAAAAGCATAGTCAACAAGCGATTAAACAACTACAACACATGAAATTACAAGTCTATATGGTAACCGGAGATAACCACCACACGGCTAATGCGATTGCGCAACAAGTCGGGATTGATCAAGTGTTTAGTGAAGTGCTTCCCGAAGATAAAAGTAATGTCGTAAAGAAAATTCAATCAAGAAATCATAAAGTCATTATGGTAGGTGACGGAATCAACGATGCGCCTGCTTTAGCCATTGCTGATATCGGGATAGCGATTGGTTCAGGAACGGATATCGCTATTGAATCAGCCGACACTATCTTAATGAACAATGAATTAAGTGACGTGATTACCGCTATTGATTTAAGTCACCAAACCCTACGTAATATTAAACAAAATCTTTTCTGGGCTTTCGCTTACAATGTCATTGGCATCCCGGTAGCAATGGGGATTATTTTTGGACTCTTTGATGGTCCTTTACTCAATCCAATGGTCGCAGCTTTAGCAATGAGTTTTAGTTCAATTACTGTCCTATTGAATGCTTTACGTTTACGCTTTTACCAGCCTGATAAATAGAAACTACAACACTTATGAGACTTGGCCAGCCGAAGAAGATGAGAGGTTTTTCGCTTCGTCTGCCATACCAAGTCACCATTGGGAGTGGACCAAAAGGAGAATATTAAATGATTTTTGCCTCCCCTGAAACCGCTGGCATAATTGAATAGGTATTAAACAAGTATTTAAGACGTTGTCTGCCCACCACTCAACCGCCGCACATTTAATGAACAAACAATAACCTGATTGATTTAATCGAGTTTATGCCTATCATCATTCAATCATAAAATAAAAATAGGAATCTGCATTTAAGACGTGTTGAACACACTTAATTCTGCAGATTCCTTTTATTATGTTTTAAATTATTCTACCCATCGTTTATAAAATCGAGTGTAATAATCATCCCAAAGTTGTGCAACATTCTCTTCAGAATAATCGGTGGCGATTTTATTTGATGCTGCTTTCGCTTTAGCCATTGTTTCAGGCTTGGTCATCAATTCTTTAATATAGTCAACAAATGCTTCATTATTATTCGCTCTTAAATAATCAGTAAAGTAAATTTTTTCATACAAATCTAAATCTCTCACTAAAATCGGCAATCCGCTATTAACTGCTTCTAAAATTGAGACAGGAAACAGTTCATTATAAGATGTCGTTAGTAAAAGATCACACGCATTGTATAACTCATTCATTTGCTCACGGTCTACAATCCCGACAAATTTTACATTGGAAGGCGGATTTTTAATAACAGCCGTTAATTGATCATAGCCGTCGGTAATCTTTCCAAAACTAAACCCACCTGCCCAAATAAACTGCACTTCTGGTAACTGTTTAGCTATTTCAATAAAGTCAAGTACTCCTTTACGGGTTTGTACTTGCCCTACACTTATGACTGTAAATTTATCTAATGATAAATTGTGTTTTTTAAAGAGCTCACTCGGTTCATTAATCTCTTTTGGATAGAAATCTTTCGTCGCTACTACATTGGGGATATATGTTATTCGGTCTTTATCGATACCATATTGCTTTAAAGGTTCGATAAAAATAGGATTCACCACGATTAACTCTTCTGCATCTTTGTAAAAATGAATGAAGTAGTGATAAAAAAAAGATTGAACAATTTTAGGCAATTTGATGCTACCTTCTACTGTTTCAGGTAAAAAATGGACATGCATGCATGATGGCTTTTTCGATATTTTCATTTGCCAAAAACATTTGGGATGAATCGTATGAATATGATTAAAATCAGCCTCTTTCGCATTATTATAAGTTAGCTTTATTTTATCGGATAATTTTAATTCAATTAGTTTGATTAACTCAAAGTAGGCACTTCCGACACCTTGCCCTTTGACTTCCTCTCCTTTAGAGATCATGTTTATTATCAATCTATACGACTCCTTTGCTTGAGTTCTCTTTACTAAATTCAATTATACAAAATTTTTCCCGTTTTGTAGAGTTAGTTAATATTAAATTATGATTAAACTTAAAAAAACGAATAGGAGTGCGCAGGAAGTAGAAAATCGATTGATTTCCGCTTCGTCTGCCCACCCCAAAGTTTATTAGGTCATAAATGAGTCATTAAACGCAGTTTGAGTTAACTCTTATTATTTTGGTTTTTATTAAAAATGAGTCATATTATAACTAACAGGTAGACAAAGATTGACTTTGAACAGAGAAAGTCTATATCTCAAACACCAAAATTATTTAATGTCTATTTTCGCTTATTCTTAATAAGAATAAACCCTCCTCCGGCTAATATGAGTGCTACGATAACAATCCATAAAGAGTCTTGTTCACCCGTTTGTGGTAATAAACCTTTTTGAACTTGTTTTGTTTTACTCACTTGTAATGCTTGAGTAGTGGTTGGTTCTGATGTTGTTGACATTTCATGCGTTGTTTCGGTGGTGTCGCTCTGAACGGTTGTGGTATCAGTTTGATTACTTTGGTAATTTTCCAATAATATTTTTTCAACTGCATCATAAGTCGATATGTTGGCTGACGCTTCCCAATTTAATAACATCATCAGTAAAGAATCAATATGTTTTAATTGTTCTAGTGTCAGAGCTGTCTTAGTGGTTAAATTATTTATAGTACTCTCAAGTAATTGATCAAATAAATGAGGATAATTATTATAAGCTTGTTTAAATGGATATGTGACATCATTACCTTGTAGATGGACTTCTCGACTCCATTGAAGGAAGTCTTCATCTGGAATTTGACTTGCAATAGCTTGTGTCATTGGTGTATGGGTAATCGCAAATTCACGTAATGTATTCGCCACATCGAAAATTTGTTGGGTAGTGAATCTTTCAGGATAATACGTCACAAACGCTCTTCTGAACACTTTTAGATAATTATCATCGGTAGCAGTGAGTGGCAATCCTGTAATTTCACTAATCTTACTTAATTCTTGTGACGTAATACTTGATAGTTGTTCGGCTGAAATATCGGTTCTTTCAAGTAGCTTTTGTCTAAACTGTTCTTCTTCGATTTCTTGGGAAACTGAGGTAGTTTCTGATGTTAAAGTTGTTTCAATTGTAGTTGTTTCTTCAGCTACCGTTTCTTCGACGGTTGTTTCATCCACTACACTTTCTTCAGATGTTTCGACGGAACTCGTATCGCTAATAGTCTCTTCAACGGTTGTGTCTTCTGTCTCTTCTATTGTACTTTCTTGACTCATTTCGACAGTAGTTGATTCCGTTACCGTTTCTTCTGTTGCTTCAACTGAAGAACTTTCCACGTTGGTAGTTTCAGATGATTCGTCGGATATATCCTCGGATAAGGTTGTCTCTGGATCTTCCATGATTGTATCCGCTATGGTTTCGACTTCGGTTGTTGGTGTTGTTTCAGCTTCAGTTACTGTTGTATCTGGTGCAACCGTCGTGGTTTCTACCAAGGCATTTTCAGCCGATTTGACTGCAGCGCGTTCACCCTCTGATAATTTTCCATAATTAAGATCCACATTTGCCAAAACCTCTTGTATGGCTTTTGTCGCATCATCTGGATAGGCTTGTTTCGCACTATCATACTCAGAAATTAATGCTTTTGGATCAACATTTTTTAACTCTTCTGCTGACTTACCAGTCGTACTGATAATTTCCGCTAATATACTCTTAAATTTTGCTATTTCTACTGAATCTGAAATCAATCCTAATTGCGAATAGTGACTTGCAATGGAATGATAAATATCTTGCCATGGAGTTGCATTAGATGCCGATTCATAAAATTTTAAAAGATCTTCATTATCTACTTTTGCTAACTGTGTCTCTACGATGGGTTCTTGTGTCAAGAGGCTTGTTTTTATCTTAGCTAATAGGGCTAATTTATCCTCTTGTGCGAATACACTATACCCATTTTCGGTATGACCAATGACATTTACAAAACTAGGAAAAAAACTACCAAAAACCATTGTACTTAATGATACTATTACCATTTTTTTCAGTTTCATTTAAAATCCCTCCTCTTAGTATTTTAAGTATAAAAAATATTTGTGAAGTTTCTGAGAAAAAATCAAGCTAAATTGTATAAAGTTTTAGTTTCTTTTACTCGCTTTATGAATAATTTATGGTATGATATCTTTGGATGTTTTGGGTTTGCTCAAAACACATGAACCATAAAGGAGGAAATATCTGAATGATCAATGTTTCTAATGTCAGCTTACAATTTCCGGATCGTAAATTGTTTGATGAAGTAAACATTACATTTAACCCTGGCAACTGCTATGGTGTTATCGGTGCAAATGGTGCTGGAAAATCAACATTTTTAAAAATTTTATCTGGTGAGGTTACACCGACGACAGGTTCTGTTACGATGGACCCTAATGAGCGTTTAGCGGTATTAAGCCAAAACCACTATGGTTTCGAAGAATATAATGTCATTGAAACAGTCATGATGGGACACAAAGAGCTCTATGATGTAATGAAAGAAAAAGATGCTATCTATATGAAAGAAGATTTTTCTGATGAAGATGGTATTAGAGCGGGTGAACTAGAAGGTTTATTTGCTGAAATGGGTGGCTGGGAAGCTGAATCAGAAGCGAGCAATATGCTACAAGGTCTTGGTATCCCTACTGAAATGCACTACTCAAAAATGAGTGAATTAATTGAAGCAGATAAAATTAAAGTCTTACTAGCCCAAGCTTTATTCGGCAAACCTGATAATTTACTTTTAGACGAGCCGACCAACGGTTTAGATGCTCAAGCTATTGATTGGTTAAGTGATTTTATCCTTGACTTCCCGAATACTGTGATTGTCGTTTCTCACGACCGCCACTTCTTAAATACTGTGTGTACACATATGGCCGATGTGGACTTTGGTAAAATTAAAATTTATGTGGGTAACTATGATTTCTGGTTACAATCAAGTCAATTAGCTGCAAAAATGGCTGCAGACCAAAACGCGAAAAAAGAAGAACAAATCAAAGAATTACAAGCATTTATAGCGCGCTTCTCTGCGAACGCCTCTAAATCAAAACAAGCCACATCGCGTAAAAAATTATTAGATAAAATTACCTTAGATGATATTCAACCTTCTTCACGTCGCTATCCTTTTGTTGGATTTACCCCTGAACGTGAAATTGGTAATGATTTACTACGTGTCGAAGGATTATCAAAAACTATTGATGGTGAGAAAGTATTAGATAACGTCACTTTTACACTTCAACGTGATGATAAAGTAGCCTTTGTAAGTCGTAATGATAATGCTGTCACTGCATTCTTTAATATTCTTATGGGGGTTGATGAACCCGATTCCGGTACATTTGAATGGGGTGTCACCACTTCTCAAACATATTTACCTCGTAATTCTGGAGATGAATTTGACGGAGTAAATCTAAATATTGTAGACTGGTTAAGACAGTATGCAGCTAAAGAAGAACAAGATAATACTTTCTTACGCAGCTTCTTAGGCCGTATGCTTTTCTCAGGTGAAGACGTAATGAAACCTGTTAATGTGCTTTCTGGTGGTGAGAAAGTTCGTTGTCTATTATCGAAAATGATGTTATCTAAAGCAAATGTTTTAGTTATGGACCAACCGACGAACCACTTAGACTTAGAGTCTATTACCGCATTAAACGAAGGTTTAATTAAATTTAAGGGCGCAATTTTAATTGCTTCTCATGACTATGAAGTATTAAATACGACTTGTAACCGAGTAATTGAATTAACACCAACTGGCGCCTTTGACCGTATTAATACAAAATACGAAGAATACGTTGAAGATAAAGATTTACAACAACGTGTTGCAGCAATGTACCCAACAAAATAATCGTAAGATTAAATTAAAAGGAGTTATTTAAATAAAATGGAAGTTTTTGACTACGAAGATATTCAGTTAATCCCTAATAGATGTATTGTAAGTAGCCGTTCAGAATGTGATACCTCCATAAAATTTGGACCGCGCACATTCAAAATCCCTGTAGTTCCTGCTAATATGCAAACCGTAATCAATGAAGAATTAGCGATTTGGTTTGCTGAAAATGATTATTTCTACATCATGCACCGTTTTGATGAAGAAGGTCGTAAACCTTTTATCAAAATGATGCATGATAAGGGCTTATTTGCTTCTATCAGTGTTGGTATTAAACCATATGAGTATGATTTCGTACGCGAATTAGTTGCTGAAAACTTAATTCCAGAATATACTACTATCGACGTTGCTCATGGGCATTCTGACGATGTCATTAAAATGATTCAATTCATCAAAAAAGAAATGCCTGATACATTCTTAATTGCAGGTAATGTCGCAACGCCAGAAGGTGTTCGTGAATTAGAATTAGCAGGTGCCGATGCTACTAAAGTGGGTGTAGGTCCTGGTCGTGTATGTATTACTAAATTAAAAACAGGATTTGGAACGGGTGGTTGGCAATTAGCAGCAATTCGTTTATGTGCTAAAGCAGCGCGCAAACCTATTATTGCTGATGGTGGAATTCGTCATAATGGCGATATTGCTAAATCAGTACGTTTCGGTGCAAGCATGGTAATGATTGGCTCGTTATTAGCCGCTCACGAAGAAAGTCCTGGTTTAACTCGTAAAATTGATGGTAAAATCTTTAAAGAATATTTCGGAAGTGCTTCTGAATTCCAAAAAGGTGAACGTAAAAACGTCGAAGGAAAAATTGAATTAATCCCAACACGTGGACACTTATCTGACACCTTAATTGAAATGCAACAAGACTTACAATCTTCTATCTCTTACGCTGGGGGTAAAGATTTAGATTCTATCCGTAAAGTGGATTATGTAATTGTTCGTAACACCGTATATAACGGAGATAGATAACATAATAACAGGCGGGCAAGTAGTAAATTATTTGATTTGCTACTCGCCCGCTTTTTTACTATATTCATTATTCTGCTTAAACGTTTCAATTCATTCTCTTATCTATTATATAGGATTGATGATAATTACAATCAAATTTTAGAAGTAATTTTTCTAATTCTCTCATAACGTTTACGCAAATTAAAAAGAAGTCAAGTAAAAATGGAATATTTCTACATGACTTCTATTAATGTTTTAATGGAAATGGGGCTAAACATGATTAATTCAGTCAAGTGATTGCTCGATGATGGTTAGATCAGTGATTGAGAGACATCAATCTATATTTTAAGACTAATTTGATACTTTCGCAAAGGTAGGGGGAAACAAAGCGAAATGCATCTAATTTTCGTCTCCTAACCACTGCATCAATATAATTGATGGACACTTTTTTATCAATTTGCTCTTCCTTTGACATTCTCAATTTACCAAAACTATTTTTAGGAACTTTTTTTGTTAAAAACCAAAAATGTTCCTAATATTAATAGCATATAGCC
The DNA here is from genome assembly GCF_900167405.1 of Globicatella sulfidifaciens DSM 15739. Classification (GTDB taxonomy): domain Bacteria; phylum Bacillota; class Bacilli; order Lactobacillales; family Aerococcaceae; genus Globicatella; species Globicatella sulfidifaciens. Next base: position 25,524 of record NZ_FUWO01000012.1, read on the forward strand.
CAATAACATCAAGTAAACAGTTTTTTTCGACCCGGTACTAGGTAACATACTAGAATAGATTAAATCATTGGCTGATAAGTCTGGTTTTAAAGTAGAATCTACGGTTCTTTCTGAATTAAAGTCATTTTCTGATGACTCTTGTTCTATTTCAACATTCTCATTATCGGTTGTTATTTCATTCTCAATTGAGTTTTCCTCGCTTGGATTTTCTTCATTCGGTTCCTCTTTAGCTGAGTTTTCATCAATTGGACTTTCTTCGTTGTCCTTTTCAGAAGGTTCTTGAACAATATCGCCTGTTTTCTTTAATAACCAATTATCAGTCGTTCCCCAGGCTTCAGCATCAGCAGTCACGTGTAATCCAAAAATTAGTTCAGTTGATTCTTTAAGTGTAAACTCAATATTAGCTTCCTGCCAATTCGCATAGCCTTTTAAATTAATCGTTGAAGTTAACAACATACCATCAGGATATTTAATGAATGCATAAATATTTTCACTCTGCCCCGTTTGATCTCCTTGCATCAATAAATTAAACTGATACATTCCCGGTGCTAAAAATACTTTTTGTTCAACATCAAAATCAATCGTTTGATCCGACCAAAAGTGCAGAGCATATTCGCCATCTTTTGGTGTATCATTAAGACGCGAAACATATCCTTCACTAATTGTATAACTATTAAGATTTTCTTCCTCAAAGCTAGGGTTATCTAATAAACTCTCAAATTGTTCTTTTGGTTCTTCTATTATTTCTCTTTCTGGTACCTCACCATAGCCATTATTTACTAATTCAAAGACTTTTATAGAAGGTAGTGCTTTACCATTGAAATCAAATAGCGCTTGGTTATCCCAAGCAGAACCACCATACGTTGATTCTGTTACATTCGAATCATATTCTATCGCATGAGAAGAAGCCCATCCTGACCCATATTTTTCCCAAACAGGAAGATTCTGTTCCCAATTTGGTTTGCCTACGGGGACCCAAGCTGGTTCCCAATAAAAAATCCCCAACGCACCAGCTTTATTCGCTGCATCAATGACGTCTCGAATATTATTGGTTTGGCCCTGAACCGTTGCTTCATAGCCTCCCAAATCAGTATCTGACGTAGACCCGATAACATTCCCGTGACCATCACCGTCTTCAAGAGTATAAGCATAACTCGTTTCTGCAATTAATGTTTTCTTATTATAATCTTGACTAATTTGTTGTAAAACATTCGTTAAATTTTCTAGTTTTCCGTGCCAATATGAATAATAACTTGTCGCAAATACATCATAATCAATAGCATAATCAGACAATCCTTTAGCAAAATTAAGTATAGTGTCTGTTTTCTCAGGATTAGTAAAATGAAGGGCAATTTGGATTCCTGGATCAATTTCTCGAATGGCTCTTGAGCCTTCTTTGAATAATTGATATTTTTCAATACCTTTTTCACCCGCAATACCACTACCTGTCGTTTCATTTCCTACTTGCACCATCGTCACATTGACACCCGCTTTTTTTAGCTCCAACAAACTATCCTTAGTATATTCATAAAGAGCCGTGGCTTTTTCATCAACGGTCATCTCTTGCCAAGCCTTTGGAGCCAACTGACGTCCTGGATCCGCCCAAAAATCTGAGTAATGAAAATCAACTAAAACATTTAACCCTGCCTCAGTTGCACGTTTTCCAATTTCAATCGCTTTATCTAAATCATTATTGCCTCCACCATAACCGTTACCATCACTATCATAAGGATTATTCCATACTCTTATCCGAATATAATTGACACTGTTTTGTGCTAAATAATCAATCAAATCCACTTCTTTTCCATTTAAGTCATAATATTTTACACCACTTTGCTCTTGAGCTATCAAAGTTGATATATCAACTCCCTTTATGAAATCATCCGGTAAGTCTTCTACCTTTTCAACATAAAAATCAGTTGGTAAAACATCATTTAGTTCGTCTGAAATTTGTTCATCATTCATAGTAACTGCTGGAGTCGTTTCGTTATTATCTTTTTCTAAGTCGGTCTCTTTCGTTTCTCCTGACTCTTCACCATCAGGTGTCTCATTTACTGTTGTTTCAATTAAAGTATTTTCGGTGATTTTTTCCTCAGCCAAACTGCTTTCATTAACTACTTTTGTAGAACTACTTGCCATATCTTCATCCTCAACTCCATTATTTTCAATATTATCTACTTCATTCATAGAGTTTTCTGTAAGTTCCTCAATAACCTCTTCATTTTTCTTGTCTTCAGTTTGTTCTGCAGGGGGCATATTTTCTAGTAGAGTACTAACGATAGCTTCCTCATGATTAGTTTCCCTTACCACTTCCTTACTATCCTCATCAACTTTCTCTTTCATTGCTAGTTCTATACTTGTCCTAGATTCTAAATTAATTAATTCACTTGAGATAACTTGATTGTTACTATCAACCTCTTGCGCAGAAACCGTCGCATTTGGCATTGCAATCATTAAAGATGTTCCTAACATGAATAAAAGCTTTTTTGCATTCATTCTCATTATTTCATCGGCCTCCTTCTTATTTTTGTCATTGCGATTACCTCAAAATTAATATTTCACGCTCCTTTCACATTGAGTTAACGCTTACATTTTATTCGAATAGTAGGTGGGCAGGAAGTAGAAAATCGAATGATTTTCGCTTCGTCTACCCACTCCTGCACTGTTTGAGACCACTCAACCACTGCGCGTATAATTAATGAGCCATAACTTGATTGAATTTTTAATATTTTTGCTCAGACTGTTATGATTTCTTTGTGTTTAACGTCTTTTTAAGACCTTAACTCCATAGACTGGTAGTGAAATATTTTTACCTTGGGTTTCACCAGAAATAATATCCACTGTCTCCTCCTTTACGGTAATAGATTGTGGGTGTTCAGAAAAGTTCATCACAAAGTAATAATCTTGATTATTTTTTGTTCTAGATTGAACAGATACAACTGGATTTCCATTAACAACAAAGGGATTACTTAAATCAAACTCCTCGATGATCGCATCATAGATAGTATTTAAAGATGATACTTCCGTTCTCGCCCCGATGAAGTACGCTTGACCTTTTCCAAATGTATTTACAGTAACAGCTGGAGTACCTGCATAGAAATCTTTTTCATAACTTGCCAAAGTCTTAGCTGATAATAAGTCAATCACTGATTGATAGTCTTTAGTCTCAACAGTGGTTCCATCTAAAAATGTTATTTGATTATATTGACTTGGATAATACGTATCCGTTTCAAGAACAGAAATGCCAAATAATTCTTGTAAAGGTTCAGGCCAACCACCTAAATAAGTTAAATCCGATTCATTTACTAATCCTGTCAAGTAAGTAGAAACTAAAATACCGCCCGAATGCACATATTCTTGCAACTTGATCATAGTACTTTCATCTATCATATATAGCATTGGTATGATTACCAACTTATATTTCGATAAATCGTGTTCTTTAGTCACAACATCCACTTCAATATCACGATCCCAGAAATAGCGATAATGATCTTGTAATGTATGTGGATAGCGTTTTGTTTCTAATCCAAAACCTTGTGCATCATCTAATGCCCATTTGTTTTCCCAATCATAAATCATCGCAACTTTTGCATGCTTATCACTTGTCTTAACCTCTTGTATTTTTTCAAGCACTTCGCCTACAAGACTGACTTCTCGGAACACACGATTATTTTCAGAATTATCATGATCGACGACTGCGCCATGAAATTTTTCACTTGAACCGCGCGATTTACGCCATTGGAAATAAAGATTACTATCAGACCCATGTGCAATAAATTGTAAAGAGGACAACAAATGCATTCCCGGTCTCTTTGTTTTATTAACTTTATGCCAATTAACACCGCTTGGAGTTGACTCCATAATTAAGAAAGGTTTTTGTTTCAAACTGCGATATTGATCATTAATAAAACCAACTTTACTTGCTAAATCTGCAGTAGTTCCCCAATCATTATGCCAAGCTGGATAACAATCCCAACTGATAATATCGACATGCTGAGAAAATTTAGCATAATCTAGACTTTGGAAAGGAATAAGATCATCTGTATCCGCCATAAAATTAGTGGTAATCGGAATATCCGGGGTAATCTGACGAATATCTTTAATCTCATGTTCATAGAAATCAATTGTTTGATCGGTCACAAATCTTTTCCAGTCTAAATTTAAACCATGCACTGCATTCTCACCAATAGGTGAAGGAGACTCTATTTGATCCCAATCTGTTATTGTATGACTCCAAAACGGTCCCCACCAAGCATAATTAACTTCATCTAAAGTTTTATACTTATCTTTAACCCATTGTCTAAAATTCGCTTGACAATAATCACAGTGACACTCACCAGAATATTCATTTGAAATATGCCACATTAATAGAGCCGGATGGTTCTTATATCGCTCTGCTAGAAGTTTATTGATAATCGCTATTTTTTCTCGATATACCGGTGAAGAAAAGCAATGATTATGACGTCCACCATGTAACATTTTTTCACGTCGTTCATTTGTACGCAACACCTCAGGATATTTATGCGACATCCAAGCTGGTCTAGCCCCACTAGGAGTTGATAAAATAACATTGCCACCTATTCCCGCAATATCATCCATAATCTTATCTAACCATTCAAAATTAAATTGACCTTCTTCAGGCTCAAGTGTCGCCCATGAAAACATTCCTATCGAAAATGTATTGGTATTCGCTTTTTGCATCAATTCAATATCTTTTTCTAATATCTCTGGATAATTTAACCATTGATCGGGATTGTAGTCTCCACCATGTAAAAACCTTTTCTCACTCATATATTTATTCATTTCATTCTCCTATCCTTTTGTTCCTCCAGTTGTTAACCCAGAAACAAAATGTTTTTGTAATGACAAGAACACTAATGCGATTGGAATACTAATCAAAATAGCTCCAGCAGCAAAAGTTGTATAACTTGCTCCCATCTTATCAGTAACCAATTTATATAAGCCTATTGGTAAGGTATAATATTCTGGTTGTCTTAGTAAAACCGATGATAATGCGAAATCACCTAATGGTCCAGTAAAGCCATTCATCGCTACTACTGCTAACATCGGACGCGATAATGGTAATAAAATCTGTAAAAATATTCGCGTATTTTTAGCGCCATCAATTTTTGCACTCTCATCTAAATCGATTGGTATCGAATCAAAATAGCCTTTCATTAAATAGGTATTCATAGGAATTTGTCCACCTACATAAATTAGTATCAATAACCAATGACTGTTTATTAACCCTAACATTTGTGCTAAAACAAAGATAGCAATTAGGGCTGAGAATTGGGGTATCATTTGTAATAGTAAAAAGAGCATTAATCCATTTTTTCTACCTTTAAAACGAAATCTCGAAAAAGAATACGCAGTCATTGAAACAAAAATTAACGACAAAATCATTGTAAAGAAACTTATTTTCAAAGAATTCAAATACCAACGACTATATAAAAGAGTTCCTTCATTAGCAAACAATCTTTTATAATGGGTTAATGAAGCATTTTTAGGTATTAAACTCGTTGAGATTAAACTATTTCCTGGGTTAAAGCTAGCACCAACAGTCCATAATAATGGATAAATAATAACCACACAAACAATGATTAATAATAAATAAGTTGACAGAAGTCGTGTACGACGTTGTTTTGTTAAGGAATGTGTTTTTTCCACTACGATCTACCTCCTTCTTTAAATGAATTCGTTCTTCTAAATTGCCATAAAGCAATCGCAATTACAAAGATTGAGAGTAAAATAGTTAAAGCTGCTGCCAACGCATACTGACTCTTTTGCATCGTTAATTTATAAATCCACGATACAAGGATATCGGTACCACCAGCTGTTGATCCTGGAACAGCTGGTCCTCCAGAATTAAATAGATAAATAATATTAAAGTTATTAAAATTAAAAGTATACTGCGTAATAATGATTGGTGCCATCGAATATAAAATTAATGGTAAGGTAATTTTTCTAAATTTTTGAAAACCATTTGCTCCATCGATGGTGGCAGCTTCATACAAATCGTTTGGAATAGATTGTAACGTTCCGGTCGTCACAATGAAGATATATGGAAATCCTAACCATCCTTGTATCATTAATAATGCAATTTTAGTCCAATTTGCATCGATCAACCATGGGATTGGGGAAACTCCAATTAAACTTAAAATGGAATTATTAATCGCTCCAAAAGTATCATTAAACATTCCGGAAAACACCATAATCGTTACAAAACCTGGAACAGCCCATGGTAAAACAAGTATGGTTCGGAATAATTTTTTAAATTTTAAGTCCTTTTGGTGAACGACAATGGCTAACAAAATACCAATTGAAACTTGTAAAGTTGAAGCGACTAAAGTCCATATAACCGTCCAACCCAATACATTAAAAAATGTCTCTCGCCAAATATCAACAGTAAAGATTTTAGCAAATGTTTCAAGCCCCACCCAATCAGCTAGATTCGCTGGCGCTGAATGATATAAATCGTAATTAGTAAAAGCCAATGCAATACTAAATAAAATTGGAAAAATAACAGAAAATACTAATAAGAAAAAAGCGGGACTACTCATTAAATAAGGATATCCCTCACTTAATAATGCCTGGTAACTCTCCACAATGTTATTCACCGCATTGCCTTCATCTATCTTGCGTCCATTACGAAAAGCATCTTTTAAATTTAAATAATAAAATCCTAAACCGAATATTAGGACTATCAACGCAACCAAACCTTCAGCTAAAAGGAAAATTGAATTATCACGAGGTAACTCTGTTCCTAAGGTAAATAATCCCCAAATACCCATATTCAATAAATCTTTGAATACAAAGAAGTAAGAAACTGTAATAACGAGAAAAATAAGCCCTTTAATATATTGTCGATTATAAATCTGCCCCAATCCAGGAACTACTGATAGAATTGTGGCATTTTTTGCATTTTTTGATGAGTAAGATTGATCACTCATAATCATTACACCTACCTTTATTAAAGGCGACGAAAGATTCGTCGCCCATGAATTTCTCTAATTATTGTTGAGTCGTTGCTTCTATATCGTTAGCAATTTGTTCTACTGCTTGCTCTAATGCATCTTTTGGCTCAGCTTTTCCTGTTGCAATTGTTTGAAGTGCTTGATCAATTGGTATCCATACAGAGTTCATTGCAGTGATACCTGGCATCAATTCAGCATATTGTGATTGTAAAGCAATCGCGGCTGCCGCTTCACTTTCTTGAACACTTGGGTCTTCAGCTAGCGCTAGCACAGCTGGAACTTCTTTTGTTTTTTCATAGCGAACTTTTGAATTTTCTTCATTCGCAATAAATTTAACAAATGCTTCTGCTAATTCTGGGTGTTTTGTATAACTACTTACATTATAACTTTTGACACCAATGAATGAGCCCATATGTTCGCCATTAGGTAACATTGGTAATTCTTTAACTCCATAATTAATGCCTGCTTCTTTATAAGGTTCAACGTTCCAAGGACCAGAGATTACCGCTACAGCTTTTCCTTCAGTAAATAATGAATCTAACACATTGATACCTTGTTCGCCGATAATTCCTGATGGGAATACTTTTTCGTCATAGAACTTTTTGATATATTCAGCTCCTTCGATAGCACCCTCGTTAGCAAGACCTAAATCTTCTGGGTTAAGCTCTCCGTCCTTCTCGCCGAATACATAAGATCCAAATCCTCCCATTACCCCTTGAGCATAGTAAAGTGTATCCCATAGTGCTAATAAACCATATTTTTCACCATCAGAATAGTTTTTAGAAAACTCAAACCATTCGTCAGTAGTATTCGGTAGTTCTTCTTCTGAAATTAAGTCTTTATTGTAAAATAAAATTTGTGTTTCTACCGCTTTTGGCAGTCCGTATACTTTTCCATCAACAGTTTGCGATTGCATAGCTGCTTCAGTATAAATTCCTTTTAATTCATCATCTACGGTTAATTCTTTCAGTAATCCTTCTGTCACAGCAGTCCCTACTTGATCACTCGGAATAGTAATCACATCTGGGCCTGTTCCTGCTGGTCCGTCCAAACGTAAATCCTCTATATGGTCTGCGTAAGATTTTTCTACCATCGTGATTTTTACATTATTTTCTTCTTCAAATTTTTTAATTGCATCTTCAATCCCTACACCTTTGGCTTGATCTTCCCAAACTAAAAGTTCTGTTGGTTCAGAATTTTCTGTTGTACTTAGATCGTTTGAAGTTACTGTTGCATCATTCTCTTTTGGTCCACATCCTGCTAACCCTAAAACGACTAAACTGCTAAGCAATAAACTTGATATTTTTTTCATCTGTCTGGCTCCTTTATTACTATTATTATCCTAAGTATATAAGAAAACGTTTCATTTGTAAATAGTTTTATTTAAAGAATTTAATTTATTTAGTAAATATTTTTACCAATTATCGTGGATATAGTTGCACAACCATGATAAAAACGTTATAATTCTAATAAATAGTTTTACTAACTAATATAAAAATAATTTTTATTGAGGTAACAAATGACAACAATTAAGGATATAGCATACCATTCTGGGTATTCTTCAGCGACAGTCTCTCGCCTACTTAAAGGAGACGAAAACTTATCCATAACCGAAGAGACCAGACAAAAAATAATCCATACTGCCCTAACTTTAGGATATGATCGCTCTAAGATTAAAACGACACTTGAAAAAATTGCAGTACTATCTTGGTTAAGTGATGAGGAAGAATTGCAAGACGTTTATTTTCGCAATCTGAAAATTAATTTAGAGAAATATGCAAAATTAAATAATATGGAAATATTTACAATCAAGCAAGACAAAGGTCTAGATTCTATTCCCAAAAATATTTCTGGTTTTATTGCTTTGGGTTCTTTTTCTGAAAAAGAAATACAAAAATTAAAAAATAGCTATACTAATGGCGTCTTTTTAGAAATTAATCCCGAACCCGATTATTTTGATACTGTGAAGCCCGATACCGATCGGATGACAGTCAAAGCGATTGATTATTTTAGAGAAAAAGGCTATCAAAAAATTGGTTTTATCGGTGGAAATTATTACAATCATTTTAATGATACGATTGACATGGATAGTCGTGAGGTAACTTTTCGTCATTATCTTTCAACTTTGGGACTACTTAATGAAAAATATATTTTGAGCGAAGGACGCTTTTCTGTAGAACAAGGTTATAATCTAGTAAAAAATAATATTTCAAAATGGAAAGATGATCTACCCGAAGCGATTTTTATTGCATCTGATACGATTGCAATCGGCTGTTTGCAAGCTTTTAATGAATTGCAAATCAATATTCCGGATAATATTGAAATCATTAGCATTAACGATAATGATATCTCAAAATTTGTCTCCCCCCCATTAACTACTTTCAGAATCGAGGCTGAAGAGATAGCAAAGACTACTATTGATATGTTAGTTGATCAAATTGTCTATAACCGAAAAACAACTAAAACCGTTTTACTTAATTCTGAATTAATCATTCGCAAAAGTTTTGTTCCAAAAAAATAGTTAAAAGGACAATAGTCAATCACCAACCGGTGTTACTATTGTCCTCTTAAATTGAATACAAACCAATTTAAGTTAACTTCAAACAAATAGGCTCTTTATTTTTATTAAACATCCCTGATAATATAAGACGAAGCCTTTCTAGCTGCTCAACACCAACATATTTGCCTGTGTCTTTATGTTTAAGTAAGAAAAAAGCTTTGTTGTGTTTAGGATAAAAAGTCTAACTTAATTTTATAATTTAAAATATATTAAGAAATAGACGTTTGCAAACGCTTACTCTTTTTGTTATAATTATTTCATTAAAGAACAGGAGGGTACCAAATTATGAAAAATAAAATTGCATACTTTTTTTTAACTATTGGTGTTATCGATACTCTTGACTTTCTATTTTTTAAATTTAGAAACTTAACTTTTGGTAACATTTTATTCCCATACCTTGTCTTTATAATCCTTAGATTTATACCTTGGAATAAAATATTAAATAATTTGTTTAACATAGATTCTACTGAAAATAATATACTTTTTCAAAAAGGAAATAAACATGAATCGGACTAATTTCATCTGTAATACCTTATGACACACTAGTAACACAAGCCATATTAGTTATAAAAATCATTATGCAGGTATCTTTAATATAATATAAGAAGTTTTTTTAATAAATTAATTAAACTTATCTTGAAAAGTGTTAAAATTCATCATCCCTTATACTCGTTTCTTTCTTCATTTGATTCTCTACCCTCTTGGTACCCCCCTTGCAATTCGTTGTTGTCAATGATAGACCTATTGTTTTCATCTAAATACAGTCATAATTCATAAACAATGTCTCAATTTTTCTTAAAGGAAGCTCCTCAGGAACGAAATCCTCAAGTGAATGAAATGAGTTTTGTCTACAGTCAAAAAGGACAATAGTCAATCACCAACCGGTGTTACTATTGTCCTCTTTATTTAATTTACTTTATAATGGCTAATGGTTCTTTGATACGATATAGTTTTCTTCTAAAGTTAATAAGTATTGCTTCCTACTCACTCCACCGGCATATCCGCCTATTGAGCCATCGGACCTTATTACACGGTGGCAAGGAATGAGAATCATAATAAGGTTACTACTATTGGCATTACCAATGGCTCTGCTAGCATTTGGATATCCATTTTCTTTACCTAACCCTTGATAATCTAAGGTTGTACCGTAAGGAATATTTTTTAATGCTTGCCATACCTTTGTTTGAAAAACCGTCCCCTTCATGATAGTCGGAATTGTAAACTCAGTTCTTGTTCCTTCTAGGTATTCGCATAGCTCTTGTTTTACTTTCAAATTCATCGAATGATCTTTTTCAATAATCTTCCGTTGAAAATGCTTTTGAACTCGCTTGATTTGTTTTGATGTCAGGCTATCAGCGAACTGCAAAAAGTAGATTCCGTCTTCTGCCACCAAACTAGTCATGGTACCAATGGGCGTCTCAAAGGTACTTTTATATAAATAACTCATTTACGATCATCCTGTCTAAAATAATAGGTACATATATTATATATCAGCTCCGTATATTGTCTATCTAAAAAGTAGAAAAAAACTGTATGGAATTTTATCAAACACCCTTTGAAACCTATAGCTTCGACAAAAAAATTTTTGCTATGACCTATACTATAACCTACTTTTTAAGTACGTATCATTACGGAAAGCTATGAGTCATTTTTCCTAAGTTTTAAAACGCAACTAAGGTTCGTCCTAAATGCTGTCCCTCACGTATTTTCGATAAAGGTTCGTCTAACTTATCAAACGGCACTTCATTGACTAATAATGAGTCAATGACATTCCATTCATTCGCTAACAACTCCCAAATTTGATTACGTAATGCCACCGGTCTTGCTAGTGAATCAATTCCAAATATCGTTACTCCTCTTAAAATCATCGGTAAAACAGATGTGTTAAATTGAATACCTGCCGCATTGCCACACATCGACATCGCACCATTATTGGCAATTTGAGTTAAAGCAATTGCTGCCGGTTCACCCCCTACATTATCTACAACATAATCCCATTTTGCTGAAGCTAAAGGTTTAACAGTTCCTAAATCTTCTGACCAAATTACTTCAGTGGCTCCTAATTTTAAGGCAATTTCTTCTTGATAATCTTTCCTTACTAGAGCTGTTACCTTGTCAAAACCTAACTTTTTCAAGATTGCTAAAGAAACGGAGCCCACTCCGCCTGTCGCTCCCGTGACTAAAATATGAGGTTGTTTATTCACATCCATCCCATGGTTAATCAGTGACAACAAGGCATAAGCAGCAGTAAAGCCAGCTGTTCCATAAATCATGGCCTCTTTAGTCGTCATGCCCTCTGGTACTTTCACCGCCCAATCACTATCAACTGATACATATTCTGAATAACCACCGGTCGTCGATACTCCCATATTACTTCCCATCACGATGACTTTATCACCTTTTTGATATTTCCCCGATTGATCTTCGACTATTTCACCCGCTACATCTATCCCAGGTATCATTGGATAATGCCGAATAACGCCTCCCTTAGTTTTAAAACCCAACATATCCTTATAATTTAATGAAGAATATTCCGCCTTAATTAAGGTATTGCCTTGATATAAAAATTGACGGTTCAGTTCCTCTACTTTATAGGTAACCTCGCCATTTGTTTCTCTAACCACATATGCTTTAAACTTTTCCATGATAAACCTCCCTAAAGTTTTCCATTCAAGAAAAAGATATCAAATCCCCCATACAATAGCAAGTGTAATCCCTTACAATAAATAGCTTTATAATATTTCGCTTTCTATTTTTAAAAAATGTTTCCTATTCCTCTAAAAAAGCTATCTTATATACTCTGGTCCGTTGAAAGCTTGTTTTTTCATTATCATCGTCTAGCTTTTAATGAGCATTCATTATACGATACCCGATATTGACATCCACCGTGATTTTGCTATACTTAATTAACAAAAGGGAATGAGGTTCTCCCTAGGTAAGTTACCTAAACCGCAGTTATTTGCTGATGACTTCTGTGACGCTTTATTTGGCATGTCACGGGGGTCATCTTTTTTATGGATATCTTCGTGAAACAAATTTATAAATGAAGGAGCTTAATTTATGTTAACATCTTTAGCTTTCGTCTTTCTAGGCGGCTTATTAATGGCAACGATTGCTGATAAAATTGGTTTGCCGCGTATTATTGGTATGTTACTTGCCGGTGTCTTACTCGGACCTTATCTACTGAACGCCTTTGAACCTGCTTTGCTCGAAAATTCAGCAGATTTAAGAAAAATGGCATTAATCATTATTTTACTGAAAGCTGGGCTCACCTTAGATTTATCGGACTTAAAACAAGTCGGACGCCCTGCCGTTCTGATGAGTTTCTTGCCTGCAACAATTGAAATTATTGGCTATTTACTGATAGCCCCTTGGTTATTAGATATTTCTCTTATTGATGCAGCTGTCATGGGCGCTGTCATGGCAGCTGTATCTCCTGCCGTGGTCGTACCTAGAATGATACATTTGATTGAACAAAAAATCGGTACGAATCAGAAAATTCCTCAACTCATTTTAGCGGGTGCTTCATGCGATGACATTGTGGTGATTATATTATTTACTGCTTTTTTAAGTATGGCACAAGGTGGCGCCATCCATTATCAAGATTTCTTTAATATTCCTATCTCAATTATCGCCGGCGTTGGCTTAGGTGTTTTAACAGGTTGGCTGTTACTTCTTTTCTTCAAATGGGCTCATGCACACATTGGCTTAACTGAGATTCAAAAAGTCATTATAATTCTTGGCATTTCATTTATACTCGTAGTGCTTGAAAATTGGCTAGCTAATACGATTGCGATTTCGGGTCTTCTGGCCGTGATGAGTATGGCGAGCGTTATAAAAATGCGTGGTCCGATACCTCAATCGACAAAGTTATCTAAACAATTTGGTAATATATGGATTGCCTCAGAATTATTGTTATTTGTGTTAGTGGGCGCAGCTGTTGATATTCGTTATTTAAGTATTGCTGGATTTAAAGCTGTACTAACTATTTTATTAGCCTTAATCTTTAGAAGTTTAGGCGTTTACCTTAGTTTACTTGGCACTAAACTGTCGGCTAAAGAAAAAGTGTTTTGTATTTTTGCCTATTTACCAAAAGCAACAGTGCAAGCAGCCATTGGTGCTATCCCTTTAGCCGTCGGCTTAAATACAGGACCCCTAATCTTATCTGTGGCGGTCATTGGTATCACCATTACCGCACCTCTCGGCGCATTATTAATTGATCGCACGCAACATTCATTATTAGAGAAAAACTAATTTTTAATTGCGTTAATCAATGCTTTATTAAACAATTGGCGAGTGGGCATCAAGGATAGGCATAAACTTTATAAATTCAATCACGTTGTGTTCGTTAATTTATATCGCAGTGGTTGAGTGGTCTCAAACTGCGTCTTAACGACTTATTTGAGGCCTACTCAACAGTGCGGGGGTGGGCAGACGAAGCGAAAATTATTCAATTTTCTACTTCTGGTCTACTCCCAACTGTGCGGGGGTAGGCCTACGAAGTGAAAATTATCTAATTTTCCACTTTTTGTTCACTCTCCTTTTATTTTGAAAATATAAATGAAAGCAACTCTCTCTCTGCTTGGGGCAAGCACGATTATTACTTATTCGCATTAGAAATACTAAATAATCATCTAACGACTTAGACGAACATTACGCTTTTTACTCAAAAGACCTAACCTCCTTAAAAGGTATCTGTTAAATTTTTTATGAGATGTAATTGCACCAAAAAACTCATAGTGAAATTCAAAGATTATGCATTTGCCTGTCAAAATCTATTTTAAAATATAATTGATTAGATTTTTACTTAATATTTACAGAAAATTGATATTGCTTTGCCATAATAAAAAGTGCGTAAAGCATATTGATATTTTTTAGGAGGAGTAAAATTGCTTAAATCTAAGTCTAGTAAATTCGTTGTATCGTTACTTGCTGCTACTCAATTATTAGCTCCAATGGCTGCATTTGCAGAAGGCATGGAACTTTTAGCAGAAAAACCGGTTGTTGCTGAAGTTAAGTCAAATGATGTTCCTAACCGTATCATTACAACTATTAAAAATGATCCATCAACTTCAATGGCCTTTAACTGGTTCACTACTTCGAAGTTTGATGATGCTAAAGTAGTAGTTTCAAAATCTGAAGATATGAGCGAACCGATGGAATTCACTGCGGAAGCGACAGAAGTAACTAATCGCTATTTAGAGCGTGATGAAGATGGCTTCTTAATCTTTGCTGACGTTGCTTATGATGAAGATGGAAATATTGAAAAAGATGAAAATGGCGAACCAAAAATTAATGGTTACTTCACCGATGAAAATCAATCTGGACCAGAATGGACTTCAGGTGACAAAGTAGGTCAAGCGGGGCTTGTTGATGTTGTTGAACATGCTTATAAAGCAGAAGCTACCGATTTAGAACCGGGCACAACTTATTACTACCAAGTGGGTTCAGCTTCAGGCGAAATGTCCGAGGTCGGAAAATTCAAAACAGCTGGCAAAGCGGATGAATCATTCACTTTTATTCAATATACCGATACCCAAAATGCTTACTGGAACGAAAACGTTCGTAACGAAGCAACATTTGCTGCCGATACTATTGCTCGCGCCGTTGAAGAAGTGGGTACTGATAATGTAGATTTCATTTTACATACAGGTGACTTTGTTGAAACAGCTGAAGTAGAAGATGAGTGGGTAGACCTGATGGAACAATCAAAAGCTACTCATTTAAATTACGCCTTCGTTTCAGCTTCTGGTAACCACGATGAATACACAATGAAACAGTTTGGTGAATACCCTGATCCAGATATTACTCAATTTAATGAGCACGTTAATGTGAACTCAGCCAATGATGCGATTAGTGGCGGTTCATACTACTCATTTGATTACAATGGTGTTCATTTTACAGTATTAAATTCGAATGATAATAAAGCAGACGATACAGACAATCCCGATGAAAAAGCTTTTGGTAAAGCTCAATTAGAATGGGCTCGTAAAGATATTGAAGAAGCACGTGCAAATGGTGCCAAATGGGTAATTTTAGCTTATCATAAACCTATCTTCTCTAAATCGTATCATTCACTTCAAGATAGTGACGTTCAAGCCGTTCGTGAAGAATTCATGCAACAAATTGATGAATTGGATGTTGATTTAGCTTTACAAGGACATGACCATGTATTATCAGCGACCTATCCATTAAATTTCGCACCAACTGAAGAAAACTTCTCGAATGGTGTCATCGCTGATGCTGAAACAATCGAAAAAGATGGTGTTGACTACTATGTAGATCCTAAAGCAACAGTTTTTGTATTACCTAATACTGGTGGTACTAAAGCATATGATGATATTTACTCTAAAGGTGTCGACCATGTTCATAAAGTTCGTCCAGCTTTAGATTGGATGACAGCCGAAGATGTTGATTATTATAACAGCTTATTCGCATTCGGTAACCAACCACAAGAAACGGAAGCTTTTGCAGAGTCTCACTCTAACTGGCGTGATAGCTCTGTTCAAAACTTCGCAACCTATACTGTTGAAGGGAATTCATTACACGTTAAAATTTATCAAGTTTCTGGTGATATTCTAGCTGGTGAAGAACGTAAAGTAGAATTAGTTTACGAATTCGGTATCACGAAAGATGCAGCAGAAAACACTGAAGAAGAGACAACTGAAGCAAATAAAGAAGAAACTTCTGCTGAAGAATCAGCTGAATCAAAAGAAGAAGAAACTTCTGCTGAAGAATCAACTGAATCTACAAAAGAAGAAACTTCTGCTGAGGAATCAGCTGAGTCAAAAGAAGATGAAACTTCTGCTGAAGATTCAACTGAACCTAAAGAGGAAGAAACAACTGTTGAAGAAACATCTGCCCAATAATCTTTCCTATCTATACTAGAAGAAAAAAGGACAAAACCTGGGAAAAACTTTTCGTACTCTTTTAGATCCTATTTATTTAATTTATCGCGCAACGGTTGAGTGGTATCAAAACGTGTCTTAATCACTAGTTGGATACCTACTGGAGACTGTGTGGGGTGGGCAGACGAAGCGAAAATCATCCGATTTTCAACTTCTTGCCCACTCCCTTGCTTTATATAGAGGAAGGTTTAAAATGAAATTCGTAAATAAAATATTATGTGCACTGTTTATAATAATCACAATCTCACAAATGAATTCACTTTTAGTGGAAGCAGGAAACACCACGATTAACGCGTCCCAACAAATATCTTATGCTGATGAGTCTAGACTATCTTTTCAATCTGATGAAACTGAAATCACGTCACAAGCTCATGAAACTGAGTTTATTGTTCCAACTAGCACCACACTCCCTACTAACGAACAATGGGCCGAGTTAAGTTTAGAAGAAAAGGCTCATACAATTGTTTCAACGATTTATCTTAACG
This sequence comes from Globicatella sulfidifaciens DSM 15739, assembly GCF_900167405.1. Lineage (GTDB taxonomy): Bacteria > Bacillota > Bacilli > Lactobacillales > Aerococcaceae > Globicatella > Globicatella sulfidifaciens. The sequence continues at coordinate 42,454 of NZ_FUWO01000012.1, forward strand.
CTAACACTGAAAATAGTATTACCGAAGAGCAAATTCAAGTACTATTAGGTGAACCAGATGAAGTGTTTGAAATGAATGACCAAATCAAACAGCATCTTTTTACGCTAGAAGATGGCGGACGTAAAATTGCGTTGAAATTAGCTTATGATTTAGAAAAAAAGACTTACTTTGAAGGACTGGGTGAACAATCATTTGAATTAGACACCCCGCCCGTCACATTTGATAAATTCGATGAACTCGCATCCCTTTTAAGAGAAAATTATCAAGATAAACAACATACAAAAGTTGAAGTATTGGCAGACTACTTGGAGTCACCAAAATCAGTCTCTTATATTTTTGATGCCATTGTCTATCAATTTCCCGGTGAAAACCATGATAAATATGCTGTGACAGTTAAAGAAAACATTATTACGGACATCAATTACTTATCGGGTGATCAAGCATCAATGAAGCAACCCATTGAACAAACAAAAAAACAATTGGACCGTTTGGCTCATGAAGCCGGACTCAATCACCAAGAAATTCTCAGCATTCTTGGCCAGCCTCATAGCATCAACTATGACTCAAAATCAGGCATCATCACCAATGCATGGTTTTCAACATCAGAAACATCGGCTGCTAAAGAAGTCTATTATTATTATGCTTATAATGGCATCAGTATCGGTTTAGCTTATGGGAGTGGACAAGAAGTAGAAAATTAAATAATTTTCGCTTAGTCTGCCCACCCCGCACAGTTGGGAGTAGACCAGAAGTAGGAAATTGAATAATTTTCGCTTCGTAGGCCTACCCCCTCTTCTATTTTGGGTAACAATTATTCTCTTTATTTTTCTTCTAATAAAAGTTTTTTACTTTCTTCCATGGCTTCAATTTGTTCTTTTGACACCTCTGGAAATTGTGGATCTATTTCTTTTAATAAATCGAGCATAATTTCAGACACTAAGTAACGCGTATACCACTTTTGATCGGCGGGAATAACATACCATGGGCTATGTTTTGTAGCTGTTTCATTTATCACCTTTTCATAAGTTTCTAAATAAGTATCAAATTGATCACGCACATCTAAATCACCTGCATTAAACTTCCAGTTCTTCTCTTGGCGTTCAATCCGTTCTAAAAAGCGTTCTTTTTGCTCTGATTTTGAAACATTTAAGTAAATTTTGACGATTCGATAGCTATTTTCATATAAATATTCTTCAAAATCTCGAATTTGACGATAACGTTTTTTGAAGAATTCCTGATCACTATCATTTTTCACACGTTCAGCTAAACGATAGCCTTTATGAATATCATTAATTTGCACAGTTAAGACCTCTTCATAATGGCTTCGATTGAAGATTACAATATCGCCACGCTCCGGCACATGTCGGTGAATACGCCATAAGAAATCATGAGCTGCTTCTTCTTCACTCGGAACTTTAAAACTTTCCACGTAAACGCCTTGTGGGTTAAACCCCGTCATCACATGTTTAATGGTTGAATCTTTACCGGCAGCGTCTAAAGCCTGAATCACCACAATGACACCTTCACGTCCATCCGCATATAATTTTTCTTGGAGTCCTTCCATTTTCAATAAATTTTCGGAAAATTTCGCCTCAATTTCTTCGCGTTCTACTTTATCCTCTACCGCATTGGTTGGAATCTTTTTTATATTTAATTTTTCGCTACCGTCAAACTTATATTGTTTTAGCATCTTAGATTCTCCTCTGTATTAACGTTCTACCTTTTATTATAAATATATAATGCCTTATTAACAAAAATATCACCTTATCAACATAAGAAAATATGATAGCACTGCCTATTGGTCGGTAAGTTATCCGCTTCTGTTGTATCAACACAAATCCGACCTATTTTCAAACGGATTCATAATATTTTTAGTTATATTTACTCAACCTTCCACCAATTGATAACTTTGTCGGATTAATGCCTGTAATTGCTCTAGATTAATCTTTTCATCCACTACCACACTCACCCAATGCTTCTTATTCATATGATATGCTGGATAAAAAGTCTGATAATCTATTAAATCAACGATTTTCAAAGGCGGGGCTTTAAGATTTAATACATCTACTATACCTGACTGCTGTGGATCCAATAATTGATATGGAATACGCATCATCAATCCATACCATTTTTGACGATTAGCTGTCTTCATTACATAAAATTCTGGATGCTTAGCCCAAGGCGTCTCTAACTTTGTACTAAATTCAGCCCTAACAAAATCAAATACTCTTTCTCGATAATCCTTTAGTTGATAACACGATTCAATAACTTGATACACCACTTCATCCACATCAGAACGAATTTGATTAACAAAACTACCTCCCTCATCCTCGTTTAAATTGAAAGGTAAATACTCTAATCTTTCTGGTAATTCAAACACTTTTAACTTTATCTCATTATGATCGATAATAATTTGAACCTCAAAATCGGGCGTTTTTAAAGGATGATTGATTTCAAACGTTTCAGGTCCTGTTTTTTTAAAACCAAACTTAAGTGCTAAAGAAGGAGTAAATTGTTTTTGTACGAGACTATCTAAATATCGCATGTTACCACCCCACAATCTTTCTTAAACTATTATAAATCATCTATTGTGAAAACTAAAAAAATAAAGTTATCTATCAGGAATATTTAATCCGTGGTTCTTCAAATATGGCTCTATTACGCAAAAAAAGACTCGTAAAACCATTGGGTCTTTCGAGCCTTTTAATCTCTTATTTAAGAATAAAACAATTAATCATGTGTATAATTATCAAAATATCCTTGAACTAATACAATCGGTGTTCCTTTGTCGCCTGAACCACTCGTTAAATCACATAAAGAACCTAATAAGTCAGTAATGCGACGAGGTGTTGTTCCTTCTGAATCCATTTGACCTACTAGACTTTGATCCTTTTCTTTGATACGCGACGCAATCGCATCTTTTAAATCTTGACCTGTTAATTCACTGAATTCATTATCAGCTAAATATTTTAATTTTAATTCATTTGGCGTACCTTCTAAACCATCGGTAAATGCTGGTGAAACAACCGGATCAGCTAGTTCCCAGATTTGTCCTACTGGATCTTTAAAGGCACCATCACCGTAAACCATCACTTCTACATGTTTACCTAATTTATCAAGGATTTGTGCTTGAACATCTTTAACTAAATCGGTACATTCATGTGGGAATAGCTTGACACTATCATCTGTACTTTTATTTGATCCTAATAAGCCAAATTCAGCGTTATAACCACTACCATCAATGGATTCGGTTAATAAATCATCCAATCCATAAACGGTTGCACCTTGTGCTTTTAAAATACGCTTAGTGCGTTGACGGGTATGCACATCACAGTTAATAACTTTATTAGTATAGTTCAAAATTTCTTTCGCATGATTCGCAAATACAAATTCTACCTCTGCTCCAGCTGCTGTCACAATTTCTGCATAATACTCTACATAATCTACACCAGTGAATGGATGCAAGTTTTCGCCAAATAAACGACGATATTCTTCTAAATTCATTACGGTAGCATAAGGATCAATATTATGTTCTTCTAATTGATCTTCCGTTAATAATTGGTTTCCTACTTCATCTCTTGGATAAGATAACATTAAAACAACTTTTTTAGCACCTAATGCAATTCCTTTTAAAATCATTGAAAAACGGTTACGTGAAAGAATTGGGAAAATAACCCCAACTGTTTCGCCACCTAATTTTTGACGGACATCTTTACTAATTGCTTCAACTGATGCGTAATTACCTTGACTGCGTGCAACGATAGATTCAGTCATTGCGATGACATCACGATCACCAATTTCAAAATGATCACTAGCAGCTGCCTCTAATACACTATCTACAACGATTTTTGCTAAATCGTCTCCTTGTCGAATAATCGGGCAACGGATACCACGAGCAACTGTTCCAACATTTCTTGCCATAAGCTTTTCACACTTTCCATTATGAATTTAGACGTTGATAGAACGATTATAACATTTGTTCTCTTATTCATTGTCCAGATACATCATACACTAAAAACGAAAGATAGAAAAGAAAATCTTTTATATTTAGAAAAATTTAGAAAAACACCTATGAAAACGCTATTGATAATTCGTGTTTTAGCGAATTAATTGAGCCATTTCTTCTTCTTAATCATATACACTTCAAATATAACGATTCCAATGACGACCATAATGAGTATCGGATAGGATATAGGAGGTTCTAATTCAGGGATGTGTTTAAAATTCATGCCATACCATCCTGTCAATAAGGTTAACGGTGCAAAAACCGTCGTCACCACTGTCAATATTTGCATTGTCCGATTTTGCTTATTAGAAACATCTGCGTTATAGATTTCACGCAATTGCATTACATACTCTCTTAAATCCAATGCATCATCTTTTAATCTTTTCGCATACAGGCTTAAATATTGTAATTTTTTTCGACTGATTGGCTTCACAATTTCTTGAAAATACTCATCTAACAAATCGCAAAATTCAGATAATTGTTGGTAATAACGTTTAAATGCTAATAAATCTCTGCCATATTTATGAAATTCATGATCTAAATCAGGCTGATATTCACCATCATTATTTAACATAGATTCTTCTTGCTGATCTAACTTTTCTTCAATTTCATACAAATACTTTTCTTGTGAATATATCATTTTTTCAATAATCATTAATAATACTTGAATCGGTTTCGTAAGCTCAATATTATTTATTTCATTAGCTATTTGATTAAGCAACCCTTTCATCCAATCATGCTCTTCAATAATAATGAATTTCGCATCATCTAAATAAAAATAACAAGATTGTTCGCTGCGCTGTTGAATCTTTGGTAAAAAAAGTGCTCCATACGCATAATGAGACATATAATATATTTTGGTATGCTTAACCGGCTTGCTTAAGTCAAAAAAATGATTATCTTCCATAAGATGGCGATACTTATCGTGAAATTCTTTTAGGGTGATTATTTCAACGCTAACATCGCTTAACTGTTTTGGTAGTCCTTCCATGATTCTCCTCATTTCTACTGTTTGATAATGTTTGAGTGATAATGGTTATTATCTATTATACTGAATTAAACCGAGATGATAAACAAAAGTCTTGACTATCCTATTAAGGGATGGTTTACACTATTTATATAAATATCAGTTGACTAGGAGGATTCACGATGAAATCAAATATTAATACACTGATTGCCTTTATTTTGAATTTGAGCTTTGCAATAATTGAATTTATCTATGGAGGGATTTTTAATTCTAGTGCTATACTAGCGGACGCTGTGCACGATACTGGTGATGCAGTAGCGATTGGGATTGCGGCTTTCTTAGAAAATTTTTCTAATCGTAAGGAAGATCATAAATTTTCTCTCGGTTATAAACGATTCAGTTTACTGGGTGCGATGATTACAGCCCTTATTTTAATTATCGGTTCTTTTTTTGTTACCCTTAATAATATCCCTAAATTAATTCATCCTGAACCCGTCAATTATAACGGAATGTTAATTTTAGGTATCATTGCCATTATCATCAATTTTATCGCTAGTTATGTCGTCAGCCGTGGACAAACCAAAAATGAAGCCATTCTTAGTTTACATTTCCTAGAAGATATATTAGGCTGGTTAGCTATTATGGCAGTTTCAATTATCTTACGTTTTACTAATTGGTATTTCTTAGACCCTTTGCTTTCACTCATGATTTCAATCTTTATTTTAAGCCGAGCATTGCCACAATTTTGGACCAATTTGAAAATATTTCTTGATGCTGTTCCTGAAGATATCTGCTTAAAAACATTAGAAAATGAAATAGCTCAACACGATAATATCCGATCCATAAATCAAATAAATCTTTGGTCGATGGATGGTCTTGAAAACAATGCCACTTTACATATTTGTGTCGATGATACTCAATTGATAGAAGAAACAAAACATGACATTCGTGATTTATTGGAACACCATCAAGTTTATAATGTCACGATTGAAATTGATTCTTCTTGTGAAGCACACGATTTACATAAACGTGATATAGAAAAAATATTCGCTAATCGCAAGGGCCATACTCATAGCCATGGGCATCATCACCACCACTAAGTTTTAAGCTCAGTTATTTAGAAAATAAGAGCACATTATCCCTCATAATTGAAACAACTTAAAATCTATTAAACTCTTTTAATACCTCATAATAAAGAGAGAGTTGGCGAGAAGTGATGATTATTTAATTTTCTACTTCTTGCCCACTCCCTCTCTTTTTTGTTATTTATAATTCACCTAGATTCATCTTCGATAAACTTATCCCCTTTTATTTGTGAGTATGGCAAAATTTTGGGCATATCTTTTATAGCATGAAAGAAACGAATTGCCTTATGATGCTTTTTAATAAGAATATTAGCAACAATAATTATTTCCAAATAAAAAATCTTAGACCAAGGGATTATATCCTCCGATCTAAGGCTAAACTGTTTTATTAATTATTCCCCGTTTAATAACCACGAAACTCCAAATGGATCATCGAACATACCAAATAGTTCAGTCCATTCTGTTTTTCCTAATGGTAGAGTAATCGTGCAACCTAATTCTTTCGCTTTAGCTTCTAATTCTTAAACGGCATTCACTTCATCTTCATTATTTAAATCAAATACAATTGAAATATTTTGACCAGACATATCAATTGGCATATTGCCCCAAGTGTCTGAACAGTCAATACGTTCACCTAACATATTGAATTGCGCATTCATCACGAAGTCTGGATTCGCTTCTCCAGCCATTGGTGAGTCAGCAAAACTCGGATCCGATGCTTTAACAATTTGAATATCAGTTGCGCCTAATTTTTCATAAAATGCTAATGCTTCTAATGAGTGTTTAAAATTTAAATACGGTACTACTTTTACAATAGGGATTACCCTTTTTTCTAAAGTTGACTTAACGTCAACTCATTATAGCATTCAAAAATAAGTTAGAATGGTAGTTTGTAAAATTTATTTTGGTTCCTTTGCAAGTCGCTTGTTATACTCAATTTCAATAAATTCAGGTAAGTAATTAGGCGTACAACCTTTTGATACCTTCATCCCTTTATAAAGTTCAGTCTCTTCACCAAGTTGAACACATCGTGCTCGGTATTGATCTTCATAAACACCAATCCAACCCGCAACAAAATTCATGGCCCATTGCACCACAGCTTCTTCATCCATAATTGCTTGCTCAATAATCGAAAGAAGCTCGCCTGAATTTTCAGGTGGAGTTTTCCCTTTCCAACGACGTCTCCCCTCAAAATACCAATAGGTGCGTCGTTGAAGAGGCAATTTGCTCTCACGCCATGATTCAATCAATTGGACTAATTTTTTTGATTTCGTTAATTGATTAGCAAATAGCCAATCCATTAATTGAGTTTGTTCATTTTCATCATGAATCGCCATATCCTCAACTAAAGAATTTACTTTTGCTTTATCTAACTCTTTATTATCCATAATTAAAATGGCTAATTGTCTCGGTTTAAATAAAGCCGTTGACCATAATTCCATTGCTAATAAATGATCTTTTTTTATCTCTTTAGCAATCTTACGTAAATCCCCTAATTTTGTGGAATCATCGAATGACTTTAAAATAATTTGTGCATTTTTAGATAACGATTTTTTGTTTTCCATTTTCATTCCCTCTTCTATTTATGATAAGCATGCCCGTATCAGTTGTGACTGCGGTTTTTAATCGCAATTGAATCGTTACGGTTTCCTTATCTGCTTCAGCTATTTCTTTTACTTTATTTTAACAATAAAGAAGAGTCAACGTATTTTAAACTCACGTTGACCCTTCCTTAAAATTCAATTAAATACTATTTCCTTTTCTTTCTGAAAACTAAAGCAGAACCAATAGATAGGGCTAGTGCTCCTAAAACACTAGTTATTGTTGTACTTGCTTCCCCTGTTGGAGGTAAAACTTGATCTTTAGGTTCTACAGTAACATTTGCTGCATCTGTGTTATTTGGCTCTTCTGGGTCCACTGGCTCTTCTGGATCGGTCGGTTCCTCTGGATCCGTTGGTTCTTCTGGATCCGTTGGTTCTTCTGGATCAGTTGGTTCTTCTGGATC
>NZ_FUWO01000012.1:51072-68300 GCF_900167405.1 Globicatella sulfidifaciens DSM 15739
TCTTCTGGATCTGTCGGTTCCTCTGGATCCGTTGGCTCTTCTGGATCAGTTGGTTCTTCTGGGTCCGTCGGTTCCTCTGGATCGGTTGGTTCTTCTGGATCCGTTGGTTCTTCTGGATCCGTTGGTTCTTCTGGTGATAGAACATAATCATCTCTATGAGTTTCACCATTTACTATAATCTCTCGTCCTATAACTGTCCCATTTAAATTATGATTTAAAATTATTTTAGCATCCGGAGCTAAAATACTTCCTGTTACAGCAGCTGTGTTTTCTATTACACCTTTATACATATAGTCTGACTCACCTGAATCATAAACATTCCAGATAACGTTAGCTCTAGACCATTTATTGACTTCACCAATACTTATAGAGCTACCATCTGTAAAACTTGCAATAGATTTAGGAACAAAAAATTTATCTCTTATATCCATTTCTTTCATATCTATGTTAATAATCAGTGTAGATATTTTTTCTGTATTAAATCCTTTAATACTAATAGGTCTATCAGTTTTAAAATCATCTTTTTTGAAATTATAGACATAGATATCTGAACTTTTACCAATTATAATTTCTTGATTATTTTCATCATTATTATTAATAGTAGTTGCATTATCTTTAAAACCTGCTATTTTTTTGTTCACCTCTTTAGTTTCTTTTTCGACTTCAGCAAAATCTATAAACTCTACATCAGTATCTTGCCATAACGAATTAGGACTATTAGACTTATTAGGTTTATCTACCTTAATATTGTCAATAGACCAAGCATTCCCATTATCTATTTCATCTATTTTAACCTCTTTCCCAACAACTAAAATAGAACCTTCATAAGGTGTAGCACTAATAGGAGCATTTCCTGAAATTGTTTTTAAATAGCTAATCTCTTTTACTCCATTAGTACCGAAATCTCCTTTGTTTATGAATTTATTTGCTAAAATATTTCCATGTACATGAACATTTCTTTCCACCTTATCTAAACCTACAAGATGAAAACCACCAGCAATACCAAATAAGCTATCTTTATAAAATTCTGTGTTTTTATATGTATTACTTTCATTTATTAAAATAACGCCGTTATCATCTTTATCTGCATCACTGAAATGCTTTTCAGCAACGTTGATAGCTACCTCTTCACGGTCTGCCCCTTGGTGGCGCTCGACAACAGGCTCGCTCACAACTACTTCTTCAGTTTCAATTTCTCCTGTTACATTCACATTTTGGACATTTTTTTCCACCGGTTCAACTTTTTGGGATTCACCTTGTACTACATCGGGCGTTACCACCACTTCTTCCGTTGAATCAACTTGACCATCTTCTCCTAGAGGAGTCGGTGTTACTCCTTCTTCTGTTAGAACATCTTGATCACCTTGATCGGGTGTGCTGGCTTCTACTTCTTCTTGTTCTGTTGGCTCTACTTCTTCTTGCTCTGTTGGCTCTACTTCTTCTAGTGCTTCTTCAACTAACGGAACTGTCTGTTCAACAGCTTCTTCTGGTGCCTCTCCAACTAATAGAACTGTCTGTTCAACAGCTTCTTCTGTGACAACCTCATTATATACATTTTCCTCTGTTGCATGAACATTCTGCATCCTGGCATTTGTAAGTATTGTCGCTATAGTTAGACTGGTTAAGAGAGTCTTATAACCAGGTCTGTACTTCTTTTCCATTTTTATTCCCCATTTTCTTTTTTATTTTTTATTTTTGGTAAATTATATTACTACTACGTAATTTCTTTCATAATTCATGGTATGGAAGATCTTAAAGAAATAGTTATGTATTTGTGAATTATCACACTTATCATAACACAACTTTGTTTTAAAATCACTTACATTTTGGCTTTATATACTATTTCTTTTAAATTATTAATTCAAGTGGAGCACTGAATGTAAAAGGGCCAACAGCATTCATTCCTGCTGTTGGCTCTTCTTTAGTTAAATCATTTAATCGATCGACTATTTCTTTGCTGAAATGGGTATAGATGAGGTAGTCGGACTTGGTTTCTTTGTCGAATGTTATTTTGTCAATGAATATTCGTAAGATTTCCTTGGTATCCGCCTTACTATCTGAATCCATTATGGCTCGATTAGCTACTTTCATTACCTTAGACACATCTTCTGTTGTGACTTTGTACCCTTCTGCTTGTAGGAGTTTTAGAAGCTCGTCTTTCCTGTGTTTCTTTTCAATGTACTTAATTTCTAATTCAGTCATTCTTCCCTCAAGTTCCTTAGTTAATTCAGGATTTGATTAACTCTTGCCATTTCTTTAATTTTTCCATCTAAGCCATTTAACTCCATTTCCCATGGTTTCTGATTCGCCTCTATCTGTTCGTTCATTTCGTCTACAACCTGCTTTATCTGTACATAAATGATTCAGACTACAGGATTTCTCTCTTTGTTTTATATAAGTACAATTTTTAAAAATAAGAATCTTATCACTTGTGATATGGCTCATTCCGAACTACTGATCACAATTATGACTAGCTTTTAAAATCAGCTAGTGAATCCGCATTAGTTTGAGCTGTGGTTTTACGTAAAAACCTCACTTATTTATGGTACGCATGTCCGTATCATCGATAGGTAATAAAATCTATTAGCTATTTTGATACGATATAAAATGAATCTCAATGTAACTACCATTCTTTTTAGATCAAGTATATACAGACTGTACATACCGTTTCTGGATTATATTTTTTAGATGGTAGCGCTTTTCCTACCCCTTTATTCTGGTGCAGCTGGATGACCCATTAACCTTTGCCAAGCAACATCAGAAGGGAACGGATGCACTTCTTCAAAGGCTTCACAGTAAACATCAAGGAGTTCTTTTAACTTAACAATATCTGTTTTTTCTAGAGTATGGATTCTCATCTGGTGTGCTCCTTTTTTTATGTGAGGGTCTTTACTGAATATTAAACGATATTTGCATGAAGCTCAAGCAAACTGAAAATTCCTACTCACACCTCACCTTTTCATTAATCCCACTTTGCGGCCACATTATTTAATCGTCTTTCCTCAAAAAAACAATATAAATTTACTATTTGAAAGATAAATCTTTAAAGATTAATATGCTATAATTATAATGAATAGTGTTTGAATGACAAATGTTTGTTAGTGGCGAGCAGGTTTTGACCAAAGGCAGAGAGCGACGGGTTTAGTTTATATTTCATTTCTTATTTCACAAGGCGTCTAGCTTCATGATTTCTAGAACCATGTAAGTTTCCTTTTTTAAAATAGAGTCTTCACAATTTTTAGTAAAACGGTTTGTCATCATAAACATGAGGAGGAGTCACATTGAAGAAGCAGGTTAACGTTATACGTTTAGGGATTGTCTTACTGTTGTTTGCTGCGATCTCTTTTATTTTTTTCCCCAATCAAGCTGGACAAATATCGGGAATGGGCATGATGAACATGAGCGGTGAGGTCACAACCGAATTAGTGCCGTCAAACGAGCCATCGAATAAACTAAATCTTCCTTCTATTCTTGAAGGTGTAACCAACCCAGATGGAGAGATTTCTTATACTATTACCGCACAGCAAGGCAATACACAATTAAAAGAAGGGGCAGCCACCCAAAGCTATGGTTATAACGGCTCTATCTTAGGACCAATCATTCGCCTAAGAACCGGTCAACAGGTTTCCATTCAAACTGAAAATGAATTGGATACGGCTACTTCCTTTCATTGGCACGGTTTGGAAGTACCATCGAATCTAGATGGTGGACCACATTCGCCTATTGCTCCCAATCAAAGCGTCAATTTAGAATTCACGGTTAATCAGGAAGCGGCAACCCTCTGGTTTCATCCTCATCCCCACGGTGAAACAGCAGAACAGGTTTATTATGGCTTGGCGGGTCTAATTTATATCGAAGACGATCATTCAGACTCTTTGGCGATTCCTAAGGAATATGGCATCAATGATTTTCCGGTTATCATCCAAGACCGCCTCTTCGATGAAAATAATCAGCTCAACTATTCCACAGCTTATAGTTCTGACGGAACTTATGGGGATACCTTGGTTATAAACGGAACCATTAACCCTTATGTAGACGTTAAGAATGAAAAAATCCGGCTGCGTCTCCTTAATGGATCCAATGCCCGCAACTACCAATTTCATCTGTCTGATGACACTAGTTTCTACCAGATTACTTCGGATGGTGGATTCCTGAATGAACCTATCCCAATGGAAAGCTTGCAACTTGTTCCGGGGGAACGGGCGGAGATTATTGTTGATCTCAGCAGCTATACTATGGGGGACTCCATCCAATTAATGACAGGTAATGTCCCCGTTCTAACGCTTAATGTGACCGAAGAAACTACCAAAGAAGATGTTCCTTTACCAACTACGATGAATACCATCACTCATACAGCTGATGAGGTATCCCCGGATAAAAAGATGACTTTTAGTGGAATGGGAAATATGGTCACGATTGACGGCAAACAATTTGACATGGACCGAATCGATTTGCAAGCAAAAGTAGGAGAAACAGAAGTCTGGGAAATAGAAAACACACGACACATGATGGGTGGTATGATTCATCCCTTCCATCTTCATGGTCTTCAGTTCAAAGTGCTAAACCGAAATGGCGCAATCCCTCCTGAAAATGAACGAGGTTGGAAAGATACCATTGCTCTTTATCCTGGTGAGAGCGTCCAAATTGAAGTTGACTTTCCAGAAAAAGGCCTCTTCATGTATCACTGTCACCTTCTAGAACATGAAGACACTGGTATGATGGGCCAAATCTTAGTAGAATAGGATCTAAGCAAAGTGGAAAGTTTGATTTCTAAATCTCACAAGCTAAAGCTAAATAGACTCCATAAAAAGGCACTCCAGATGATGTGTTGTGATCCTAAATCCTTGTCAGGATTTAGGACTCGCTCCACTATATCAGAGTGCCTTTTTATCTTGATGTACTAACGTTCAATCCTTAATCCTTCCAAGTAATAAGGCGCTGATAAACCCTTTTTTCTACCATACTCCCCAATTCCAATGGCACTGACAAAGAGCAGTAGAGATAACTCTTGTGAAACTCGCAAGCTAAAACAGACATAATGGTGGCTAACTGATAAAATTATCTTCTGATTTGCTAGCTGCTTTATATTTTTCGATGGCAATTTGGCGTTGAATCTTATGGTCTACTATCGGTACTGGGTAGTCCTGCCCTATGATGCAATGAGACGTTTCTTGAATGTTTAATGGCATACGGGCCGGCTCATGCAGCCATTTTTTAGGAACATCAGCTAGTTGAGGTAGATAGTGTTTGATGAACTCACCTTCTGGGTCATACCGTTCAGATTGAGTAGTCGAGTTGAAAATTCTGAAATAAGGCGCTGCATCGGTCCCCGTAGAAGCTACCCATTGCCATCCACCAATATTACTTGCTGGATCGTAATCTATCAGCATTTGTTGGAAATAGCGTTCTCCCCACCGCCAATCAATCAACAAGTCCTTGGTTAAGAAGGACGCCGTAATCATTCTAAGACGATTATGCATCCAACCGGTTGTGTTTAATTGGCGCATAGCTGCATCGACAATAGGAAATCCAGTCTCACCTTTCTTCCATAGGTTGAATAGATCAAGGCTGTTATCCCACTCTATGTCCTTGTATTGACTCTGAATGGCTTCTCCTTTCTGCCTCGGGTTCTCTACATAGACCATGTTATAAAAATCACGCCAAGCCAATTCTTTAATAAAGGTTTCTTGCGCATCGGAAGGTATGTAATGAATGATCGCGTCAAATACCATGCGAATCGAGATTTCACCTGTGCGTAAATACGAAGATAATTGGCTAGTTCCATTAATACTGGGATAATCGCGCTGAACTTGATAATTTTCTAATTTATCCGCGATGAACGAATCTAATTTCGTGAGCGCCACTTCAGTGCCTGGATGATAGAAAGATAATGGTTCCCATAAGCGGTTGAATATTTTCAAAGTCTCTGGATCTTGATTTAGTTCGATGGTTCGAGCAAAAGATAAATCAACCGAAACCGGCTTTTCTTTGTGTAAAGCTCGCCAAACTCGATAATAAGGCGTAAAAACTTTGTAGGCCTTACCAAATTGATTCTTCACATCTTGACTTCCATGCAAGTAATGATCTTGAAAGGCGTGAATTTTAATAGCATGAGTTCTGAAATAGGTCGCAGCACGCTGGTCGCGTAACCGCCCATATCCGGCTTCATCATAATTGAAATAAACATCCGTCCAATTAGGTAAAACTTGTCTTAATTGATCAAACGATTCTTCTAGTTCTCCATAGAGAAGGTAGAGTTGAATGCCTTCTTTGGCTAAACTTTGTCGCAAATGTTCGACACTTTGAAGAAAGGCAGACTGGCTATAAGAATATTCATGAGTTAATTGTTCCGGGTTCAAATGAAACACACACAGAACATCCTCACTATCCTGGAATGTCCTGGCCAAAGCTTTATTATCAACCATTCTTAAATCACGCCGAAACCACATCACAGTTGTCATTCTTTCTCCCCTTCCTATAGCAAATTATCAGGTTAGCAGTATGATGTTATAAATTGGGCATTTGCTGACTTCTGAAGTTCTTATTGATAGCTGTTCTTTCGCGGATTCTCTCCTAAAAGGACCATTGATAGGTAATAAAATCTGTTAGCTATTTGCATTCCATCACAAATCTCTAACTGCTTAATCACTCACTGAATAATTCTCTATCTTAGTAATCACATGATAGAAAGCCATCTAATTACACGCTAATCCTAATGTTGAAATTAAGTAAATTATATATATTCACAAAAAAGCGTTGCATCGTTAAACACTTTACTAATGTTGCTTAATTAATGAAATCAAAGCCTTATAACATACTTTAACAGCTTGCGTTTGTAAAGCGTTGCATTGGCGTTGTATCACTAAAAATGCCTTAAAACTCATTAAGCTTGTTACAGACTATCGGTTCTTTAAAGAGTAAACCGTTGAAATACTCTCTCCTCTTTTTATCACTATATCTTCTGAGATTAAATGGTTCAAAAGTCTGATGGTCTTATCTTTTGAGAACTTTACATGTTCTTGAAATTTTTTTCTTGGTGCGCTTTGAACTGTCGATAAAAAATTAATCATTACGAACATTTCTCCATTAATATTATCTTGATTTAATAGATAATTTCGATTATATAATGTAATTTTAAAAGAGTTTTCCGTCGCTGCTATGTCTGGTTTTTTATTAAAATCAGAATACAAACTATAAATCCGTCTTATTCCAGAACCAAAATTCTCCATATATCCTATTTTATCAAGCACATGGACAATCATCGGGTTACGCCGGGCGAATGAACTTCTATCCGATTATCAAAAAATTCTATTCGTATATCAGCCGATTGACTGTAATCTCTATGGGCAAATGCATTAATAATTGCTTCCCGAATAGCTTCCACAGGATAAGACGCCCGTTCTTCTCGTTTTGCTTCTCCAGTGATTATAGCCGAAGTTGTATTTAATAATTTGGCATAATTTAAAGTATCATCAATTTGGTTAATAATGGAACCTATAAAATTTTGTTTATCTTTAAAACTTTTTGTATCTAATCCATTGTATACTGCTAATTTCGTATAACATTTGCTTTGATCACTTAAAATATTGTGTTTTGCAAGCGAGTTGTACATAAGATTGCAAAACACAGTTTGATGAACTTACTTCTTCATTCAAGCAGAGCTAACAGGTAAATCCTGTTTAACTCTGCTTTATTTTTTGATAACAGTGATGGTGAGTTAAATTTTTCATCACACAGTCCAATGTCTATAGAGCACTCTCATTTCGATTGAAGGTTAATCATCTCCCGAAATCCCGTCAGTTTTAGAGGGTATGTATGGAGGTATTAGATTATATTTATAGTTAAATTGACGTTAAGTTTACATACGCACAAGATACTTGTCCTGCTTACATGAAAACATTCTTATTGAACTTGAAAATATTGTATTATACTTATTGATTTTCGTTGTTATTCTCTTTCAATGAATCAATCAATTCTTCCATTTCCTTAATTTCCTTTTTTTGCGCTTGTATAATCTCTTCACTTAACTGCTTAACTCGCGGATCTGTTATATTCGCATTCTCACTGGTTAAAATAGCGGTTGAGTGGTGAGGAATCATTGCTTTCATCCATGCAATATCGTTTACCCCTACTTGATTTTGAATCATGTAAAAGGAACCAGCAAAGAGGAAGACTGCTCCAACTAAGATGATGGCATTCAATTTTTTATTATCATACATTTTCCACATAAATAACATCATGACTACAGCCATTACTGCGCCCATCAAAACTGCCATATAAATACGCGTTTGACTCAAGTAAATATGTGAGAAGTCATCGACATTTACGAACATTAAGAAATACATCACAATTGTAGACGTTAAAATCATTAACCCAAAACGAATATATTTTTTCATTTTTAAATCCTCCTATCATATTTTCGTTCAGTTTACTTATCTCTAGTATAGTTAATAACAAAACTGATAGCAATTATAAGGTGTCATAATTGCTTGCAATCTCCCGAAACCCCGATAGTTTTAGAAGGTATGCAAGGAGAGTTAGGCACCGATTATATGTAAAATGATGTCAATTTTATCATCATTTATGATACGCATGTCCATTGATAATTCTAAATGCACGATAAATTTGCTCGACCAACACTAAACGCATCAATTGATGTGGCAAAGTAATGCGCCCGAAACTAACACTCAAATCAGCCCGCTGCTTTAATTCTTCAGCAAGGCCGAGTGAGCCACCAATAATAAAGGTCACTTTACTATGACCATAGGTCGCATAGTTTTCCAAGGTATTGGCTAATTCTTCAGAGGTTATTAATTGCCCTTCAATTGCTAATACAATTACTTTTCGATTCGCATCTATTCGAGCACTAATCTTTTCAGCTTCTTTATTTAAAACCAACTGGATTTCATTATCACTCATTGACTCAGTAGTAGCTTCATCAGGTACTTCGAATATTTTAACTTGAGCATAATTACCTAATCTTTTAATATATTCAGCAATACCCTGTTTCAAATATTTTTCTTTTATTTTACCAACACAAATTATTTCAATATTCATTTGATCACCCTTTAATCTTTTCATAATAATCATAGCATTTATTGAAAATATTTTGTATCATTATACTATCGAATGATACATTTGAATGGAGGAAATATTTTGAAACCCACAATTATTGGTGTTTTAGGATTAGGTGTCTTTGGAAGAACTATTTCAAAACAACTTGGTCGTTTTGGCCGTGAGGTAATTGTTGTTGACAAAGACCAACATAACATTGATTTAGTAGCCGATGATGTCACAACGGCCACCATCGGAGACTTTACCGATTATGATTTATTAGAAGATATTGGTATCGCTAATTGTGATGCAGTGGTTGTCGCAACGGGTACTAATTTGGAAAGTGCGGTACTCGCAGTCATGCACTGTAAACGATTAGGCGTACCTCATATTATTGCCAAAGCACACAGTGCTGTTTTTGAACAAGCCTTAAAGGAATTGGGAGCAACTAAGATTATTTCACCTGAGCGTGATTCAGGTAAACGTTTAGCTTCTCAACTGTTGAGAACTCATATCGGGGAAGTTTTATCACTTGATGACAACACTTCAATCGTTGAATTCTCTGTTCCAGATAAATGGGTAGGTAAATCAATCCTAGCTTTAGAATTACGTAAAAACTACGACATGAACGTCATTGGGTATCGCCCATATAAAGGCGCAAAAATGACTTCAACTTTAAATATTCAAGCACCGATTGAAAAGGGAATGATTTTTGTCGCGATTACGGATTCGCATCGATTTGAAGAACATGATTATTTAGATCGTATTAATTAAAATCTATTAATCATCAATATTTCCTATTACTAGCCATAAGGTTTTATGTTAAAAATAATATAGGATATGCTCATTTTATGATGATTTTTTACTTATCAACAGGAGTTATGCACAGAAATTGTGCATAACTCTTTTTATTGTTAATAACCTTCCTAAAGCTTGATACATCATTATTTTCATGTTAATGAAATAGTTACTATTTACAAACTAAGCTTATCAACATAGGAATCTAGTTATCAACAGATTTCTGTGCATAAGTGTGTGGATAGGTGGTGAAATTAATTATAATTTATTTTTGAACTATCATTATAATTGTTTTTTTGGTATACATTGATCATAAATATATAAAAATGACAGACCAAAGGCCTGCCGTTAAGAAAAAGGGCATTGATTAAACTTCTTGATTTCTATACATTTTGATAGTTTTCGGTAACAATAATAACAATAAAAGAATTGGTGTGTTGTAAGATGAAATGCAACACACCAAATTCTTATTAAATATTTCTGCTTTAAGTTGAGTTTAGTAGATTATTATTTGCTGAACTTCACTTTCAAACAGAAATGTTGAGTTCAGCTTTGGCATTTACCAATGAACTGCATTTTTAACGAAAAAAATGGAGTTCATGTCAACAAAAAACGCTAAACTTCAATTCTCTCACTTTCACTCTTACTTACTGATAATACTGTGCCTGTGCACTCCATAATTCCTGGTACTTTCCTTTTTCATTCACCAGTTCTTTGTGTGTGCCTCTTTGTACGATCTCCCCTTGATCAAAGACGAGTATTTCATCGCAGAATTTGGAGCTTGAGAGTCTATGGGAAATATAAAAAGCTGTTTTATCTTTTACTAAGTTATCAAAGTTTTGATATATTTCAAATTCAGTCATTGGGTCCAGTGCAGCGGTCGGCTCATCTAAAATCATAACTGGCGCATCCTTATATAAAGACCGAGCGATGGCTATTTTCTGTTCTTGGCCCCCAGAGACACTGACGCCTGATTCTTCAAATTCTGTTTCCAGGTAGGTTTCTTCCTGATTGGGTAGATTTCTAACGAAGTCGCCTAACCCGACTTTATCTAAGGTAGACAACACTTTCTTTCTATCAAAAGAGGGTTTTACAGAAACGTTTTGTCCCAATGAAAATCCGACTAGATGGTAGTCCTGGAAGACAACGCCAAACAGATTGAAGTATTCTCTTAAATCATACTTATGGGCATCGATTTTATTCATTTTTATTGTCCCTTCACTCGGTTCATATAAACGAGTCAGTAGCTTAATAAACGTTGTTTTACCTGAGCCATTTTCTCCAACTATGGCATACTTTTTACCGACTTCAAACTTTTCAGTGATGTTCTTTAGGACTGTTTCATCTGAGCCGGGATAAGAAAAACTCATATTCTCTATTGCGAAATGATAGTCATTATCTAACCTTTTTTCTACAGGTAAACTGCCGACGACCTCTTCATCAGGCAAGTCCATGAATGCATAATACTGCTCTAATTCACCTGGTGAAGAAATCATCATCATGCTGTGCTGGATAACATCTGGTAAAGCAGAGACCATTTGACTGAGTGCGCTGGAAAGTTGAATAATCAAAGCAACAGGTAAAGCTCCGATTAAAACAAGCAAGCCGACATAGGCATAGGTCAAATAGGTCATCACCTGAAATAAGCCGGTAGTAGGGATCATCATGGATCGAAAGTGTTTATAGTTTTCAGACAGTAATCTCCCTGTCTGTTCAGACTCAGCTCTTTTATTTTCGATCATTTTTTCAGTTAAATTGTAGAGGCGCATTTCTTTTCCAGACTTAAAGTCCTGAAGGATCCCATCTTCATAGAAAAATAGGGCATTAGATTCTTTCAATTCCGCCAGAAGCGCTGTAAGTCGTTCGCTTGATTTTTTGGATGACGCGATTTGAATCCATACACTGATTCCAATCAGTAGAAGGAAGACACTAATAATAAGACTCGGACGCATCCACCAGAATCCGTCTGGCAATAAGGCTGTGTCTACTCTAAATAACGGAGTGAGTAAAATACCCCCCCATATAATACTGACCAATCTAGGCATCATTTCTTTTATACGGACATTAATCATTGGAAGTGAAGATTGGCTGCTCATCATATTACGATTGATGATATCTAATTCTTCTCTTACTTCGGAACTTTCTGCATAATGGTAATGCATAGTTAACATCTTTTTATTTGGTTCAGCAAAGAGTTTTCTCAAAAACAGAGAATCCTCATGAGTGACTAGCGGGTCTATCCATCCAGAAATCAGCTGCAACACCAACAAGATTACTAAATACTGCACGATTAATGAAGGGATCCGGGTCATGTCATTCCTTGTTAAGGCATCCACAATTTGGGTCATATAGATGTAGCTGATAAAAGGCAAACTGTATCTCGCCAATGAATGGATAAAGAACAGCACATAGTAAGTTTTGCCTATTTTAAACAAATCTTTAAAGGCACGTTTATACACGGTCAGTTTTTCCATTAAATCACCCCTCCTGTAACGACTGGCTCGTCTTCTTCCTCTTTTTCTTCCTTATCATGTTTATAGTAATAAGCTTGTGCTTCGTAAAGCTTAAAGTAATCTTTTTGCTTAGCCATTAATTCTTCGTGCGTTCCGACTTCTGTTATGTCTCCATCTTTGATGTAAATGATGCGATCACAAAAACGAGTTGATGAAAGGCGGTGAGAAATAAAAACAGACAATTTATCTTTAGAAAACTGGAAGTAATCCTGATAAATCTGATGTTCGGCGATGGGATCCAAAGCCGCTGTCGGTTCATCCAGTAAGAGAACGGGTGCGTCTTTATATAAGGCTTGAGCCAGTTTCAGTTTTTGTAACTGCCCTCCGGACAAATTCACTCCATCTGGATAAACGGCGCGCACAATTTTTGTCTCGTCTCTCGATTTGAATTTTGAAATGATGTCAGTCAAGCCACTTTGTTTCAGAACACGATTATACTTCAGTTCATCAAAGGGCAAGCCTTGAATGACCGTCTCTTTAATGGAATAGGTCAATAAAAATTTCTCCTGAAATACAGGCGAAAATAAAGCATAATAGTCTGAAATATTAAACTCACTCTGAGCTACTCCGTTAATATAAATTTCCCCACTATCCGGTTTAAGCAAACCGGCAATTAAATTAGTCAGCGTCGATTTCCCAGCCCCATTTTCTCCTACTATAGCTAGATTTTCGTAAGGTTTAATGGTTAAAGATACATTATTTATCGTTGGTGTATCATTATTCGGATAAGTATAGGACACATTTTTTAATTCGATGGACAAGGGTTCTTTTGGCAAAGATCTGCCCTCTTCATGGTTAAATACTTGACCCTGAGACATAAAGTCATCATATTTTTTTGTCTCATTTAAACTCGTATTCATTTTACCTATAGCATTGACTAAGGTCATGATGGTTTGAGCCAGGATTGTAACAGACCCGGCAAAGATGACAAAGCTAGAAACCGGAATAGCTCCCGCCGCAATCAATTGAACACTTCTAATATAAGATAAGGCGGATAGACCGATAATCCCTACATTTACCAAGGTGCTTTCTGTCCATGTCACCCTTACTTTCGGTTTGATGATCCGGTGGTATTCCGCAATTGTTTTATCTTCAACTTGCTTGAACCAGTCTTTCATCTGGAAAATCCGTACATCTTTAGTGATACGGGATTCCCCGTACACTTTTCTCAAGTAACGTAATTTTTGGGAATTGGCTGCTTTCGCTTGAAATAATTTGCGGTCCATCTTCACTTGCCATACGTTAAAGAAGACAACGATAAGCAGAAAGACACCTACTAAAACAAGAAACAGAGATTCTAGTTGACTTAATATATTGATATACAAAACAACCCCTAGAAACGAACTCATTAATTCAATGATTTCCGTTACCAATCGGCCAAAAAGGGTCGTATTATTGTCGGTTAATTCACTGGCATTGTTATATCTTTCTTGCGCTTCTTTTCCTATAATGAGCGGATAATCCAGCTTCAAATACTTCGTTTCAATTTTATTTCTCATAAAATCTCTCAAATGGTTCATATTCTCTTCTTGGTAAAGCATAAAATAATAGTTACCCATTTGAGCGATTCCAATAAGAACAATAAACACGAGTAGTCTAAGCAAGTACTCCCTAATCGCTACCCCTTCCATTAACCACTGAATCACAAAAGCAGATAAAAGCAATTGGAGTAAGGGTAAGGCCGCGCTAATAAGGGTAGCTAAAAGAATGGCTATAAATACTGTCGGTTTGAATGCATATAATTCCTTCAATAAAATTTTTGAATACTTCATTTTTTCTTTCATCTTCATCACCTCAATCGTATCTTACCAAAAAAAATACACTCCCTATTCAGAAGTGTATGAATGGTTAGTATTTGGTTACGAACGGTTTTCAAGCGGCAACGTCACTTCTGTCGCAAACACGCCATCTTCCCATTTACGGTTGACCATGCCTTGATATCTCTCCACTGCCTGGTCAATTCGGTACAAGCCATAGCCTCTTCTATTGATACTTTTTAATGAAAACAGAGAAGGTTTTGGATTCTCTGTCATCGTGTTCGTCACATTAATATACAATGTGTTTTTCATTGGTGCTATGTACAAACGAATAAAACGTTCATCAGAAGAACTGGATTCTTTCTCAGTCGCTTCTATAGCATTGGTCAGCAAGTTACCCAATATAATTGCTAAATCGACATGCTCTACACCCAGTTCATTTGGAGCAATGGCTGTCGCATAGAGGGAAATCCCTTTTTGTTTAGCAGCTGTCAACTTTGTATTAACGATGGCATCTATCATCGTATTTCCTGTTTGAATGATCGTATCGACTTGATTCAATTCATTGGTCAGCTGTTTAATATATGCATCCAGTTCATCCAGACGGTGGTCATTCATTAAGGTGTGCATCACCTGTAAATGATTGCGATAGTCATGACGAATGCCTCTCATCTGTCTATAAATCGTTTCGACTTCTACACTGTATTGGTCGAGTTCCTTTTCTTGTATTTTATAAAAATCAATGCTCTTTTTTTGCCTAACTATAATTATTCCTGCACTGAGAAGGATAATAAGTACGACGGTTAGTCCTATCCAATCAGTCATTGTAAAACACCGCTCCTTTATTAAAGGCAATAAATTTTTCTTGAACTGTTTTAGCGAGACGCCTAGAAACAGGGACGGTTTGTCCGTTGGATAATTCAACATCTGTTTTTAATAGGCGATGGATGTGAGCGACATTGACTAAGTAACTTCGGTGAGTCTGGATAAAGTCAGCGTTAAGCTTGTCCTCCAATTCTTTTAAAGGACGAGTGACGGTTATCACTTGATTGTTTAAATGAATCTCACATTCACGTTTAATGACTTCAATGTACAGAATATCATCCAGTAGAAGTTTATGCATCTCACCTTCTGCTTCCAGTGTTAAGGTTTCTTTCACTAAGGGTTTTTTATCGAGATGTCTTTGAATGACTTGCTTAATTTTGTCTCTTTCAATGGGTTTGAGTAGGTAATCCAGTGCCTGGACTTCATAACCTTGAACGGCATGTTCGGCGAATGCGGTCGCAAAGACGAGCGACACTTCATGGTCTATTTCTCTTATTTTCTTAGCCACTTCCAACCCATTAATCTGCTTCATCTCGATGTCCAAGAATACAATATCTAAGCCCTTGTTGTCTTCTAACTCAAAAAGAAAGGCTTCTCCACTTGAATAGGAGGATACTTTTGCGTGTAGACCCATTTCTCTGATTGTTTGATTGATTAGTGACTTCATCGCATCGAGTTGAATGTTTTCATCATCTACTATCGCTATGTGTAATTCTTTTGACATTCAAAGACCTCCTCTTCTCCAATACTCATACTATCCGTTCCACTTGATTTTTCCTAATCATCGTCGTTAGACATAATATAACATAAATGATTGATGGCAATAACAAACAATTAGTGGTTGGTCGTTTTTTTAAGCATTATGGTGTTTATTATTATGGTGTGTTGTAAGATGAAACGCAACACTAAAAAAAGACATGAAGATTCATTATACTTAAGTTACCACAACATAGTATAAGACTAACTATATGAAGTCAAGTAGAAAACAAAAGAATTTTATGAAAGATAGCAAAAGACAATTTAATAAAAATGAGCTTGGGAAATAAGGCTTAATAAAAGGCAATTTTAAAAAATGAAGTTATGTTTGAGGAATAAACTGAGTGTTTGTTTTAAGTAATTTAAAAATAACTCTGATTAGCTTTTTAGCAACGTGTGTAAGAGCAACGAAGTGGTGTTTACCTTCCTTTCTCTTTCTCTGATAAAAATTTTTAAAGCAAAAATCCCTCATAGCTATTAATCTAGAAGCATTAAGGATAGCCCATCTAAGATAAGGAAGAGCCACGTTTAACCATAGAAACACTCGTAGCGATAAATTTACCAGACTGATGAGTGGCTGGATCAAGGCCAGCAAAAGCTTGTAACTGAGCAGGAGTATCAAATCTATTGATATCAACAATCTCAGCTAAAATAATAGAACCAAGATTGTAAGAAATACCAGGGATAGATAAAATAGGAGAGTTTAATTCAATCATAATATCTTCTATCTTAGCATCTAGTTCATAAATTTTAGAAGAATAGAAATTAATCATATCAATCGTTTGAACAAGCTCAAAGCTACTTGCATCAGAACTAGTTCCAATAGAATTGCTAGCAACATTTCTAAATTCTAACGCCTTGTCCTTAGAATATTTTCCTCTAGAATTATCTTTAAGGAGATTAGAAAGTCTAGTAAGATGAGCATTTGCGATTAATTCCTTTGAAGGGAACTCATAGAGAAGAGCCATAGTAGATTTTTGATTAATCGAGTAAACGCAATTCTCAAGCTCTGGAAACACAATCTCAATGATTCTAGCAAGCGAGATTTTGAGCCTAGCTAATTGCTCTTTAAGCCTAGAACGATATCTAGTAAGTGACTTAAGCTCCGTAACATGATAAGATAAATCCAAGTGGGGTTTAGCATCACTGGAAGAAAGCATAAGAGCAATTAACTTAGCATCAATTTTAGGCTCTATACTTTTTGGTGTGGGTGAACAGAAATTAATCTGTTTATTCACACCTTTTTTAAATCAATACAAAAAGTCATGGAATTCCGATATAATCTAATTAGCGACTAAACTATTAGAAAAGAGGAACTCACATGACCTACTCAAATGATATCAGAAAATTACTTGAAATAACAGACCCTAATATCACTTTTATTGAAGGATGTTTGGATCAAGATGCCATCACATTGAACGGTGTCCTTTACCAGACAGTATCTGCCACGCTTTCTTATGACCCAGTGGCTTGCCCCTGCTGTCATCAAAAAAATATTAATAACTCTATTTTGAAGCATGGCTTT
>NZ_FUWO01000004.1 GCF_900167405.1 Globicatella sulfidifaciens DSM 15739
GATAATGGCGATTGTGGCGAAGTGGTTAACGCATCGGTTTGTGGCACCGACATTCGAGGGTTCGATTCCCTTCAGTCGCCTCTTTATATTATTGGGGTATAGCCAAGCGGTAAGGCAACGGACTTTGACTCCGTCATTCGTTGGTTCGAATCCAGCTACCCCAGTTTTTTTAATTTAAATAGAAGCATAACTATAAAAGATATGGCGGTATAGCCAAGTGGTAAGGCATGGGTCTGCAAAACCTCGATCACCGGTTCAAATCCGGTTACCGCCTTACAATTAGGCCGGTGTGGCGGAATTGGCAGACGCGCTGGACTCAAAATCCTGTGCCTTCACGGGCGTGTCGGTTCGACCCCGACCATCGGCATCTTTTTATAACGACATTAGTTTTGAAGACCTTAGTTGCTTGGTAGCGCTAAGGTTTTTTGTATGCCTATGAATTTTTAGTCTATTTTTATTTGCTCTATGTCAAGTAATGTTGTGGAGCTTGAATTTCGCCTCTATGACAGATGAATATTTTTAGTAATTTTTATGCACTTTGAGGGTTGAGCAAGTTTTTTACTTATTGAAACTTGGTTAATTTTATTATTTTTCACGAACATTAACATTTATTTGCTAGCTATCATTTGTTTTTTTGCTATAATAGATTTATTAAGAGACTGGAGGTTTTTTTATGGCAACAATGTCGAATAAAATGAAACGCAATCAGAGGATTGTATATATTAGTCAATATTTTGTGACTCATCCAAATGAATTAATTGGTTTATCATATTTTTCTGATTATTTTAACTCTGCTAAATCTTCCATCAGTGAAGACATTGATTTTGTTAGAGGGATTTTTGAAGAAACAGAGATTGGTGTCATTGAAACAATAGCGGGTGTTCAAGGCGGCATGATTTTTAGACCGGCTTATTCAGACGTTAAGACAAATGAATTAATGGATGAAATTCGTCAAAGATTAACCGAAGGAAAGAGAATTTTACCCGGAAATTATGTATATTTGGCGGATTTATTACAAGATCCGAGGTTATTAGATAATATTGCGAAACTAATTGCTGTTAAATATCAAAGAGAAGAGATTGATGCTGTCGTAACGATTGAAACTAAAGGAATTGGACTTTGTGTTGCGGTTGCTAAATATTTAAATGTTCCACATGTAGTTGTTCGTAGAAGTTCTTCTGAGATGGATGGTTCTACTATTTCTGTTAACTATGTGTCAGGGTCTCACCAAAGAGTTTCTAAAATGGAACTTTCAAAAGTGAGTTTAAAAGCAGGAAGTAAAGTATTAATCATTGATGACTTTCTACGAAATGGTGGCACAATGATTGGTTTAATGAATTTAATTGAAGAATTTGATTGTAAAACTGTTGGTATTTGCGTGTTTGTCGAGAGTACGTATCGAGACCATGAACCCATCCCGAATTATGACTCTTTATTAAAGGTCGAGATCGTTTATAATAAAGAAGAATCACGTTTTGAACTTCAATCAGAACTTGGAACTTTTTTTGAGTAAATGCAGTTTTTTTATCAATATTCTGTTCTTGTTATGCTATAATTAGGTGGTAAGAAATACACAGAGGAGTGTTTTGATGGAAAATCGTTTAGCTGTTATTCTAGCAGCCGGAAAAGGAACCAGGATGAAGTCAAAATTATACAAAGTATTGCATCCAGTATGTGGCTTATCGATGGTGGAACATGTGGTAAATTCAGTGAAATCATCGGGTGTAGATGAAATTGTTACAATTGTTGGCCATGGTGCTGAAACAGTTAAAGAAGTTTTAGGTGAACAATCTAAGTACGCATTGCAAGAAGAACAATTAGGGACGGGTCACGCGGTCCTACAAGCTAAAGATTTAATTGGTGATTTAGAAGGACAAACATTGGTTATTTGTGGAGATACGCCGTTACTTTCAAGTGACACTTTAAATTACCTATTTAAATATCATTCTGAAAATCAAGCAAGTGCTACTATTTTAACTGCTATTGCTGAAGATCCAACGGGCTATGGGCGTGTCGTACGTTCTACGAGTGAAGATGTTGAAAAAATTGTCGAACAAAAAGACGCTTCAGAATCCGAATTAAAAATTACAGAAATCAATACAGGTACTTACGTTTTTGATAATAAAGCCTTATTTAAAGCTCTAGCAAATGTCAAAAATGATAATGCTCAAGGTGAATATTATTTACCAGATGTGATTGAATTGATTAAGGCTGAAGGCGGTAAAATTTCCGCTTATATTATGGATGATATGTCAGAAGCATTAGGAGTTAATGATCGTGTAGCATTATCCCAAGCCAATGGATTAATGACTAAACGAATTAATTTAGAGCATATGCGTAATGGTGTCACAATTGTGAATCCAGCCACCACTTTTATTGAAGCGAGTGTTAAAATCGGCAACGATACCATTATTGAGCCAGGTGTCATGTTAAAAGGAAATACTGTCATTGGTTCTGACTGTGTAATTGGTGCAAATAGTGAAATAGTAGATAGTGAAATCGCAGATAATGTTGAAATTACCCAATCTGTTATTGAAAAATCAGTCGTTGCAGAAGGCGTGACGATTGGACCGTTTGCTCATCTTCGTCCAAATAGTAAGTTGGATAAAAATGTCCATATTGGAAACTTTGTAGAAGTAAAAAATAGTACGATTGGTGAAGGAACCAAAGCAGGTCATCTAACTTATATCGGGGATGCTGATTTAGAAGAAAATATTAATGTGGGATGCGGTACTATTTTTGTGAATTATGATGGTAAACATAAACATCGTTCACATGTTGGAAAAGATGCCTTTATTGGATGTAATGCGAATATTGTTTCACCTGTTAATATTGGCGAAAAAGTATTTGTTGCGGCCGGCACAACGGTAATTAAAGATGTTGAATCAGAATCATTAGTCATTTCAAGATCTGAACAAAAAAATATTCCAGGCTATTGGGAAAAATTACAAAAAAAATAAGCGTCAGAAAATAGATCAAAATTAATTGGAGGTTCATTTCGTGACAAAAGTACATTATAAAGATCCAAAGTTGAAGATTTTTTCATTAAGTTCAAATAGACCCTTAGCAGAAAAAATTGCAGAAGAAGTAGGAATTGAATTAGGACAATTAACAATTTCTCATTTTTCTGACGGTGAAATTAAAGTAAATATTGAAGAAAGTGTTCGTGGGGATCATGTTTATATCGTCCAATCGACTTCATTCCCAGTAAGTGATCATTTAATGGAATTAATGATTATGATTGATGCTTTAAGACGTGCAAGTGCAAAAACAATTAATATTGTAATTCCTTATTATGGATATGCGAGACAAGACCGCAAAGCCCAATCAAGAGAGCCGATTACAGCTAAGTTAGTAGCGAATATGTTAACGATGGCCGGAGCTTCTCGTATTTTAGCATTAGACTTGCATGCAGCTCAAATTCAAGGGTTCTTTGATATTCCAGTGGACCACTTAATGGGAGCACCTTTATTAGCAAATTATTTCTTAGAAAATAATTTACATGGGGATGATTGTGTAGTCGTTTCCCCTGACCATGGTGGTGTTACTCGCGCTAGAAAATTAGCAGAATTTTTAAAATCTCCGATTGCGATCATTGATAAACGTCGTCCACGTCCAAATGTTGCGGAAATCATGAATATCGTTGGGGATGTTGAAGGTAAAAAATGTATTATTATTGATGACATGATTGATACAGCTGGAACTATTACTTTAGCCGCCAATGCCTTAAAAGAAAAAGGTGCTAAAGAAGTTTATATTTGTTGTACTCACGCTATTTTATCAGGCAATGCAAAAGAAAAATTAGAAGCAGCGCCAGTTGAAAAAGTGATTATTACCGATTCAATTGTCTTACCGGAAGAAAAGAGAATTGATAAAATTGAAATTATTTCCGTTAGTCAGTTAGTGGGAGAAGCCATTCGTCGTATCCATGAAAATCGTTCTGTCAGTCCATTATTTAGCGAAAAATTCAATATTTTGGATTAATTTGAGTTAAACAGTTAATCCATTATTAAAACCTTTCAAACCAATTTACGAAGTTTGAAAGGTTTTTTCAGTGCGTCCAACATTGGCATTAACTTGGCAGTTTAAGTTCGCTCCTTCTAACGCATCTGAGACTGGGCATAAACTTGATAAATTTAGTTAAGTTTATTATTCATTAATTAAAAGCGCAGTGGTTGAGTGATCTCAAATGGCGTCTTAACAAGATTGAACATAAATTTGAAAAATTCAGTCAAATTTGTGCTTATTCATTAAAAGCGCAGTGATTGAGTGGCCTCAGATGGCGTCTTAACGACTTGTTTGAGACCTACTCAACTTTGCGGGGGTAGGCCGACGAAGCGAAAATTATTTAATTTTCTACTTCTAGTTGACACTCTCCTACTCGAAACTCAAAAGCATTGGCTAATTTGGCAGTTAATATTTGCGGTAGACGATGAAGTATCAATCGTCGGGAGTAAGGGGGGGTTATTTAATGATAACTCAATAATAATTTAATATACAAACCAATCGAGATAAAAAATTAAGTGTAATTGAAAATTTTTAGCAAGGCTTTCTCTATAGAAACTAAGGCTCTCCATGGAACTTGACTAATTATATGTGGTATAATGAACAAAAGTAAAAGTCAAAATAAAGATTAAATTGACGTTAATAATGAAGGAGTATATTATGTTTAATTATACGGATGATAGTTTATCATTACATACTGACCTATATCAAATAAATATGTTAAAAACGTATTGGGATGACAATACAGCGGATCGTCATGCAGTATTTGAAGCCTATTTTAGAAAAAATCCTTTTGAAAATGGATATGCTGTTTTTGCAGGATTAGAACGAATTGTTCAATATTTAAGTAATTTGCGTTTTTCAAAAACCGATATTGAATATTTAGAAAGCTTAGACTTGTATCCACAGGAATTTTTAGATTATTTACGTGATTTCAAATTTACTTGTACCGTGAGAAGTTTGGTTGAAGGAGAACTATGTTTTGCAAACGAACCTTTAATTCAAATTGAAGGGCCTTTAGGTCAATGTCAAATCGTTGAAACTGCGGTACTCAATATTTTAAATTTCCAAACATTGATTGCCACTAAAGCCTCTCGTATGCGTAGTGTGATTGGTGAGAATGATAAATTATCAGAATTTGGAACTCGTCGTGCTCAAGAAATGGAAGCAGCTATATGGGGCACGCGTGCTGCTTATATTGGAGGCTTTGATTCGACTAGTAATGTTCGTGCTGGAAAATTATTCGGTATTCCTGTTTCCGGTACTCACGCTCATTCTTTAGTACAGGCCTATCGTGATGAATATACCGCGTTTAAAAAATATGCCGAATCACATAAAAATGTCGTATTTTTAGTGGATACTTATGATACATTGCGTTCAGGTGTGCCCACTGCTATCCGTGTAGCCCGTGAGATGGGGGATAAAATTAATTTCTTAGGAGTTCGAATTGACTCTGGTGACATGGCTTATCAATCCAAAAAGATTCGTGAACAACTAGATGAGGCAGGTTTCCCAGATGCTCACATTATTGCGTCGAACGATTTAGATGAAAAAACGATTCTTAACTTAAGAATGCAAGGGGCAAAAATTGATGATTGGGGTGTTGGGACTAAAATTATTACTGCTTTTGATCAACCTTCATTAGGAGCGGTATATAAATTAGTCAGCATTGAAGATGAAAATGGTGAAATGGTACCAACAATGAAAATTTCAAGTAATGCTGAAAAAATGTCGACTCCAGGTGTGAAACAAGTTTGGCGTATTACGCGTAATCGTGATGGTAAATCCGAAGGCGATTATGTTGCTTTAATTGATGAACGTCCCGATTTATTAGATGAACTTTTTATGTTCCATCCGGTACACACTTATATCAATAAGACAGTTAAAGACTTTACTGCTAAGCCATTATTAGTTGAGGTGTTTAAGGAGGGTGAGTTAGTATATGAAGTTCCTTCATTATCTGAAGTGAAAGACTATGCTAATAAATCAATCCATGCATTATGGGATGAATACAAACGGATTTTAAACCCTGAACAATATCCAGTCGATTTATCTCAAAAATTATATGATGAAAAAATGGCTAGCATTAAAGATATTCGTTCGAAAATCGACAGTCAAGTTAAAAAAATGGAAAAAGGTGATCAATAATGCGTCCTTTACAACAGGAAATTATTAGAGCTTTGCATGTTGCTCCTACGATCGACCCAAAGCAAGAAGTGAGACGAACCATTGATTTCTTAAAAGACTATTTAATGGCACACCCATTTTTAAAAACTTATGTTTTAGGAATTAGTGGTGGACAAGATTCAAGTCTAGCCGGTCGTTTAGCTCAATTAGCAATGGAAGAAATCAGAGCAGAAACCGGTGATGAAAGTTATCAATTTATAGCAGTTCGTCTACCTTATGGGATTCAAAATGATGAAGCGGATGCTATAGCGGCGCTTGAATTTATTCAACCTGATCAAATCATGACCATTAATATTAAAGAGAGCACCGATGCGATGGTTAAAGCATTGGAAATGAATCCGTTAGAGATTAGTGATTACAATAAAGGAAATATTAAGGCTCGTCAAAGAATGATTGTCCAGTATGCGATTGCCGGGCAAATGGCTGGGGCAGTGATTGGTACCGATCATGCCGCGGAGGCCGTAACCGGCTTTTATACCAAATTTGGCGATGGCGCAGCTGATATCACACCATTATGGCGCTTAACTAAAGGCCAAGGACGTGAATTAATGAAAGAACTTCAGTCACCAGAACGATTATATTTAAAAGTTCCCACAGCGGATTTAGAAGAAAATAAACCGATGATTGCTGATGAAGTTGCTTTAGGGGTAACATATCAAGCCATTGATGATTATTTAACTGGTAAAGAAGTACCAGAACAAGACGCAGCAACAATCGAAAAATGGTACCTTAAATCGCAACATAAACGTCATTTACCTATTACCATTTTCGATGATTTTTGGAAAAATTAATAAGTTGGTAGAAAGGAGACAGTGAGATGCTAAGCCAAATAGGAACGGCCTTCTTACAAGTAACTCTTTTATCTTTTGTACTAACAGCTGTACTATTACATATTGCTAAAAGAAAAAAGTGGCTCGATAAGGACCCACATCAAATTCAAGAGAGTCAAAAAAAAGTTGCCAGTTATGGTGGGATTGCCATCTTTTTAAGTTTTTGGATCGGGTCTATTTTCACAATTCCCCAATTATTGTCGTCAAGTAATCAATTTTGGTTGTTCATTGCCTCGATTGTCATCCTAATCGTGGGGATTATTGATGATACAATTGAATTAAATCCGATACAAAAAACAATTGGGATTCTATTAGCTGCTAATCTATTGTATTTTAAAGCTGGCATTGAATTTTCTTCAGCATTATTACCTGAAGCTAGCCCATTATTTTTTGAAATATTATCCTATTCCGCTACGATTATTTGGATTTATGCGGTGACTAATGCGGTAAATCTGATTGATGGCGTTGATGGTTTAGCTTGCTCAGTATCCATTGTGAGTTTAATTACCTTAATTATTACAACTTACTTTTTTAGTTTATCCATTAGAATGGCTTTCCTGACAATGTTAATCTTATTAACAGGTGCTATTTTAGGCTTTTTACCCTTTAATTGGGTACCGGCAAGAATCTATTTAGGGGATACTGGGGCTTTATTTATTGGCTTCATGTATGCTGCTTTATCGGTTTCAAATTTGAAAAATGCTAGTTTATTTTCATTAATAGTACCTGTTTTAATCTATATGGTTCCATTGTTTGATGCAAGTTATGCGATGATGAGACGATTTTTAACGAATAAACCGATTGGTCAAGCTGATCGCGAGCATTTACATCATCGATTGTTAAGATTTGGTTTTTCAAAGAGACAAGTGGTTTTATCAATGATTTGTATCACGATAATCTTTTCTTTAATTGC
The DNA here is from genome assembly GCF_900167405.1 of Globicatella sulfidifaciens DSM 15739. GTDB lineage: Bacteria > Bacillota > Bacilli > Lactobacillales > Aerococcaceae > Globicatella > Globicatella sulfidifaciens. The sequence continues at coordinate 7,936 of NZ_FUWO01000004.1, forward strand.
AATCTTTTCACATATATGGCCTAATTATCGAGTAATTTGGTTAATCGTAACCGGAATCATTTTAATTATTTTAATGGTAACAATGAATAAATTGTCTAAACAAAATAAATAGGAAAGGATGATAGAATGAAAATAGCTTATATCGTAGACAGTACCGCTGGCTTAAAAGATGAATTAAAACAACATCCAGATGTCAATGTTTTAAATTTAACGATTAATTTTTCGAATGGCGATGTCTATGAGGATTCAACAGAAAATTCAAAAGTAAAAGCTTTTTATCAACGTTTAAAGGAAGAAAAGCAATTACCCACTACTGCTCAACCGTCACTTGGTGAATATTATCAATTAATGGATCAATTAATAGCAAATAATTACCAAGCAGTTATTGTTATTAATTTGTCTAGTCAGTTAAGCGGCACTTTTCAAACATCGCAAATGGTTTTAAACGAATATTCAGATCGTTTAAAGGTCACAGCGATTGATTCAAAAGGGACTTCTGTTGTAATTGAAAATATGTTAGAACAGGCGTTAGAGATGCAAAATATGGGACTTACTTTTGAAGAGATTAATGAAAAATTAAATTGGTTAGCAGAAGAATCTCATATTTATATGGTGATTGAAGATTTGAATAACCTAGTCAAATCAGGGCGCTTATCATCTGCGAATGCTTTTTTAGGATCCTTGCTGCAAATAAAACCGTTATTAGAATTTACTGATACGGGAGCAGTTCAAGTGATTGAAAAAATTAGAACCGAAAAGAAAGTTTATAAGCGTTGGGAAGAAATTGTTGAAAATGCATTGCAAAAGTTTCCTAATGGCATCCATTTAAGATTTGCTCATGGAGACGCTTATGAAGCGGTCGCAGCTGTTCAAGAAAAGATGAAAAAGAAATTTCCTCAAATAAAATCCTTTGGCATAGGTTATTTGACACCGGTAGTAGGCGTACACGGCGGAAACGGTGTCAAAGGAATGGCGATAATTCCTGATGCAATTAATTAGGAGGGATCAATTGTCCGAGAATTTTCGTACTATTTTAAAAGAGTTTGTTTTTGAAATGGAAATAAAAAAATCACGCTTTATAACTTACTTGGTCCCAGTTGAGTCTGAGGGCGAAGTAGAAGAAAATTTGAAAATTATTCGTAAAGAACATCATAAAGCGAATCACCACTGTTCAGCCTTTGTCATAGGGGAAGATTTTTCCATTCAAAGAATGAGTGATGATGGTGAACCTAGTGGCACGGCGGGGGTACCCATGTTAGAGGTGTTAAAGCATCATCAGCTAACTAATATATTGGCTGTGGTGGTTCGCTATTTTGGAGGTATCAAATTAGGAACTGGCGGATTAATTCGGGCTTATGGTAATTCAGTAAGTGAAGCTTTAAAAGAGGCAGAAATCGTCGCTAATATAAGTCAAATGCGGATTTCTTTAATTATTGGATACCCTTCAGTAGATACTTTTAATTATTTTCTCAATAAAACCGAGCATCCTATTACTATTCTTGATACAATATATACCGACCAAGTCAACTATCAATTAGCTGTTAATATCGAAAGTGTTAAAACAGTAGAAGAAGAGTTAATTTCATTATTTAATGGACAACTGACTTGGAAAAATGTTGGTGAAGACACGGTCTATATTCCAATAAAAAATAAATTATGAAGAGGAGGTAATCAATGAAAACTGCATTAATTGTCGATAGTGTAGGCTATCTGTCTGACGAATTAAATTCACTAACAAATGTTTATACAATTGATTTAACAGTTAATTTTAGTGATGGCACTGTCATCAATGATACCTGTGCGCCAGCACAATTAAAATCATTTTATGATCGTTTAAGTAAAGAAAATCAACTACCTACCACATCGCAACCACAAGTAGGTAAATATTATGAATTGCTTGATCAATTAGTAGCTGAGGGTTATCAAACCGTTTTTTGTATTCATTTATCAGCTGGGATTAGTGGTACTTATCAAACCGCGGTAATGGTTACCAGTGAGTATCAAGATAAAATACAAGCCTATTGTATTGATTCCAAGGGAGCTTCTGTGACGATGGAAGGTCTAGTAAGAGCGGCTTTAAAAATGATTGATCAAGGAGAAGACTCTTCACTCATTGCGAATAAATTAAATTGGTTGGGTAATGAAAGTCGTATTTATTTAATGGTTGAAGATTTAACCAACTTAGTAAAAGGGGGCCGATTAAGTGCTACAAGTGCCCTCTTAGGTGGAGTATTACAAATACGACCATTACTTTATTTTGATCAAGATGGTAAGATTGTTTTGTTTGAAAAAATTAGAACCAATAAACGTGTATTTAAGCGGTGGTCTGAATTAGTTCAAGAAGCACTCGAAAAATATCCTAAAGGGATTAGTATTGCTTTTGCTCATGCCGATGTTTATGATGAAATTAAAAAGGTAGAGATGCAAATTGTTGCTGAGCATCCAGAAATTACGTCTTCGGTTTCCGCTTTGGGACCTGTCGTAGGAACTCATACGGGACGAGGAACCAAAGGTATTGCCATTATTCCACATATTGATAATTATTTATAATATATAACAGCGCTGAATTAACATCATAATTTCTAATGCTCTTTCTATCCTCGTCATAGTAAACGACTCATGATCTTCATGTTGAACTTATAAGAATTGCATAGAGCTGTTTAGTTCGGGAGTGGGTTAGTTGAAGGTAAGTTAGTTTTATTACTTCACTCTCATTCCTTTTTTATTTTTTATCTTTATATTTTAGCTAGCGGTAGAATTTTTTACCACTTTAAGGTATGATGAAAAGGTAAATAAAAGCATCATTTTAAATGGATTAGATACTTAGGAGGGATTGTGTGTCCACAGGATTAGAATTAGGTTTATATACTTTAGGAGAACATGTTGTAAACCCTCATACCAAACAATTGATTACGCCACAAGAACGGATTAAAAATATCATTGAAATGGCACAATTAGCCGAACAAGCTGGTTTTGATATTTTTCAAGTAGGAGAATCTCATCAACGTAATTTTATTAGCCAAGCTCATTTAATTATTTTAAGTGCGATTGCTCAAAGTACGAAAACGATTCGCTTAGCTTCAGGTGCCACCATTATAGGCGTAGCTGATCCGGTACGGGTATACGAAGCCGCATCAACCATTGATTTATTGTCGGATGGTCGAATGGAATTGGTATGTGGCAGGTCTGCTCGGACGGGTCTTTATGAGACATTAGGATTTGAATTAGCTGATTACGAAGCCTTATTTAATGAGAAATTTGAACTTTTAAAATTAATCAATCAACGTGAGATTGTTAACTGGACTGGTGAACATCGTGCACCTTTAAATAATGTCCCTGTGTTACCCCGTGCTCTTCAGAAACAAGGATTACCGATTTGGCGTGCTGTTGGCGGCAGCTTAGAGTCAGCTAAACAGGCTGGTCAGGCGGGGGATCCAATTTATGTGTCGCACTTTAGTGGGGATTTAAAACATTATCAATTATTAATTGACCAATATCGTCAGTCGCTAAATCATGAAGGCTTTGAACCAAGTCAGTACCCATTAGCTGTTGCAAGCTACTTATTTGTGCGACCAGACACATCACAAGCAATTGATGATTACTATCCATTTGTCAATGAAGGTTCCATTACGGTGAATGAACAAGGAATTGAGAGAAATCAATTTGAAAAAGCTAAAAATCTTGATTCAGTCATTAATGTCGGAAGCCCGGAATTGGTAGTAGAAAAATTAATTAAACAGTATGAAGAATTGGGAATGACTCGCTATATTGGACAAATTGATTTTGGTGGCATGCCATTTGAAGAAGTTAAACGGACGATTACCTTATTGGGCGAAAAAGTACTTCCTGAAGTAAAAAAATATACAACTAAATAAGATAAAACTCTTGTCTCGATGAAATGAAGAAATCATTCATTGATTCAAGAGTTTTTATTTTTTTCACGTATTTACTTATAAAGAAGGTGAAAAAAATGGAATTAGCGTTAGCCGGGAGACAATTAAGTGTGTCTGATTTAGAAAAATCTCAATTGTTGGCATCAGAGTTGGAACACCAAGTGACTCTTTTTGAAAAAATCCCAGCTATAATAAAGTTAAAGAGCAATCATTGGCAATGCCAGCGCTGTGGGAATCAAACAGAGTTTAAACAACTTAATAAAGAGAGCGTTTATTGTATAAATTGTTTACAATTAGGAAGAATAAGTTCAGCAGAATTTTTGTACCGTTTTCCAGCCTATCAACATCAAGTTGACGATAGTTCACTCCTTACTTGGCACGGGCAACTTTCTGATGAACAACATCGAGCATCAACAGCTATGTGTAATAAGCTTCATCAGTATCAAAAAATCCATATTATTCAAGCTGTTACAGGCGCGGGAAAAACAGAAATGATTTTTAAAGTTATCGAGAAAGTATTACAGCAAGGTGGCAGAGTAGCGATGGCTTCACCTAGAATTGATGTATGCTTAGAATTGGCACCACGTCTACAAGAAGCTTTTAGGAGCGTAAAAGTTATCACACTTCATGGGACCATGACAGAAGCCTATCATTATACTCGAATTGTCATCGCGACCACTCATCAATTATGGAAATTTTATCATGCTTTTGATTTAATTATTGTTGATGAAGTGGATGCCTTTCCCTTAGCAGGAGATGATAGCTTACATTTTGCGGTCAAAAATGCTTTGAAAAAGCAAGGGAAATTAATTTATTTAACAGCAACACCAGATAGTTATATTGAGAAGTTAATTAGACAAAAAAAGGCTGAAAGAACGATTTTACCAGCGCGTTATCATCGCTATCCACTTCCAGAACCGAAATTTATTTGGATTGGGGATTGGCGTCAACAAATAAAGTCCAAAAAAACATCAGGACCCTTAATGGTTAAAATAAAACAATTTTTAATATTAAAGGGTGTAAAATTGATCTTTATGCCAGATATTCTTTTAGCTGAAGCTTTATATGAATGGCTACAAGCAGAAGCACTCGCTAACAAAATGGCTGTTGTTCATGCGAAAGATAATTTTCGCAAAGAAAAAGTTCACCAGTTACGACAAGGAGAATTATCAACTTTAATCAGTACCACGATTTTAGAAAGAGGCGTGACTTTTACAAATTGCCAGGTAATGATCATTGGCAGTGAGGACCGAGCATATAGTAGCTCAGCGATTATTCAAATGAGTGGTCGAGTAGGCCGAAAACCGAATTATCCTACCGGAGCACTATGGTATGCGCATTATGGTATTAGTTTATCGATGATTAAAGCACGACATAATATTAGAAAAATGAATCGTCTTGCTAGAAAGATGGGACTGCTTAATGATTGATGAAATAACTCATTGTTTAAGATGCCAAGAACCGTTACGCTCACAATTAAGTTGGCAACAAATTTGGAGTTTTACTACCATTGATTGGCCATCATGCTGTGAAAGCTGTCAGTCAAAATTTAAAAAATGTGCTACTAAAGAAGTCTGTCGCTACTGTCAACATCCGCTAATAAAAGCTGATGAAACAATTTGTTTCGATTGCCAACAATGGTTAAAGTTATATGATGAACACTATTTAAATCATCGTTCTATTTTTGAATATAACGATTTTTTTAAAGATTGGATTCGTGATTATAAATATTTAGGAGACATAAGACAAGCACAAGTCATGGTACCAATTATGAAAGAATACTATTATCAATACTCAAATTATACATGGACTTATTTGCCTAGTTCACCACAAAATTATAAAAAAAGAGGTTTTAATCAAATCCAGGTATTGTTTGAAAAAGCCGGTATTCCTTATCAAGAATTATTCGATTATAATATAAATCAGCTAGGGCAAAGTCAGGCTAAGAAAAATAAAACAGAACGATTGAATTTAGTACAACCCTTTATAATCAACAAAGAAAAGTTAGAGACAAAAAATATTTTAATCATGGATGATGTCTATACAACGGGAACCACCTTAATTAGAGCGAAAGAATTGTTATTTCAACATTCAATTGAACGATGTTTAAGTCTTACTCTGGCACGTGACAGTTTAATATAAGCAATAATATTATGAAAATATTTGAAACTATACAATAAAATATTTGATTACGTTTCCAAAAAAAATAAAAATGTGGTATAATATGTTAAAAGCTAGCCAATGCTTTTTAACAATAGTAAAAGAAATCATTGAGAAGAATGCTTCTATTTTTAGCGGAATCAAAATGATGGATTTACTCATTGTAACTTTATATGAAATGAGGGATTTATATGTTTACGTATAATGTTCGTGGAGAAAATATTGAGGTTACTAAAGCAATACGAGATTATGCAGAAAAGAAAGTTTCAAAATTAGAACGTTTCTTTGATGATGTACCTGAAGCAACAGCGTATGTTAATTTAAAAGTTTATCCTGATAAAACTGCAAAGGCTGAAGTAACGATTCCACTATCATTTTTAGTATTGCGTGCAGAAGAAACCACTCCAGATTTATATGCAAGTATTGATTTAGTTGTGGATAAATTAGAAAGACAAGTACGCAAATATAAAACAAAAATTCATCGCAAATCTAGAGAACGTGGATTTGATGGATTAGCAACACAATTTGTTGCAGAAGATGTAAAACCAGAATCAGAAACTGAATTAGAGATTGTGCGTTCAAAACGTGTGAATTTAAAACCAATGGACAGTGAAGAAGCAGTATTACAAATGAATATGCTTGGACATGACTTTTTTATCTTCACTGATGCTGAAACAGATGAAATTAACATTGTTTACCGTCGTAAAGATGGACGTTATGGTTTAATTGAAACAGCTTCAATGTAAGTAAATTAACTAATTAAGGATGGGAAAACGAAAGAATTCATAGGAGTTCATTCGTTTTCCATCCTTTTCTTATGTTATAATTTAAAATGATAATGAAGATTAGGAGGATTTTATGCATCAAAGTCAAAAGAAAATTGTGACATTTATCTTCGCTATGATAATAGGGCTAATTCTGGTTCTTAACGTACCAATGGCTTATTTTATCGGTCTCATTTTATCATTTATAATTTTATTTGGTCAAAATCATCATGATGTGATGAATATAGGTAAAACCCACTCTATGGGTAAACCAGTAGATTACTTTCCTATCATTTTAGTCGGTTATTTGATTGCTGGCATCGTTAGTTTTTTTATTTAATCTGTTTTAAAGCATAAAAAATGCCAAAAGCTAAATGATGCGCTAAGATATGTTTAAAATAGAAAAAATGTTTCTATTTATAAGGCTTTAATGATATAATGAGAGAGTGAATATATAATTTTAATTGAGATTATAAAAGATAAAGATTGATTGACAAAGGAGCTATGAATTAATGGCGAATATTCTGAAAAATATGTTTGAAAATGACAAAGCAGAATTGAAAAGAACAGCAAAAATTGCTGATAAAGTAATGGAATTAGAACAACGTTACAAGGATATGACCGATGAAGAGTTACGTGGTCAAACTAATATCTTTAAAGAACGTTTATCTAAAGGTGAGACCCTTGATGATATTACCGTTGAAGCATTTGCGGTGACCCGTGAAGCAGCAAGACGTGTTTTAGGGTTATTCCCTTATAAGGTACAAATTCAAGGTGGACTTGTTATCCATAATGGCGATATTGCCGAAATGAAAACCGGTGAAGGTAAAACATTAACCGAAACAATGCCTGTTTATTTAAATGCTTTAACTGGAAAAGGGGTTCACGTTGTAACGGTTAACGATTATTTAGCAACACGTGACTCAAAGGAGATGGGGGAAGTCTTCCGTTTCCTAGGCTTAACAGTTGGTTTAAACTTGAACAGTATGTCAGCGGCGGAAAAACGCGCTGCTTACAATTGTGATGTAACTTATTCGACTAATAATGAATTAGGCTTTGACTATTTACGTGACAACATGGTTGTTTATAAACATCAAATGGTTCAACGTCCTTTACATTTTGCGGTAGTGGATGAGGTAGACTCTATTTTAATTGATGAGGCTCGTACACCTTTAATTATTTCAGGTCAAGCAGGTCGTTCAACAGCCCTTTATTCACGTGCTGATTATTTTGCAAAAGGATTAAAAGAAGAAGAAGATTATACTATTGATTTAACTTCTAAAACGATTGCTTTAACTGATACTGGGGTTGATAAAGCGGAACGCGTCTTCCGTTTACCAAATCTTTATGATGTTAACAATACGGCTCTAGTTCACCATATTGATCAAGCGTTACGTGCCAACTACATCATGATTCATGATATTGATTATGTAGTTGATGAAGGTAAAGTGAAAATCGTCGATCCATTTACAGGACGTATTATGGAAGGACGTCGTTATTCTGATGGCTTGCATCAAGCGATTGAAGCAAAAGAAGGCGTCGAAATTGAAAATGAATCTAAAACAATGGCGACCATTACCTTCCAAAATTATTTCCGTATGTATGAAAAATTATCTGGAATGACTGGGACTGCGAAAACAGAAGAAGAAGAGTTCCGCGAGATATATAATATGAATGTTGTTTCAATACCGACCAATCGTCCAGTTATTCGTGATGATGCAGCCGATTTATTATATCCAAACTTAAAAACCAAATTCCGCGCAGTCGTTAAAGACATCAAGGAACGCCATGAAAAAGGACAACCGATTTTGGTGGGGACAGTTGCGGTGGAAACCAGTGAATACTTATCGCGCTTACTAACACAAGAAGGCATCCCACATGAAGTGTTGAATGCTAAAAATCACTTTAAAGAAGCGGAAATCGTGATGCAAGCAGGGCAACGTGGTGCTGTCACGATTGCAACGAACATGGCTGGTCGTGGTACTGACATTAAATTAGGTAGTGGTGTTACAGAAATAGGCGGTTTATGTGTCATCGGAACAGAACGCCATGAATCACGTCGTATTGATAATCAATTACGTGGGCGTGCAGGACGTCAAGGAGATCCAGGTGCTTCTCAATTTTATTTATCTTTAGAAGATGACTTAATGCGTCGCTTTGGTTCAGATCGTGTTCAAGCTGTTTGGCAAAAATTAAATATGACTGAAGATGAAGAAGAGGATGTAGCAATTCAAAGTAAGATGTTATCACGTCAAGTTGAATCAGCTCAAAAACGCGTTGAAGGTAATAACTATGATACCCGTAAAAACGTTCTAGAATATGATGAAGTCATGCGTGAACAACGTGAAGTTATTTACGGTCAACGTTTACAAGTTATTCAAGAAGAAGGTAGCTTAACACCTTATATTAAAGCAATGATTAAACGTACGATTCAAGCCCAAGTAGATTATGCTACTGAAGGTGAAAAGAAAACATGGAATTTAGAAGGCTTATTAGAATTCGCCCACAATTCATTATTCCATCCAGACGAAATTTCATTAGCGGACTTACAAGGTAAATCACCAAAACAATTGGTTGATTATTTATACGATAAAGCATCTAAAGCGTATGATGAAAAGATTCAAACCTTAGCAACACCGGAACAAGTCAATGAGTTTGAAAAAGTAATTACACTTAAAGTGGTAGATGCGAAATGGACAGATCATATCGATATGATGGATCATTTAAGACAAGGTGTCGGATTACGTGCTTATGCACAAACAAACCCATTAACGGAATATCAAACTGAAGGTTATGAACGATTCCAAGAGATGATTGCTGCAATTGAAGCGGATATCACACGTTTTGTCATGAAGGCTCAAATTAGACAAAATGTGGAACGTGAACAAGTAAATAATCCTGCAGCTCGTCCAGCACCTAGTTCAGCACCAAAAGATGCGATTAAATAATATTATTATTTGAAGATAGATGGAGAATACTAAGATTATGTTTTTCACGACCTTCTTAAAAATTTAAAAGTGCAGTGGTTGACTGACTTAAAACAAAGTTCGGTTGGACTGGTTTTATAAACGAGTCAACTGTGAGGGGTGGGCTATAGAAGCGAAAATCACAGATTTTCAACTTCTGGTCCACTCTCTTTTTTAAAGAAAGGAATATTAATTACCGATGGAATTATATGAGATAAAACAATTTATGACAGAAGCCGAAAAACAGATTAATAGTTTTAGGGGGTCTCTTTGACTTTGATGCATTAGAAGCCGATATTGCAGATTATGAGCATCAAATGACGGACACCAATTTTTGGGATGATAATGAACAAGCTCAAAAGACAATTAGTTTATTGAATGAAGCAAAATCTACTTATCAAACTTTTAAAGGATTAGAAGGACAGTTTGAAGAGATTTCAATGGCAGTCGAACTATTTGAAGAATCTGATGATCATGATTTAATGGAAGAAGCAATTGAGCAAGTAGGTCAATTGAAAAAAAGTTTAACGAATTATCAATTGAAATTATTATTATCAGAACCACATGATGCCTCTAATGCTATTTTAGAGATTCATCCCGGTGCGGGTGGGACCGAATCACAAGATTGGGGTAGTATGTTATTAAGAATGTATCAACGTTGGGCAGACCAAAATGGTTTTAATGTCAGTATGGTAGACTATCAAGATGGTGAAGAGGCCGGGATTAAAAGTGTGACCCTGGAAATTGAAGGTCATAATGCTTATGGATATTTGAAATCAGAAAAAGGTGTCCATCGTTTAGTAAGGATTTCGCCATTTGATTCGAACAGTCGTCGACACACCTCGTTTTGTTCAGTTGAAGTCACACCGATGATTGATGATACGATTGAATTAGAAATCAATCAAGATGATTTACGGATTGATACTTATCGAGCATCGGGAGCTGGGGGTCAACATATTAATAAAACCAGTTCAGCAATCCGAATCACGCATATTCCAACTGGCATTGTGACACAAAGTCAATCTCAACGCTCACAATTCCAAAACCGTGATTTGGCGATGAAATTATTAAAAGCAAAACTCTATCAATTGGAGGAAGAAAAAAAGGCCCAAGAAATTGCGGAATTAAAAGGAGAACAAAGTAAAATTGCTTGGGGTTCACAAATTAGATCATATGTCTTTCATCCATATTCAATGGTCAAAGATCACCGTACCAATTATGAGACAGGCAATACTCAAGCAGTCATGGATGGCGATTTAAATGAGTTTATTGATGCCTATTTAAAATGGCGTATTCAAGATCATCGAGAAGAATGACAATGATTTGATACTCGTTTGACAAAAGATAATAATATTTTTATGTTAAACTAGGTGAGAAAATACCTGAAAAGGAGAAAATGATGATAGAACTAATGAATGTAACGAAACAATATCCTAATGGTATTAAAGCATTAGACAATATCACCTTACGTATTGAGCAAGGCGAATTTGTTTATTTAGTTGGACCGAGTGGTTCAGGAAAATCAACTTTTATGAAATTACTTTATCGCGAAGAAGTTCCTACGAAAGGACGCGTTCAAGTAGGTAAATATCAAATGCCTAAAATGAAGGACAAAGAGGTCCCTTTTTTAAGACGTTATGTAGGCGTTGTTTTTCAGGATTTTAAATTATTACCCAAACTAACTGTTTATGAAAATGTTGCTTATGCAATGGAAGTCACTGGTAAGAAAAGTAAAGATATTAAGCATCGAGTTAATGAAGTGTTAGAGCAAGTAGGTTTAAGAACGAAAGTCAATCAGCTACCAGAAGAATTATCTGGTGGTGAGCAACAAAGAGTGGCGATTGCTAGGGCAGTCGTTAACAAGCCCGCTATTCTAATTGCCGATGAACCGACTGGTAATTTAGATCCAGAGACCGCTCTAGGAATTTTGAAATTATTGGAAGATATCAATAATTTAGGCACCACTGTTATCATGGGAACACATAACGAAACATTCGTTAATGACTACCGTCATCGTGTATTAGAATTGAACCGAGGATACTTGGTTCGCGATGATTATAAGGGGGAATACGATGATCATCATTAGAAATTTCTTCCGTCATGTTCGTGATGGTATCCGGAATTTATTTAGAAATGGTTGGATGACAACCGCTTCCGTTTTTACAATGGCTTTAACCTTGTTTATGATAGGAGGACTCGTCTTACTATTAACCAATATTGAAAAGATTACTTCAGATATTGAATCCAGTATTCAAATTCGCGTTATGATTGATGCTGCCGCCAATGAGCAAGATGAAAAATTGTTAAAAGAAGAAATTCAAGCGATACAGCATGTTAAGACGATTACGTATCGGACTAAAGATGAAGAACTAGAAGCCTTAATCGAAAATGTAGGGGAAGAATTTGCTCTCCATGAAGGCGATGCAAATCCTTTATTAAATGTATACGTTGTAGACGTAGATGATGTTGACAACATTAGCCAAGTTGCTAATCAAATTAATGACTTAAAGTATGTTTCAGAAGCGACTTACGGTGCCTTAACAGCAGATAATTTATTTAAGCAGATTGATGTCTTACGTTATATTCTCGCTGTGATTGCGGCTATTTTAATTGTAGTAGCGGTCTTGTTAATTAGTAATACGATTCGTCTTACAATCTTCGCGAGACAGACAGAAATTGAGATTATGCGTTTAGTAGGAGCGAAAAATAGCTTTATTCGTGCACCTTTTGCTTACGAAGGAGCTTTTATCGGTATTTTGGGCGCAGGCATTGCCTTTGGTATACTCTATGCTATTTACGAAGCTGTTCGTCGCGTACCAGGACAAATTTTCGGAATGGTAAATATCCAATTTTTACCAACGATGCCATTACTACTATATATTGGAATCGGCATATTGATTATAGGAATAATTTTAGGTATTTTTGGAGCCCGTCGTTCAATGCGCCAATTTTTAAGAATATAAGATAAAAAACGTTGTGAAGCAGAAAATGGTTCACAACGTTTTTTTATAGAATTATTTTTTACGTAATTCGGTTAAAATGTCTTGTAATAATTCAGTTTCAGTTGGTGCAGCCGGACCTTCTTCAACAGGTTTAGGTCTTTGAACTTTTTCTAAACCTTTAATAACCATGAATAAGAAAGCAGCGATTAAAACAAAATTAATAATAGCTTGAATAAAGTTACCAACACCTAAAGTAGTGTTACCAATTTTTAAAGCAATACCTGAAACGTCTGCTTGACCCGTGATGGCTACAATGATTGGCATAAAAATATCTTCAACTAAACTAGTAATAATTGCAGTAAAAGCAGTACCCATAATAACAGCAGTTGCTAATTGTAAAATATTATCATTAGCAATAAACTCTTTAAACTCTTTCCACATTATTTTTCCCTCCTAATTTCAATGTGTGTCAAGTATACCATAAATTTGAAATAATTTCAAAAGGATGTCAATCACTATAAAAAAAGATTATAAATTTATTTTGTAATATATTTTTCAATAGGGTAGTCATTGGGATTAATATCCCATTGTCCATTCATTATCAATTGACTCCATTGATATCCTAAATAAGGACCACTAGTGAGACCAGATGATCCGAGTCCAGAAATGGCCCATAAAGTATGGGTTTCGGGTACTTGTCCCACTAAAACGGAATAATCAGACGTATAAGCACGTGTTCCAACACGTGTGGATTTAATCTGATATTGATCAATAGTAGGTATCCATAATTTCGCTTCAGCCGTTAATTCTTTTAATTTTGAATCATCAACGGATAGGTCAAAACCTTGATCATCCTCGTGAGTAGCACCGAGCACAATTTCTCCTTTTTTATTAGGGATAATATCTATTTTTCCTGGGGGCATTATAACAGGCCATTGATTATTTTGCCATTGATCATTATGAATCGTATAGAGCTGTCCTTTTTGAGGTCGAATATCGACTGAATAGCCTAAAGGATTTAATAAATTGGGTAACCAAGCTCCTGCTGCTAATAAGATTGCTTGAAATTGTTTTTGTCCTAAAGAAGGAGAGTAGAGTGTATCGGGTGATCTTAATTTAGCTGTTTCATAGTAGATCGTCCCACCTAATTTTTGAATAGCGGCATGTAAGGTGTTGATTAAACCAAGTCCATCTACACGGGCGCCACCTGTCACAAACGTAGCATTTAAATCTGTTTCCAATAGGAGACAGTAATCTTTTAGATTGTCATTCCAGACAGTCTTAACTTCTTGAATAGCTGGGGAGTCTTTTCTTTTTTCTTTCGCAGCTTTTTGGTCACGATTCAAGGCTTTTTCTGATTTGCGAATGAGTAACGTTCCTTGTTCTTCAAAAATGTTAGCCACATTAAATGAATCACTGGATAAATCCGCTATAAGCTGACGATAAAATTCAGCACCTTTTGACACAAGATGATACCAAGGTTTATTGCGTCTTTGACTAAACCATGGACAGATAATGCCGGCAGCCGCTTTGGTAGCTTGACCTGTCCCTTCATCGAAGAGTGTGACATGGTAACCAGCCCTCGTTAAATAATATGCAGCGGTAGATCCAACAATACCACCACCAACAATGGCAATTTGTTTCATTATTTTGCCTTCTTCCTTTATTAATAGTTAGGTATATTTTATCATAAAGGCTGGTCAAAAACTTAAAAATTTTGTTTGTTTTCAGTTCTTTACTTGATAGCATAAAAGATAAAAGGTCTCAAACGAGTCATTAAGACGCAGTTTGAGACCACTTAATATGCGGGGGAGGCAGACGAAGCGAAAATCAGCTAATTTTCTACCTATTGTCTACTCTCGTCCCATTTTTTGAATGTTAATTATCAGTCACCGGATAGATTGTCAAAATTGATATTGTTGAATATATTTTTTAATAATCGGATGGTTAAATAGGGAATAAAGGATGGCAGTATTTAAAAATAAAGAAATAGCATTTTTTATAATACGCATTCCCATGAATACTTCCCAAGCTTTTCCAGTCATCATCCGAACCCATAAAGAACCGAGACCTAAATTTACGAATAAAGTAATCACAAGCACTACTAAAAAGACTCGTTTTAAAGTGATCTTTTGACGCCAAAAACCATAACCATAAATAAAACCTCCTACGGCTGCACTAAGTGTGTAACCAAAAAAGAAGTTTTGGCCGGTCAAGAGTGCACCAATAATATCGTTGAAAATCCCAATAATAAGGGCGTACCATGGACCAAATAGAATACCTGATAAACCAGCACCAATGAAACCAAAGCCAATTTGAACAAAAGGTTCAATTCTCACTGACGGTAAAAATCCTAATGCGATTCTTAGGCCTAAAATAATTCCTAAGAGTGAAATTTGAAAAGCAGACAATTGATGTCGCTTATTGTTAAATATTTTTTCCATAAAAACTCTCCTTTGAGACAGAGAGCTACAATTAAGCAGCGAATGCGAGAAATTACCGCGAGTATACTCTTCGTCTAACAGCAACATTCCATCTGATAGCACTTAACGCAATTTCTCTACTCTGTTATAGTATTTTTGATGACTGATACAAGTAATATACCATTAAAAACATTATAAGTATAGCGGAGCGCTTGTAGTTGACAGTTCAACATGCGAGAGTTTACACTCATTTTATGAGGTGAAGAATATGAATGAAATGATTAAAAAGCAATTAAATCATCGGACAATTCGTTTTTTTAAAGATAAGCAAGTAGCGCCAGAACAATTGAATACTATTTTAGAAGTGATCAATCAAACCGCTAGTAGTAATGCATTACAAGCTTTTTCAATTATTCGAGTAACTGATCAAGAAAAGCGATCTAAGCTAGCTGAAATTACTAAACAAGCCTATATTACAAAAGTACCAGAATTATTTATTTTTGTAATTGATAACTATCGTAATGCTACTATTGCCAAAGCCAAAGGATATCAAGGAGAAAGCTATCGTTCAATGGACTTTTTCTTTCAAGGAGCAGCCGATAGTTATTTAGCAGCCCAAAATGCTACCAATGCTATTGAAGCATTGGGAATGGGGGCTGTTTATTTTGGAAGTATTTTAAACGATGCGCAAGCAGTTGTTAATTTATTTAATTTACCAGAATTAACTTTTCCTATATTAGGACTTGGTTTTGGTTATCCAGATGATGAACCACAATTAAAACCTAGAATGAATCTTAAGCTAAAATTAGGTGAAAATGAGTATCCACAACGAGATGATATAGTAGTTGATTTAGCGGCTTATGATCAAAAGATGCAAGAATATTACGATACTCGTGATAAAAATCGCAGGGTAGATAGTTTTACCAATCAAGTGGTAGCCAAATATCAATCCGCACCAAAATTGAGAACGGAATTATTACGTGTTGTTCAAAGACAAGGATATCAATTGAACCTTGAGTAGAAAAATTACAAAATGAGAGAGTTAGTAAGGATTTTGAAGATTGCTGACTCTCTATTTTTTTATTTAAATCATTAAATCGCACTCCTATGTGGATAAGAACACTGATGGTTGACTCTTTATTTTTGTAGTTTAAATCTTCGATATTTGAATATAAAGTTAAGCTAGCTTTTAAATAAAGAAATAGTTACATTTAAAATGAATATAGATAAAATAAAGAGGTTGATATTCATCTTGATTTCAGTTAAAGTTATAATGGTGTGGAACATAAAATGTTTCACGAAAAGAGAGGGGTTATTTTGATGAACCAAGAATTATTTATCGCGATGCTAAAGGACAAAGGGATTGAATTAACACCTACTCAAATTGACCAATTTGAAACATATTATCAATTATTAGTTGAGTGGAATGAAAAAATTAATTTAACAGCGATTACCGAAAAAGAAGAGGTCTACCTCAAACATTTTTTTGATAGTATTATGGTACTTTGGGAAATGCCATTAGCAGATTATCAAATTAAGCTAGTAGATGTCGGAGCAGGCGCTGGATTTCCAAGTATACCATTGAAAATTATTAAACCTGAGCTCGACATTACGATTATTGATTCTTTGAATAAACGAATTAATTTTTTGAAAATCCTAACAGAAAAACTCGGTTTGGAAAACGTTAAAGCTTTACATGGCAGAGCCGAAGATTTTGGACAAAATCCTGAATTTAGAGGACAATTTGATATCGCAACAGCTAGAGCAGTCGCTTCATTGAATGTTCTATCAGAATTTTGTTTACCATTAGTAAAAAAAGGTGGCTATTTTATTGCATTAAAAGCGGCCAAATCGGATACTGAATTACAAGAAGCTCAAAAAGCCATTGCTGTTTTAGGTGCTAAATTAGAAACAGTTGTAGAGGATCTTTTGCCTTTTGAAGAGAGTGAAAGAACCTTTATTAAAATAAGAAAAACCTTGGAGACGCCGAAGAAATATCCAAGAAAACCAGGAAAACCATTGAAACAACCAATTAAATAAAGGAGGAAATACATAATGGGAAAAATGATTGCAGTGGGTAATCAAAAAGGTGGCGTTGGTAAGACAACTACTACCGTAAACTTAGGAGCAGCTTTAGCTGCATTAGGGAAAAAAGTTTTGATTATTGACTCAGACTCCCAAGGAAATGCTACCAGTGGGTTAGGAGTAGAGCGAGCAGATGTTATTAATAGTCTTTACGAGATATTAGTCGATGAAATCCCAATGGAATCATGTGTTCTTCCAACATCCAGAGCAGGACTGTATATTGTACCTTCAACCATTCAATTAGCAGCAGCAGAATTAGAACTCGCGAGTGTTCCCAACCGTGAATCAAGATTAAAAAATGCGGTCGAACCCCTTCGTGATCAATATGATTTTATATTGGTAGATTGCCCACCTTCTCTTGGACAATTATCGATTAATGCCTTTACAGCAAGTGATACGATATTAATACCTGTTCAAGCTGAATATTATGCATTGGAAGGCTTAAGCCAATTACTCAATACGATTCGTTTAGTGCAACGTAGCTATAATCCTGATTTTCGTATTGAAGGTGTTTTACTGACAATGTTAGATGCGCGCACCAATCTGGGATATGAAGTGGTTGAAGAAGTCAAAAAATATTTCCAAGAAAAAGTATATAATACCATTATTTCAAGAAATATTCGTTTATCAGAAGCACCTTCTTATGGACAATCAATTATTGACTATGATCCACGTTCAAGAGGAGCAGAGATGTATACCGAATTAGCAAAGGAGGTTTTAGCAAATGGCTAATAAAGCTAAAAAAGGCGGGTTAGGCCGTGGAATGGATGCCTTGTTTTCAACTTTTGAAGAAACACCTAATGATAATGAAGTAGTCGTTGAATTAAAAGTTTCTGATATTCGAAGCAATCCTTATCAACCTCGTAAAAATTTTGATGAGAAAGCTTTACAGGAATTAGCAGATTCAATCAAACAGTCTGGTGTTTTTCAACCGATTATAGTACGTCGTTCAACTATTAAAGGCTATGAATTGATTGCAGGAGAACGAAGAGTCCGCGCTAGCCAATTAGCTGGTAAAGAAACTATACCTGCCATTGTTCGTCAAATTGATGAAGAGCAAATGATTGAAATTGCTGTTTTGGAAAACTTACAACGTGAAGACCTCAGTCCAATGGAAGAAGCAGAAGCATATAATGTGTTAATGGAAAAATTGAAATTAACGCAAGCGGAAGTGGCAGAAAGAATGGGTAAAAGTCGCCCTTATATAGCCAATTATTTACGTCTATTAGCACTACCAGAAACAGTAAAAAAAATGTTAAATGATAATTCACTTTCAATGGGACAAGCCAGAACATTACTTGCTTTAAAGGATAAAAGTAAAGTGGTGGCTATTGCAGAAAAAGTAGTAAAAGATCAGTTAACGGTGAGACAATTAGAAGAATTGGTTCAAAGTTTAAATGAGAAAAAAGATGAACCAGAAAAAAAAGACGAAAAAAATAAGCCAGTAAGTAAGCCAACACACATTTTAGCAGTAGAAGAAAGAATGCAAGAATATTTTGGGACTTCAGCTACTGTGCATCAAAAGGGGGACCGTGGTAAAATAGAAATTGAATTTTTATCTCAGTCCGATTTGATCAGAATTTTAGATTTATTAAATATTCATTTATAGGAGCATTGAATGGAAAATAAAGTATATGATAAACTAGACATCGTTGAAATGCGCAAACCACATGCTTGTCAAACGAATCGTTGGCAAATCATTCGTATAGGCATGGATATCCGTATAAAATGTGAACATTGTGGACATATTGTGACGATGACACGACGCGATTTTGAGAAAAAAATGAAAAAAATTCTTCAAAAACATGAAGAACAAGTGAGTGAATAGAAAGAGAGTGAAAGAATGGCTTTAACAGCTGGAATCGTTGGATTACCAAACGTTGGTAAATCAACCTTATTTAATGCAATTACAAAAGCGGGAGTAGAAGCCGCAAATTATCCCTTTGCTACTATTGAACCTAATGTGGGTATGGTAGAAGTGCCCGATCATCGTTTGAATGATATTACTAAGTTAGTACGGCCTAAGAAAACTGTTCCTACAACATTTGAATTTACAGATATTGCTGGGATTGTTAAAGGAGCAAGTAAGGGAGAAGGCTTAGGCAATAAATTTTTAAGTCATATCCGACAAGTGGATGCTATCTGTCAAGTAGTTCGTTGTTTTGATGATGGCAATATTACTCATGTATCCGGAAAAGTCGATCCGATTTCCGATATTGAAACCATTAATTTAGAATTAATTTTTGCTGACTTAGATACTGTTGAAAAGAGGATGGCTCGAGTCGCTAAAATTGCTAAAACTAAAGATAAAGATGCCGTAGCTGAAATGGAAGTTTTAGAAAAATTAAAAGAGGCATTAGAAAACAATCAGTTGGCTAATACCGTCGAATTTTATGATGAGCAATTACCATATGTCCGTAACCTCTTTTTATTAACACGTAAAAAAATGTTATATGTCGCAAATATTGGTGAAGATGAAGTAGCTGATCCTACTGGTAATCCATATTTAGCACAAGTAGTGGCATTAGCTAAAACTCAAGGCGCTGAAGTTGTACCCGTTTGTGCGCGATTAGAAGAAGAAATTGCGGAGCTAGATGATGAAGAAAAACAAATTTTCTTAGAAGATTATGGTATGACGGAATCTGGTTTAGATCGTCTAATTAAAAAAGCCTATAGTTTATTAGGATTAGCAACCTATTTTACAGCAGGTGAGCAAGAAGTAAGAGCTTGGACTTTTAAAGTAGGAATGAAAGCCCCACAAGCAGCAGGCATTATTCATTCTGATTTTGAACGTGGTTTTATCCGTGCAGAAACATTATCTTACGATGATTTAATGTCATATCAAAGTGTCGCAAAAGCACGTGAAGCAGGTAAATATCGTTCGGAAGGTAAAGAATATGTCGTCCAAGATGGCGATATTATGCTTTTCCGCTTTAACGTATAATGGAGGAAGAATCGATGACAGAAAAATTAAATCAAAAGTCAGAATCTGAAATGAAAGAAAATGTAACAGAAGCAATCACTGAAGACACCTCCCAGGCAGTGTTAGAGCCAACAGGAGTAATGGAAGAAGTTCAACAAAATGGTGAGTTATCATCAGATTATAAAGAACAATCAGCTGATACCGACGAAAATCAATCGTCAATTATTCAGGGGATAAACTTAGCTACATTTAATCAAATGACTAAGAAAAATCAACAATATTTATTATCTGTTGAAAAACAATTGGCCAGTATCGATAAAGAGGGAACTACTTTTAAAGCGGTTATTAATGAAATTGCGGATACTTTAATTCAAGGTCAAAAAACCGGACAAACTGCGAAACATTTGTATGGAACGCCAACCGAATGTGTTGAAATTATTAAACAACAACATTTTCCAACTGAAAAAGTTGATGACAATACACCATCTGAACCTTGGAAAATTGGACTTGACGGAGCCTTATTATTAGGATCGATTTATACCTTAATGACCGGTTTATCATTGATGACTTCTAAAACTCCAAGTATTACTGGGATTGGCTTATTAACTTTAATTGTGAATTATATTGTAGCTGGGTTTGCAATGTTATTAATTGCAAGAAATTTACCAAAACCTGATGCACCTAAGGGAGAAAAAGGATATTTTAAATATTTTGGAATGTCAACTTTAGCAATGATTAGTTGGGTGGCTGCAGTCAGTTTAGTAACAGCTTTTGCGCCAAGTATCATTAATCCTATTTTACCGCCTGTTGCCTTATTAACAATAGGTGCCGTTACTATGATAGCGCGATTTTACATTAAAAAAGTATTGAATATTAAAGGTGGCGTATTCTAAAGACGCATGAATGATGAGACTAAGCAGAAACAGAAGTTTATGCTTGGTCTCATCTTGTTATTTAAATGAAGAGGGTGAGAAGTATAAAATATGGATGTTTCCTATAAATTTGCTTGAATGAAAAGGACATCCAAACATGCGATGAATCCTTTTTACTTCCTGATCACTCTCGACTATGTTGGGGTGGACAAACGAAAATTATTTAATTTTCAACTTGTTGCCCACTCATGAAAGTATTTGCTAAGAAAAATTTATAGATTATGTTCAATATAGAATGGAAAATGGTTTTTGCAAAATCGAAAGATAATCATTAAAATTAAATTAAAATTCGTTTATTTGATAAAAAAGTCTTGAAAAAATTATCCGTGAGTGATAGTCTATAATACAATAAACTCGAGGAGGTATAAAATGTCCAATTGGGAAACAAAATTTACTAGAGAAGGTTATACATTTGATGATGTCTTATTAGTACCAGCAAAGAGCGAAGTATTACCAAATGATGTCGATTTAAAGGTGGAGCTAGCTCCTAATTTAAAGCTAAATATTCCGATTATTAGTGCAAGTATGGATACTGTGACCGACTCAAAAATGGCAATTGCGATGGCACGTCAGGGTGGTTTAGGTGTTATCCATAAAAACATGTCCATTAGCGATCAAGCACATGAAGTACGTAAAGTTAAACGTTCGGAAAATGGCGTTATTTTAGATCCATTTTACTTAACACCCAGTCATTCACTAGCGGAAGCAGAAAATTTAATGTCACAATATCGCATCAGTGGGGTTCCAATTGTCAAATCGATGGAAGATAAATTGTTAGTGGGTATTATTACCAATCGTGATATGAAGTTTATTGAAGATTATGATTTACCAATTGGAGATTATATGACGAAAGATAATTTAGTGACCGCACCAATTGGAACATCTTTAGAATCAGCAGAGAAAATATTATATGAACATCGTATTGAAAAACTACCATTAGTAGATGATCATGGGAAATTATCTGGACTGATTACTATTAAAGATATTGAAAAAGTAATTGAATTTCCGAACGCTGCGAAAGATCAACATGGACGATTATTAGTAGCGGCTGCTGTAGGAATTACAAGTGATACCTTTGAAAGAGCAGAAGCCCTTATTAAACAACAAGTCGATGCATTAGTTATTGATACAGCTCATGGTCATAGTGCAGGGGTAATTCGTAAGATTAAAGAAATTCGTCAAGCCTTTCCAGATGTTACGATTATTGCCGGCAATGTCGCAACCGCTGAAGCAACCAGAGAATTATTTGAAGTAGGTGTTGACATTGTTAAAGTGGGAATTGGACCAGGTTCGATTTGTACCACACGTGTCGTAGCAGGTGTTGGCGTTCCTCAATTAACTGCTATTTATGAATGTGCGTCAGCAGCTAAAGAATACAATAAAGCGATAATTGCTGATGGTGGCATTAAATATTCGGGTGACATCGTAAAAGCAATTGCAGCAGGTGGTCATGCTGTCATGTTAGGTAGTATGTTAGCAGGTACTGATGAATCTCCAGGAGAATTTGAAATTTATCAAGGTCGTCGTTTTAAAACGTATCGTGGTATGGGTAGCTTAGCTGCTATGGAAAAAGGTTCAAGTGATCGTTATTTCCAATCGACAAACGAGGCAAACAAATTAGTTCCAGAAGGAATTGAAGGGCGAGTTGCTTATAAAGGTAGCGTAGCCGATATTGTCTTCCAAATGATAGGTGGCTTACGTTCCGGAATGGGATATACTGGTTCAGCTAATTTACGTGAATTACGTGAAGAAGCTCAATTTATTCGTATGAGTGGTGCTGGGTTAATTGAATCTCATCCTCATGATGTGAGCATCACAAAAGAAGCACCAAATTACTCAACACAATAGAAGTAAATCTTAATCATATTTTATTAAGAGTGGAAAAAGGGTAAAATTTGTTTTATCTCTCAATCCACTCTTTTTCTATACATTATCTTGAAAGAGCGTTTACAATTGAGTATACTTAATTCATATATTTTTTATAAAAAGATAAATTTCCAAAAAGGAAATGAATGGAATTAAAAAGATGATGAGGAGTGATGAATTAATGGTCAAAGTGTTAACTCTGGGCGAATCTTTACTAAGACTTTCCACAACCCCCAATGAACGCCTGCGACACTTATCAGAATTACGAGTTGTTTTTGGTGGAGCAGAGGCGAATGTTGCTCACAATTTAGCAATGTTAGGAAATAAGGTCAGATATGCTACCAAAGTACCCG
This sequence comes from Globicatella sulfidifaciens DSM 15739, assembly GCF_900167405.1. GTDB lineage: Bacteria > Bacillota > Bacilli > Lactobacillales > Aerococcaceae > Globicatella > Globicatella sulfidifaciens. Next base: position 31,243 of record NZ_FUWO01000004.1, read on the forward strand.
CTAATGAATTAGCTCAAAATATTTATTATGAATTAAATGCGGTAGGTGTCGATACTCAATATATTATTTCCAAAGGTAGTGGTAGGTTAGGAAGTTATTATGTTGAGGTTGGTTCAGATTTAAGAGCTAGTACTGTTGTTTATGATCGAGCTTTTTCTGAAATTGCTAATATGAAGGAACGAGAATGGGATTTGGAGAGTCTATTTGATGGAATCGATATTTTTCATACGACTGGCATCACTCTGGGGCTAAGTAAATTTTGGCATGAATATTTATTAGAATTAATAAAATTTGCTAAATCTAAAGGAATTAAAGTTGTATTTGATATGAATTATCGTAGTGGCTTATGGAGTCAAGAAGAAGCAAAACAGGCATTTGTAAAAGTGTTACCATATGTAGATGTTTTATCTGCGAATAAATTAGATGCGAAACATTTTATGGATATTGAAATAGCAGATGAGTCAAATTCAGAAAACTTTTTGGAGCAAATAGCCCAAAAATATCCAAATGTAGAAGCTATTTTTGGGACAAATCGCATTTCAATGACACCTAATGCTTACCAGTTGACAGGCTTTTATTATGATACTGAGACGAAAAAAGTTTTCCATTCAAAAAAACACCAGATTCAATACGTAGTAGACCGAGTAGGAGCAGGTGATGCATACGCTGCCGGAATTATTGATGGTATAATAAAACATAGAGACCCTCAATCTGTGGTAGAATTTGCAATGGCTTCGTCTGTTCTAAAACATACTATTTTTGGAGATGCTAATTGGTTTACAACTGAGCAAGTTGAACAGTTTATGAAAACTAGTGGAGGCAATATTATTCGTTAAAATATATTAAAGCACTTTTACATAACAGTTTCGATTTACTTTGATTTTTCATGAACAGGCATGAAATTATTTACTAGTTTATTTTTTCTGGGAAACCTCAAAGTAGAATCGAAACTTTTTATATTAAAACTTTTTCTTTGGGTGTTTATCAATGATTTCAGGGTATTTATTTAGTAATTTTTCTCCTTTATTAGTTAATTTATATTTTCTAATCGTAAATAATTCTCCTAATTCTTCTTCAGAATAGTGTTGGTGTATGGCTTCAATTAATTGTGCTTTGGTCATCTTACTATAGCCGTGAATGCCTTTATTCTTTAAATAGATTTTTAATTGACCAGCTGTTTGGAAATCAAGAGAATCCATTGCGCTTAACTCAATCACATAGCCATCATGTATTAAGTTATTCATTTCTTTTTTCGCATCTATCCCATATGTATATTCAAAATATTTTGAGATAACAGTTTCATTGGTGTAGGTGCCAAATTGTACACGCCAAAGAATAATGATATGGCCTGGTAAATACCCTTCATCTAACCGAATCATATTGCGTTTGGGTACTAATTTATTACTGGATGTTTCGACTTCTTTAAGCCAAGTTGCTAAGTCACGATTTGGACTAATATAGGGCATTTCAGGATGTTGAGCATATTTTTCTTTAATTTTCTCGAATAAGGTCATTTAAATCTCTCCTTTTTTGATTATATTATACTTTATTCCTTTTTAATTAACTAGAAATTAAACGGTTGTTTCGATATAATGAGAAGGTGTAATAATCAAAGAGGAGGAAAATAGATGAGTTATCAAGCCCTGTATAGGGTATGGCGCCCACAATCATTTGATGAATTGGTAGGACAAAAAATGATAGCCGAAACACTGGCCAATGCAGTAAATCATCAACAATTGAGTCATGCTTATCTGTTTACTGGACCAAGAGGAACCGGTAAGACGAGTGCGGCAAAAATATTATCAAAGGCCGTCAACTGTTTAAATCCTCAAAATGGGAATCCATGTAATGAATGTGAAGTGTGTAAAGCTATTACACAAGGTCAAGCGGCCGATGTGATTGAAATAGATGCGGCAAGTAATAATGGTGTAGAAGAAATCCGTGATATTCGTGATAAAGTTCGATATGCGCCAACGATTGCGAAGTATAAGGTCTACATTATCGATGAGGTGCACATGCTAACGACAGGAGCGTTTAATGCTTTATTAAAAACATTAGAAGAACCTCCAAGTCATGTTATTTTTATATTGGCTACGACAGAACCACATAAAATTCCGGCAACCATTATTTCAAGAACACAACGGTTTGATTTTCAACGCATTCATAATCAAGATTTAATCGCGCGAATGGAATACATATTAAATCATAATCAGGTTAACTATGAAATTGAAGCTTTAGAAATTATTGCTAGAACAGCGAATGGTGGGATGCGGGATAGTTTAAGTTTATTAGACCAAGCATTATCATACCGTGAAGATTTAACAATCGAGTCAGCCTTACAAGTATCTGGCAGCATCAGTCATCAAGAGTATGTCCGCTACATTGAAGATGTTTTTGTCGGTGAAGGGTATGATGCACTAAAAATAGTTCAAGAAGCGAGTCAAAAAGGAAAGCAAGCAAGTCGTTTTATTGAGGAATTAATTTTATTTGCTCGAGATATTTTATTATCAGCTCACACCAAACAAAATTATACCCTATTGCCAAATGAAGAATTAACGGATTTGTTAGCAAAAGTAGATGTTAATTTTTATTTCAAAATGATTGACCAGTTGAATCAAGCACAAAATCAAATGCGATTCAGCAACCAACCCGATTTATATTTAGAAGTAATCACAGTTCAATTAGCTCAAAATGCTGAAATAAAGAGTGATGAGGGCACCCATTCTGAAGCGTTTATAAAATTAAACAATAAAATTATAGCCTTAGAAGAAAAAATAAATGTGTTAGAGCAACAATTAAAACAAACGCCATTACCAACACCACAGCCAAATCGCTTTGAAGCACCAAGAGTACGTCCGCAAATAGCACAACAAGAATATCAGCAAATGACAGAAAAAATTTATGACGTATTAGACCAAGCAACTCGTGCACATATTACTCGATTAAAACAGGAATGGCCGATGATTTTATCAATGATTGCTCCTCAAGAGAGAGTGAAGTTTAATGGTACCGTACCACTGGCGGCAGGTCCAGGTGTTGCCTTAATTAGTTTTTCAAATATTGCTTTTTGTGGTTTAGTACAACATGATCAAGCTTTAGAACAGCAACTAATTAATGTGGCAGAGAAACGATTAGGCGAATCAATGGTTTTTGTCTATATTATTGAAAGTGAATGGCGAACCGTTCGCAATGATTATAAAATCTTAAGAGAAAAAAACGGTGGTAAACCCTTAAGAGAACATTCAATGAACTCAGAACCCATATCCAAAATAAAATCAAAGAGTGTGGAACATTTACAAGCAGATTCTGACAATCAATCTTCACTAGAGAATGTCGGACAAAATGACCCTGTAACTATGTCGCGTTCTGAACAAGAGAAACCGATGAGGGTTGATCATTACCTTGACCAAATGGATGAGGAGTCACAACCATTAACCCAAGATGAATTAGCTCAAAGAGAAGCCGAACTAGGTGAACCAGCCGTTTCAATTCAAGATGCGTTTAAACAAAAACGCCTATCAGAAACAAAAACGAACGAAGACGATTTAGCAAAAGATGAAGCGGAATCACAAATACCACATTCAGTCACTCAGGCTATTCAAATTTTTGGCGAAGATAATATTAATATCTATTATGATAAATAAACTGAATAATATTAAAAGAGAGACTAGGAAAAGTCCCAAAATAACCGAGACATATTTCAAAATAATGAGATATTCTTGGTTATTTTTGCATATATACCTTTATTCAAATTTATTCCTTTATGGTTAGATGTGTGAGTCATTTGTGGTTACTCTATTTAAGTATGAGGTGTAATGTTTAGGATCTCACTCAAGTAATTTTTTTCTTTAAATTAAATAACTTAAAAAATATTCGATACTTGTTGGTCGGAGTTAATCTTGGAATTCAATGAATATAATATGCTAAAATTAGTTTATAAGGAATATTGAGTAATGTTATTTGTAGTGAATGTTAAGTAGATAATGAATGATTCAAAAGCAAAAACCTCAATTTTAAGTCAAAAACTTATTGAACTAGTTATATTGAGATGACAAATCAAGACTAAAATTAGTTTAGATTAAGAGTTGGGTATTATTTACTTAACTCTTTTTTTATACAAAGAAACAGAAAGGGTGAATCCGTTTGGCGAAAATACTTTTTGTTAGTATTCCCTTAGCAGGTCACTTAAATCCACAAATTGGATTGGCGCAAATACTGCAAAGGGATGGTTATGAAGTAGTAATGGTCACAACGAAAGAAAAGCAAAAGTTGATTGAATCCCTTGGACTTAGATGTGTTACGATATTAGACGATTTTCAGGATGAGTTCCATGCTCTTATCAAAATTGCCCAAGATAAGCGAATCAAACATTCGCTATCAAGAATGTTTAATACTTTAAGTGCTATGGATACTTTCTTGATTGAAGCCTATATTGAATTTTTAACGATATTAAAGAAAGAACAACCCGCATTGTGTATTCATGATTTTTCGACTTTATTTGCTAGTTATGCATGCGAATCATTAAAGATTCCATTTATAACAGATTTACCGTCACATCAAATTATCGAATCGAATAATCCTTGGCAAGATGTTCCCTATTTTTTGGGAGGACTTTACCCACAAAAAGGATGGTTAGTAACAATACGTAATCGAATGGGTTGGCTAATATTAAAAAACATTAAACGTTGGTACGGCAGAAGGCGTATTTTTAAAGAGCATGGTTGGCGCGTCTATCGCTCAGATGGCAGTGAAAATTATTATTCAAATCAGTTGGTGCTGGGGCTAGGGATGAAAGAAATCGAATTTAATGCTCATTTACCAGCGTATCTTCATTATATTGGGCCGAGTATTCCCTCAGTGAGTGTGAAAAATGGCGAGCGTAAATTGCCTAGTGGGTTTGAAAAATACATCTTTTTTACATTTGGCACGATATTGGAAGGGATGAACGATCAGTTAAAGGAACAATATGCTCCCCTCATTAAACAGTTTCCGGAATACTTATTTGTCCTTTCAGATGGTAATTTAGATTTATCAGAAAATGAGCCTGTTTGGATGGGTGATAATTTAATTAGATTTGGTTATTTATCCTATTCTGAAAATATTAGCCAATTTGATTTGGTGATTCATCATGGTGGTATTGGGATTGCTTATGACTGCATCAAATGGGGGATTCCTAGTATTGTCTTTCCTCAAGTGTGGGATCAGTTTGACTTTGCTGCTAGATTAGATTATTTTGGTGCCAGTATCCGCATAAAAGATGCAGAAGAGATGACGCAAGCGATACGACAAGCAAATGTTTATGATTGGACAAGGCTTTATCAACTTCAAAATAAATTAATGGAGTATGACACAGAACAGAATTTATTAAACATAGTGGAAGGTATTCTAAGAGGAGCAAAATGATGATATTAATAACAGGAGTTTCCGGATTTTTAGGGGGAGAGCTAGCCAAAACACTAGTAAAAAATGGAGCAAGCATCCTCGGTATCTCAAGAACGCAACCGAAATACGATATGATACCGTATCAAGCAATCGATTTAAGTGATAAACAACAGGTAGCATCTCTATTTAATCAAAATGAAATCAAATATGTTATTCATTGTGCTGCTAAAAGTTCAGCATGGGGCACGTATCAATCATTTTATGATTCAAATGTTTTAGCAACTGAAAATTTAATGATAGAAAGTCAAAAGCATCAAGTGAAGCGCTTTGTACATATTTCTTCGCCTAGTGTTTATGCCCAGTTAAAAGATCAAACCTTTGTAGAAGAAACCACCGACATCACCTCAATCAGACCCTTAAATTATTATATTGAAACGAAAAAACAAGCTGATATGATCGTGCAAAAATCGAATTTATCATTCAACATCATTCGACCGCGAGCATTGATTGGAGTGGGAGATACGAGTGTTGTGCCGAGATTAATTAAAGTTGAGAAAAAACTAGGCATTCCGTTGTTTAATAGTGGTCAAAATTTAATGGATGTGAGTTGTATTGAAAACGTGGTTCATGCATGTATTTTAGCGCTTGAATCAAAAGTGGATAACGGAATTTATAATATTACGGATGGCAATCCGATAACCTTTCAAGCCCTTATTGAGATGCTCTACCAACAATTTGATTTAACACCTAGATTCCGTAAATTTCCTTATCAATTTTTGTCGATATTAGCGAGATTGTTAGAAGCGTTATATCCTGAATCAAAAGAACCGCCGTTAACATTATATACATTATCAACCATTGCTTTTTCGCAAACTTTATCCATTGAAAAAGCAAAAAAAGAATTGGGTTATCAACCCATTGTGAGATTAGAAGAGAGAATAGGTGAGTACAGTGAGTGGTATCGACGCTATTTATAGAGTGCATATTGGTGGCTGTTATGTCAAAGAAAATCTTATTCGCTACAAAGCAACTCCCACACCCATATTTTTTCCAGCCAGTTGTTTTTTAATTAAAACGCAAAAACAATGGTCGATGGTGGATTGTGGTTATAGTGAGGGGATTTTAAAACGGCACTGGGGTTTGGCGATTTATCGCAAAATTATGACGATCGAACCTTATCAGTTAGATCTTATCAGTGCTTTCGATAAATTGGGCATAACACCTGCGGATATCAAGACAGTTTATTTAACTCATGTGCATCCAGATCATATTGGACATCTTTATCGTTTTCACCATGCCCATTGGATCATGACAGAGGTAGCCTATCGTCAATTATTAAGATGGCAACGGATTAAACCAATGAAAGAAGCGATGATAGGTTCTATATCCTCCAATATTACCACCATTAATTATTCAAAGCAATTAGAGATCGAAGGTGTATCTTTTAATGCTTTTCCTTTAAATTCTGAGATGATTGCATTAGATTTGAGTGGTCACAGTCGCCAAATGATGGGAATATTCTTTCCGCAAAAAAAATTAATTTTAGCGATTGATGCTAATTGGCGCAAAGATTGGATGTCATCAGAAGCATTGAAAAGATATACATTTGCAGCACGAATGGTACAGAACAATTGGCAACAATATCAAGAGACAAACCAAAAATTATCTCTGTTGTCAGAAAAGGGGTATCAGATTGAGCTGACGCATGATAATCAGTCGGAATCACGCTTGTTTTAGGAGAAGAAGATGTTATTGAAATATATTAAAGAATTCATTTTTACTAGGTACCAGTTGTCACATTTAAAACGTGAGCAATTAGAACAATTGCAGCAAGCTAAATTAAAGCGACAACTCGAGCAAGTGACGCAACAATCTCCTTATTACCAACCATATAAAGGGAGTGTTTTGCTTGATTTTCCAGTTATGAAAAAACAACACTGGATGTCACATTTTGATCAAATAAATACTAGGGGTCTAAAAAAGGACCTAGCCATGAAGTTGGCTTTACAGGGTGAAAAGACCCGTGAATTTGAATCGCGTTATCAAGGAATCTCAGTAGGACTGTCATCTGGAACGAGTGGGCATCGTGGGCTATACACCTTATCTAAAGGAGAAGAAGCTTTGTGGGCGGCTAATGCACTAGCAAAATTACTACCTAAAAAGAAATGGTTAGGCAATAATATTGCATTCTTTATGAGAGCCAATAATAATTTATATTCTTCTTTAAACAAACCGGGTCTGAGATTAGATTACTATGATTTAGAAAAAGATTTTAAACTGTTAATGAAGCATCTGAAAAAGCAAGACCCTAATATTATTATTGCACCACCATCTGTTTTATATGATATTCGTCATTATTTTGGGAAATCACCTTTCAAAAAAATAGATCTTGTAATCAGCGTAGCCGAAGTATTAGAAGAACAACAAAAAGCATTGTTAGCACAATTTTTTAAAGTGCCTTTTATTAGTCAAGTTTATCAATGTACAGAAGGTTTTTTAGCCTATACTTGTCCCCATGGTAGTTTTCATTTATGTGAAGACATCGTCTATTTTGAAAAAGAATGGTTAGTTAAACAGCGCTTTATCCCAATCATTACCGATTTACATCGAACAGTTCAACCAGTGATTCGGTATCGATTAAATGACATCCTCCATATAGGTGAACCTTGTTCATGTGGCTCGCCGTTGACGGTGATTGAAAAAATAGAAGGACGTGAAGATGATGCGTTTTGGTTATTTAACTCACAAGGAGACAAAGTTAAAATATACGCTGATTTTATTCGTAGGTTAATGTTGTTTGTTAAGGGGATTAGTCGTTATCGAGTCACTCAATATCAAAATGTTATTATTTGTGAAGTTGAATATGAACAACCTAATGAATGTAAGGTTATCGATCAAGCGATTCAACAAGAATTTAATAACTTGTTTGAAAAGTTTAATGTTCAACCCTTACAAGTTTTGATTTATCCTTTTGAAAGAGGGATTAGATCACAAAAATTAGCTCAAGTCCAATATAGAGGAGAGATTACTTATGAGAAGAATGAAGATTAGAAGTTATGCTTACACTAAAGGACCTGATGAAATAAAATTCAAGGATGGTTCAAGATGGCGGCATCCTTATCGTGTCAAGAATTCGTATCAATTAGATATGTATGAAAAAGTCAGTCGGGAAGCGGTTGAAAAGGCTGGCATTGAGATGAGTGATATTGATTTGATTATTGTTGCCAGTGCGGGGATGGTCCAAATGATTCCATGCACGGCAGCCTTATTACAAGAGAGAATTGCTCCTAATTCTGGTATTCCTTGTATGGATGTGAATACGACTTGTACCTCTTTTATCACTGCTCTAGACGTAGCGAGTTCCTTTTTAGTAACGGAGCTATACCAAAGAATATTAATTGTGTCCGGGGACTTAGTATCCCATTTTATTAATCCCAATCAAGAAGAAAGTTTTCGCCTGTTTAGTGATAGTGGAGTAGCCTTTATTGTCGAAACCACTAAAGAAAATAAAGGCATCTTATATTCTAAACAAGAGACATGGTCTGAAGGTGCTCATACTACTGAAATTAGAGGAGGGCTCACGGCCTATGGACCTTCACTCTATTCTGAAGACACTAAAGAAGATTTTTTATTTGATATGGATGGAAAATCTGTTCTAATGCTGACGTTAGATAAGTTACCTAAGATGTTAAAGGAAACGTTGCAACATAATAATATTCAATTGTCAGATATCTCAAAAATCGTTCCACATCAAGCTTCTCGTGCTCTGTTCATCGTTGAAAGAAAATTAAAATTAAAAAAAGGACAACTTATAAATTATTTTGAAGAGCTAGGCAATATGGTTTCGGGCTCAGTTCCTTATACATTAGGTTTAGCGATGGATCAAGGAGAAATAAAAGAAGGGGATTTAATCTTACTTATCGGCACGGCTGCAGGCTTAACGATAAATTGCATGCTGATTCAATTATAAAATCGTTCTCTTTGTAATTTAAGTCGGAAGGTAATTTTATTAAGTCATAGACTATGATATAATTTTTAAGAAGACTAATATTATCGTTATTGGATTAAAATAAGTGTTTTAAAGCAATATATAATCAATAATTTGATATAATATTAATAAGTAAAGGAGGCCGAATAATGGCAAGAGGAATGGGCAATATGGGAAATATGCAAGGAATGATGCAGAAAATCCAAAAAATGCAAAAAGAGATGACTAAAGAACAAAAAAACATTGAAGAAACTATTTTTGAAAAAAGTGATGCCAATAGTTTATTAACTATTAAAATGAATGGCAAAAAAGAAGTAACGGATTTAGCAATTTCATCCGACTTAATCGATCCAGACGATCCAGAAATGTTACAAGATTTATTGATTGTGACACTGAACGAATTAATGAATGAAATTGATGAAACGACAGAAGCACGTTTAGGTAAATATACTAAAGGAATGAACTTACCGTTCTAGAGAGGATGTCATCAATGCAATACCCAGCACCTATTGCTAAATTAATTAATAGTTTTACTAAATTACCAGGAATTGGTGCGAAGACAGCAGCACGGTTAGCATTCTATGTAATTGAAATGGATGAGCGAGAAGTAACGGAGTTTGCCCAAAATTTAATCAGTGTTAAACGTGATTTAATGTATTGTAGTATTTGTGGCAATATTACAGATTCGGATCCATGTCCGATTTGTCAGGATGAAACACGGGATCGTTCGGTGATTTTGGTAGTTGAAGATACAAGAGCGATTATGTCATTAGAAAGAATGCAAGAATATCGTGGGGTTTATCATGTCTTACATGGCGTCTTGTCACCGATGGATGGGATTGGGCCCGATGATTTAAATATCACTCAGTTGATTCAAAGATTGCAAGATGATACAGTTCAAGAAGTGATTGTGGCAACCAATGCTACAGCAGAAGGTGAAGCAACGGCTATGTATTTATCACGATTATTAAAACCAGCAGGAATTAAAGTGACACGATTAGCTCATGGGTTATCAGTAGGTAGTGACATTGAATACGCTGATGAAATGACTTTGTTTAGGGCTATTGAGGGTCGTCGAGAGTTATAAGGAGAGTATCATTGAGAAAAGGATATTTTATTACATTAGAAGGACCTGAAGGTGCGGGAAAAACAACAGTTATTCAACATTTGGTTCGCGAACTAGAAGCAAAAGGTCATCAGGATATTGTGGTGACACGAGAACCAGGTGGCAGTAATATAGCTGAACAAATTCGGAATGTCATTCTTGATGTTAACAATATAGAGATGGATAAACGTACGGAAGCATTATTATTTGCTGCAGCTAGAAGACAACATTTAGTAGAAATTGTATTACCAGCACTTGAAGCAGATAAAATTGTCATCTGTGATCGTTTCATTGATAGCTCCTTAGCGTACCAGGGTTTAGCCAGAGATATTGCAATGGCCTCTATTTGGGAAATTAATCAATTTGCTATCGAAGGCCACTTACCAGATTTGACTTTATTAATTGATGTTCCAGCAGAAGTTGGATTAGAGCGCATACACCAAGGTCGTAAAGAAGAGAAATTTGACCGTTTAGACCGAGAAGCTGTCGATTTTCATCATAAAGTTCGTAATGCTTTTCTCACAATAGCAAAAGAGCACAAACGAATTCAAGTTATTGACGGAACTCAAACAATAGAGGCGGTTGTCAAAAATAGTTTAGAAAAAATTGAAAAGTTATTAGTCGAAAAACAATAAGGGGGAAGTTAATATGATGAAATTAGTGATTGCGGTCGTTCAAGATCAAGATAAGAATATTTTAAGTGATGCTTTTTATGAAGCGGATATTCGGGCAACTAAATTAAGTTCAACCGGTGGATTTCTACGTTCTGGAAATACTACCTTCATGGTAGGGATTGAAGAAGATCGTGTGGATGATGTATTAGATATTATCAAAAATAGTTGTCAATCGCGTGAGCAATTTATTTCTTCACCAGTCAACTTGGATGTAAGTTTAGATGTGACAGCATCTTATCCAGTAAAAGTGAAAGTAGGAGGCGCAACGGTATTTGTATTACCGATTGATGCGTTCCATCGTTTCTAATGAAGGTGGAGGAGCAACTTAGCCACTATTTCTTTCGTCAAATATCGTCGCAGCATTTAAGCCATGCCTATATTTTTTCGGGAGATAATTTACAGGCAAAAAATACAGTAATAGAATCTTTGATTCAAGCGATGGTCTGCCCTAACTTCTCAGAAGTGGGGCAACCTTGTTGTCAGTGTAATGAATGTCAAAGAGTAATAGATAACCAGATATCGGATGTTTTATATTTAGAACCAGATGGTAGAAATATTAAAGTTGATCAAATCAGAGAGTTGCGTAATTGGCTTAATCGCAGTCCGGTTGAATTTGATTTTAAAATAGCAATCATCCATCAAGCTGACTTAATGAATCCGTCTGCTTCAAATGCGCTGTTAACTATATTGGAAGAACCAAATAGTGAAATTTACATTATTTTAGATGTGATTGAAGTGGATTCATTATTGCCAACTATTCGCTCACGAGCACAAAATATAATTTTTACGAATTACTTTCAAGATGATTTTTCAGATGTACAAATAGCCAAAAATTATCAAAAAATCTTGTCTTTATTACCAGGGACGACGAGTCAGGTGTTAAGAGAGTTTGATCCAGTAGAATTAGAAGAATGGTTTAAGGGGCTCAATGAGTTTTATCAGTTACTGCTAACGAAATCACCTTTAGCCTTTGCGCTAATTCCTATACGCATGAAGTCTATTTTAACCACTCAAAAAATTGATTTAGGTTTAGACTATTTAACCTTATTAAATCATCAATCCTTATTACACACTTTTTCTAATTCAACTAAAAAAAGTGTTTCACTGAATTGGTTACAAGCAATTATTGAAAAACATGCGATTTCAACACAAGACTTGTTGGCCATTAATCAACAGTTAATTGAAGCCAAAGAATATCTAAATGCGAATGTTTCATCTCAATTAGTATTAGAACGAATTGTTTTAAATCTGATTAAATAGAGAGGGGGAGGATGATGATACATCAAGATATACAAGAATTAATTAATAATGTTCAAAACCAACAGCAACAATATCAAAATAATATTCTTCAATTGACACAAGTTGTATTAGAGTTGAAAGAAGAGAATAATCGATTGCGGATGTTGAATCATAATCTTGAAGATCAGTTACAAAAGCTTGTAAATGAATCAACAACTCAAGAGGAAGATACCCCAATCGAGGAACAGCATATTAGTGGTAAAGACCGTCTACAAGGTTTTTATGATGATGGTATTCATGTATGTCATGAATTATTTGGAAAACGTCGTCAGTCTTCAGAAGATTGTTTATTCTGTCAAGATGTATTAATGCGATTAACAAAAGGGTGACATGATTGGTTGAATTAAAAGAATTTGAACGAATAGACTATTTATTTAGAGAAAATAGAAAAATCATTCAAAGCAAAAGGTTTTTTTCCTTTTCTTTAGATGCTGTTCTTTTAGCAGATTTTGTTAATCTGCCGCAAAAGCGACAATTTAAATATCTTGATTTTTGTTCAGGCAATGGTATTATCCCGATTATTTTAAGTGCTAAAACAACTAATCCACTAGAGGGCATTGAATTGCAATCAGAATTAGTCGAAATGGCTCGTAGAAGTATTGAAATCAATCAACTTGAAAATCAGATTACGATACACGAAGGCGATTTAAATGAATTTCCACATGGGAATGCGGATTATGATTTTATTACCTGCAATCCTCCCTATTTCTTATTAGAAAATTCCAAAGAAATCCATCGTTTAACCAGTCACCATCTAGCTAGACATGAAGTGTCGCTCACAATGGATCAATGGTTATTTAAAGCGAGCAAACTATTAAAAGACAAAGGGCGTTTATATATTGTCCATCGTCCCGAACGTTTGGATGATTTAATGGAGGGCTTGTTACAACATGGTTTTTCAGTAAAAAGGATTAAGTTTGCGTATCCCAAAGTCGGAGCGTTAGCGAACATTGTGTTGATTGAAGCAATTTATCGAGGCGGACGACGGGGCGTTCGGATTGAGCCACCCCTCATTGTTCATCAAGAAAACGGAGAATATACTCCAGAAATGAAGGCTATTTATTTTGGAGAATGAAACACATTTTTTCTATGTTTTATATTGTCAAGATAATACGCTATATGGTGGCTATACAAATGATTTGTCCAAGAGACTTTTAGCACATCAAACGGGTAAGGGCGCAAAATATACACGCGTTAAAAAAAGGCAACCTGTAAAACTAATTTATGCAGAACGATGGTCAACTAAACAGAAAGCAATGTCGCAAGAATATCATTTTAAAAAACAAACGCGCATGCAAAAAGAGCAGTATTTAAAAGCAGCAGGTGTACAAGATTATAGCAATGGCACCTTTGTTTTAGTTAACGGTCAGGAGGAAGCAGAAGATGAATCAACAAAAGAGCTATCTTGATGGTAGCGGCAAACTATATTTAGTTCCGACTCCTATTGGTAATCTTGAAGATATGACTTTTCGAGCCATCGATACATTAAAGCAGGTTGACTTAATTTTAGCTGAAGATACTCGTCGTACAATTAAACTGTTAAATCATTTTGAAATTAAACAACCTATGATGAGTTTTCATGAGCATAGTAGTCAAAATCAAGTCATACAATTGATTGAGCGATTAGTTCAAGGCGAAAACTTAGCGCTTGTTTCGGATGCCGGGATGCCGTTAATTAATGACCCGGGTCATCCGCTCGTCCAAGCAGCTATTCAACATAATATTTCGGTCATAGCGCTACCCGGTGCGAATGCTGCGATTACCGCTCTTGTTGCTTCAGGACTTAATGCGGAAAGATTTACGTATTATGGTTTTTTTCCCCGTGAAACTAAGGAACAAAAGGATTTAACAATTCTTATTGGCCAAAGAAACGAAACAGCCATTTTTTATGAGTCCCCCTTTCGTTTAAAAAAAACCGTCAAAAGAATAGCTGAATATTTATCAGCAGACACTCAAATTGTGTTAGCGCGTGAAATATCAAAGCAATATGAAGAATATTTACGAGGAAAGTTGTCTGAGATACTGGAATTTTTAGAACATAATGAAATAAAGGGAGAATTTGTTTTATTAGTTGAAGGTGGACGAGGCGTTACAGTGGTTGATTCTGCTGTCATTGATCTTGAATTGCCTTTAAAAGAACAAGTGGACCAATGGATAGCGGAATATGGGGTTTCATCAAAGGAAGCTATTAAAGAGGTTGCGAAATTAAATGGGGTAAGAAAACAATTGGTCTACCAAGCGTATCATAATCCTACAGATGTCAATCATTAGAGGAGGGAGGAAGTGTTATACTGGATTAATGCATTTATTTTTTTAGTTATTGGAATATATGCACTTTCTCATCAAAAATCATCGATTTCACCTGCTTTTTGTGCTATTTTTAGTTTGACAAGTTTGATTATGGCATTATTTCAAATGAGTAATTGGTTGCCTATTTTTATACTAAGGTACTTTCTATATTTGGTAAGTGCAGTTTTGTTAGCAATCGTTCCCTTTATCTTATTAGCATTAGGCATTTTAATTTTACTACGGGAAACGAAACAATCGATATCCTATTTTGGACGTGCACTTAGTACTATTTTAGCGAGTGTCATTTTGACATTTTTTGTCTATAGCTTGTATAATCTTGTTAATATCCGTGATGTTCAATTAACAATTATTATTAGTCTATATAGTTCCATTGCGATTTATTTTACAGCTTTTTTTATTAGTTATTTATTGATTAGTTGGCTAATAAAAGTCAGTTATAAAAAGAAGCAGCCCTATTTAATTTTTGTATTAGGGACGGATATTAATGATGAAGGGCAAGTAAAGTCTGATTTAAAACATCGTTTAAATTCAGCGATTACTTTTTATCGCTCTTTATCTTCAGTAATACAAAATGAAACTTATTTTTTGGTGTCAGGTGGCAATGCAGCAGCTAATGGGATGACTGAAGCGGAAGTGATGGCCCATTATTTAATGAAACAAGGCATCAACAAGTCTCAAATTATTTTAGAAAAATCAGCTCGTAATACAACTGAAAATATTCAATTTACCAAGCCGTTAATCCGACATTTGGGTAAGGACCGATCACTTGTCATTGTGACGAGCACTTATCATTTACCTCGCACTTCGTTTTTCGCCAGAAAATACCAAGTACCTGCCCAGTATATAGGGTCAAAAACCGCCATAATATCATGGCCTTATGCAGTGGTAAGAGAATTTTTGGCAATCTTATTATTAACAAAGGAAGTCAGTGTATTTTATATTATTTATATTATCGTGACGGAGTTTTACAAAATTTTTATGTGAAAGTAGAGTGATAAAATGGCATTAAAAGATGAAGATACATTAATGAAACGTAAGCGTGAACTAGAAGAAGCTATTCATAACTTAGGGATTAGCTTTGAAGAGGAAGAAATAGCAGAACAGGATGATTTGGCGAATCAGTTTTCATTCGATGAGGAAGCTTTAGCAGAAATGAACCATAATGAGCATGACAACAAATAATCTTTCAAGGTGTCATTGGATTGAAGGAAAGCCCGATTATTATGTTCAATATCATGATGAGGTTTGGGGAAAGCCAGAGCACAATGATCAACAATTGTTTCGCTGGTTAGTATTAGAACTTTTTCATATCGGCTTATCATGGCAGCTCGTTTTATCAAAAATAGATAATTTTGACCAAGCCTTTGATTACTTTGATTATCATAAAATCGCTCATTATAATGAAACGAAAATTCAGTCTTTAATGAGCAATGAAGGTATTATACGTCATCAACAAAAAATTAGAGCCGCTATTAATAATGCTCAAGCATTTATAAAAATTCAAAATGAATTTGGTAGTTTCGATCATTACATTTGGTCTTTTACAAATGGCAAAACCCTTGTTCGAGAACAAGGTCAACCTATGCTGGCTCAGTCTGACTTAAGTGATGAAGTGACGAAAGACTTGAAGAAAAGGGGCTTTAAGTTCTTAGGCAGTGTGACGGTTTATTCTTATTTGCAGGCAATTGGTATCCTGAATGATCATGATATCCATTGCCATTTTCGTTAAAAATGTAAATACAAAAGTCATGCAATTAGAAAAAAAGTCCAATCCGTTCCGTAAAGACAAGGGGGCTGGGCAAAAATTCCAATCCTTTCCATAAAATAAAGACAAGGTCATTATCTCAAGTGAGCAATGACCTTTTTTATCACGCATAGTAGTGAAAATTTCTTATAAAAGTATTATTAATTTTTACATAATTGAGGACAGAATGCTTTTAAAAGGTAATCAGAATGAAGTTTTGATATAATGGACAGGATTTAAGGAGGCATAGCATGAGTCAAAAAAGACAATCAAATTTTGAACTATTAAGAATATTTTCAATGTTCTTAATTGTTGGTAGCCATTTCGCAGTACATGGGACGTATGAGTCACCTGATTATTCAACGATTGAACAAACAGCTTTAGATATTTTAAGAATTGGTGGGAAATTAGGTTCAAATGTTTTTGTGATGATTGGTGCTTATTTTTTAGTCGGTAAAAACTTCAAATTTGAACGAGTAATCAGAATTGGTGTTCAGGTTTGGCTATATTCCATTGGGATTCTAGCGATTGCGGCTTATTTTCTTCATTTAGATAAAAAAGATGTTTATTTATCTATTTTTCCCTTTCCCGATGCCTATTGGTTTGCTACAACCTATATTTTACTTTTACTTTTCATCCCTGTTTTAAATAAACTCATCAGTTTAGTCGGGAAAAACGGGTTAGAATTCATTCTATCGACACTTTTTATGTTGTGGATAGTGTTACCGAGTTTAAATTTAGCGACTTTCGGTTTAAATAATTTTACTTGGTTTGCGTTTTTATATTTAGCTGTAAGTTATATAAAATTATATACAGATGATAAATTATCGCAAATACCTTGGGGGATGGTCGGGATAACAACACTCGCAATAACAATTTTATCAATTATTTGGTTTCACTTAGTGAGTCACTTTATTCCGGAAAAGCTAAATGATGTGCTCATACAATTGCGACAAAATGGCTTGCTCACTGTTATTTTAAGCTTCAGTTTATTTTTATTTGCCAAGGAAAGTAAAGTTTTTATTTCGCCTGTTGTTAATTATTTAAGTGGATTAACCTTTACCGTCTATTTAATTCACGAACATCCGATAATGCGACCAATTATTTGGGGCGTCGTTGACAATCAACGTTTTAATGGTTTTTTCCAAATGATAGGTGGGGGAATACTTTCAGCTATATTAGTTTTTGTTATCACGATGATGATTTCAATAGTAACCGAAAGAATACTCCATCCTTTAATGAATGTGATCACGAATAAAGGGTTAGTGATGGTGAATTATTTTATGGATTATTTGAAAGAAGAAATCTAACAAAGGAAGGACTTGAAAGGGTTATGTTACAAATAAAAGAAGTTAAGACACCACAAGAAATAGAACAATTATTTGAGCTACTCTCGGTAATTTGGAAGGAAGTATTCACTCCAATCATTGGGAAGGAACAGGTGGCGTATATGATGCGACACTACCAATCAATCGATAATATAACGCAAGAAATTCAAGACGATGTGCATTATTATTTTTTAGAGTATAATAACCAGCCCGTAGGTTATACCGCATTTCAAGACCAAGGAGAAAAAATTTATATTAGTAAATTGTATTTAAGTCAATCTTTTCGCGGTAAGGGGTTAATGTCATCCGTTTTTGATTGGTACGAAACATTAGGTAAAGGAAAAACATTATTTTTGAATGTTAATCAAGGGAATCATTTGGCTATTGCTGTATATGAGCATCGTGGTTTTACTAAAGTGGGTGAACGATACGTAGATATTGGCGAAGGGTATATAATGAATGACTTTATCTATGAAAAAGTCTTAAAAAGTTAGTATACGCTTAGCTTATATGGTAAAATGATGATAAAGGAATATTTAAAGAATTGAGGAAATTAATATGAAATGGGAAGATGTTCGAAAGAGTAAGAATGTCCAGGACCGCCGTAATCAATCTAGAGGAAGTTCTTTTCCAGGCACCTCAGGTAGTAGAGGACGTTCTTCTGGCGGGGGATTAGGTGGCGGCCTAATATGGTTATTATTGTCTCGTACTTCAGGAAAGATGAAACTCATATTGTTAGCCTTGTTTTTATTCCTTACGTTTTTAGGGTCAGGTGGATTGGGAAATCTAAATAATAGTACGATTTATAATCGTGATATCATACCTTCAGAAGAAGTGAGTGTTGATAACTCAATCAATAGTACCAATACGGATAGCCAGACATTAAATGCTTCAGATGACGAAGTACAATTTTTCCAAGCGGTTCTAGCAACGACGGAAGATTACTGGCATAGTATGTTTGACTCAATGGGTAAAACTTATCGTGAGCCTAGTCTGGTTATTTATACAGACAGCATTTCTACTGGTGGTTGTGGTGTAGGTAGTACTCAAGCAGGTCCCTTCTATTGTCCAGCTGATGAAACGGTATATATTGACTTACAGTTCTATCGGGATTTAACCACTAAGTACAATGCACCCGGTGACTTTGCAATGGCTTATGTCATCGCGCATGAAGTAGGACACCATGTTCAAAAACTTGTGGGTACGATGGATGATTATAATAGTGTTCGTCAAAGAATGTCTACCAAACAAGCTAATGATTTAACAGTGCGTTTGGAATTACAAGCAGACTATTATGCGGGAGCATGGGCAGATTATGTAAAACAAGAAGGTTTACTAGAAATGGGCGATATTGAGGAAGCATTACAAGCTGCTCATAGTGTTGGCGATGATACTTTACAAAAAGAAGCTTATGGATACGTAGTGCCTGATAGCTTTACACATGGAAGTTCAGAGCAAAGAAGAACTTGGTTTTTAAGAGGTTTTGAATATGCTGACTTCCAACATGGAGATACTTTTAATACAGATATTTAATAACTTCGTTATTATGTGTAAAACAGCTAATAACCGGTTTTTCCAAGTGAAAGGGAGATAGCCTTAACGCTGGGAAACTGGTTTTTTGATTGAGAAAATATAATTATGGAATAGAGGTGTTATGATTGGAAAAAAGATTAAAAGAAAAGTGGCAAAGTTTATCAAAAATCACGACAAACGAGCTATTAAAAGACAATATTGAGAAAAGTCCAAATACAGATCAGTTATATGAAATTTTAGATTTGAATGCAGAACAATTAACCTATTATATTGAAGAAGCCATTATAGAAAATCCTTTTATAGAAATTGATTATGCACTTGAGACAAGAGTATCCACAATAAAAAATGCTATTTACCAAAATATAGAAAATGAGGTAGAGCGTAATTCACCTGGGATGGCACAGAGCTTGATTATGTTTTTATTTGAACAAATTATGATGTATCGCCATACACCGATACGTGATGTTATGGTAAGATTAGTCGACTATCTAGATGAGAAAGGTTATTTACCTTATCGTTATCAAGAGTTAGCAACCAAACTGAATGAAGATGATATTTTAGTTCTTGATGCGATGACTTTGTTTAAACAGTTAGAACCAGCAGGTGTAGGTGCTTATGATTTACAAGAATGCTTAATGTTGCAAACAGAGCAAGATAGTCATGCTCCTAATATTGCATACCTTTTATTAGAAGAGTATTTTGATTTAGTTTCAAAGCAAGATGTTGAAGGCATTCATCAAGTGAGTGGATTACCTAATGAGGAAATTGAAGCCAGCTTAAATTATTTTCATTCTTTAAGACCTTTACCAGCAGCCGTTTTTGACAAAGCGGATAAAGTGAATCTTATCCCAGATGTTTCGGTTCGTTATAATCAAGATGATATTGAACTACGTTATAATCGTCAATATTATCCAAGAATTATTTTTAATCAAAAATATTACGATGAGATGGCTCTCCAAAATGATACGCAATTATTCGAATACATTACAACTCATCGACAAAATTTTCAAGTATTAGCTTATAATCTTCGTGTTCGCGAACAATTAGTCTTAGCAGCAGTTAAAGCACTAGTATTGGCCCAAAAAGATTATTTAACGGAAATTAAAAACGAGAAGCGTCCTTATTTAATTAAAGATTTAGCGAGAGATTTGGATATACCCGAGGCACTAGCTCACTTAGTCGTTACGAATAAAAACCTTGAAATGAAATTTGGCATTATTCCATTAACTGATTTAATTAATGTTACTCATCATCAAGGACGTGGAGGGCTTAATACTGTTAATATTAAAGAAATTATGGCTAATATTATTGAGAATTCACCACAAGAACTTTCAGATAATGAAATAGTGTCCCAGTTAGCAGCCCAAAAAATTATTATGAGTGAACAATTAGTAGCGGATTATCGTAAGGCTTTAGAATAGTTTAGTGGATAGTCTAGCTAAATAAAACTTCGAAATCAGTAGATAGAAAAAGACCTTAATGTTAGTTTTATTCTAACATTTAAGGTCTTTATTATATCCAGAGTTACTCTTGAGTATATGTAAAGAGTGGTTTAGTCCAATTGGTTAAATGATAAACATAGAGTTCTTTCTCTTGAGGATTATAATAAGCAATCATTATTAATCGATTACCAATTTCCGTCATAACGTCTGATAGGATGTTAATATCATTATCCTCAGCAATCCTTTGAGCATTTTCATATGTTACAGGAACAATGACTCTAGGTATATAAACTTTTTCGTCGTCAAGATTCATAGTGACTTGGTCAACGGTTAAATCTAAGCCATTTAATGCATCTTTTTGATTTAATGCTTCTGTTAGGTTATCTAATTCAACGTCTGTTAAGGCTGTTTGGTTGGCAGCTTTTTCTTCTTCTGAATAATTAGCGATATAGTATTCGTTAATAGCGGTATAAATATCAACGTTTAGCAGTTCTTCTGGCACATTTGCTTGAGGATAATCCCGATTATTAATAATCGCTTCGTTAAATAAAGAATCCACTGTCGTTTCAGCTTCAGATGGACTGGTCGTTTCAACTTCAGTAGATGCTATAGTGGTCTCAGATTCTGCTTGGTTGTCAGAGACAATTTCGACCTGCGGTCCATTGGTATTATCGCTTAATGTGGTTTGTTCCTCTTTCATTTTATTTGAATTGAATGATTGAGGAATAAAGTTTATATATAATACACCGGCTAAGATAACCGTTAACAGTAATAAAATAAGTTTTTTCATAATAACACCTTTCTATCTATGTATCACACTATATTCTAACAGAAATTTACGAGACTTGTATCACATTTATGTAACAGTCTGATGTCAGAATATATGAGTTTACTTGAAATTTACCTACTTTTAACTTATTATTAAGGACGAAGGAATTCTGGAGGTATTACATGAAAGCAGAATTAATTAAAGAGGCATTTAAATTAAATTTAGACATTAGCCGATTGAGAAGAAAATTTTTTGATAGTAGTTATGAAATGTCTCGTAGTGAATTTGTATTATTAGATTATGTAGTGGAATTGGAAGAAAAAGACGAAAAACAAACCATTTCTGAAGTTGCAACGGAGTTGAATATTTCTAACGCTGCCGTTTCAAGAACAATTAAACATTTGTTAGCTAAAGGATGGTTGTTTAGAGAAACCTTAGAGGAAGACCGCCGCAATGGAATTATTAAAATCTCTGATGAAGGGCGTAAAATCTATGAGGTGACGAATGCGAGATTTAATAAACATATTGAAGCAGGCTTTAAAAACGTTAAAGAAGAACAGTTAGAGCAGTTCATTGCGATAAGTCGTGAATTGATTGAGGGTTTAGGGAAATCAAGTGAGTGCTAAAATTATCATAAGTTAAGACAGGACATCAACTGGATAAATCCAATCAAGTTATTGTTCGTTAAGTAAAAGTGCAGTGGTTGAGTGGTCTCAACCTGCGTCTTAACGAGGTTGGGGTTAACCTTGATAAATTATTCTCAATCAAGTTATTGTTCGTTAATTAAAAGCGCAGTGGTTGAGTGGTCTCAACCTGCGTCTTAACGACTTGTTTGAGGCCTACTCAACTGTGCGGGGGTAGGCCGACGAAGCGAAAATCATTCGATTTTCTACTTCTGGTCTACTCCCAACTTTGCGGGGGTGGACAGACGAAGTGAAAATCATTCGCTTTTCAACTTCTGGTCCACCTCCAATGATGTTAGCAGTGATAAAGATAAAACTTTGGTTTAATTAAACTTAAAGATTGAATAAAATTATGCCTATTGAAATGGCCTTAATCAAAAAGGGAGTGGGTAGCGAGAGCGGAATTTATATTTTCGTTTGTTACCCACTTTTATTATTATTTGAAAAGGTGCGTTTTTAATAATAAGGGGAAAAAGATGAAAACAGTATGGAAATTAATCAAGGGGATTATTAAATTGATTTTATATGGAATGATAGCAGTTGGATTAGGCATAATCTTGATAAATGGCTTGGTCATTATAAAGGGAATGACGAATTTTCAAGAAATTGATACTCTTCAACAAGAACCGTTGATGCAAGATGAATCTGTTCCGGTATTAGTATTAGGGGCTGGGATTATTGATGCAGACACTCCTAGCACTATTTTAAAGTTAAGGTTAGATAAAGCAGTGGCGTTTCACCAGGCATTTCCGAATAATCCGATTATTATGAGTGGTGATCATATGGATATGTACTATAACGAGGTTGCCGTAATGAAAAAGTATGTAGTTAGTAAAGGGGTCAAGAGTGAAAAAGTCTATTTAGATCATGCAGGCTATTCTACTTATGACAGTTTATATCGATTAAAGCATGTTTTAAATCAAGAAAAAGTTATCATTATTACTCAAGGGTATCATTTGTCCAGAGCGTTATTATTAGCAGAAGGATTTGGTATGCAAGCGATTGGTATACCAGCTGATGAAGCAAGTTCAACACGATTCGAAAGAGAAACACGAGAATTATTAGCTAGAGTTAAAGATTTCTTCGTTGTCTATTTTAAATATGAATTACCGCAACCCGAATTAAATTATGGGTTTAATTTAAGAGATTCAGGTGATTTAACGAATGAAAAAGAGCTCTTATGAAACAAAATTAAAATAAAATGAGATTTATGTTAAAAACCTATTGACTTTTATCATTTTATCTAATAAACTATGGATAAGAAATCAAAAGAAAGGTGATGTTAACGATGAATACGCACTTATTACAAAACGTATCATATTTTTACAGCTACTTTAGATAGTGTTTGTATCTACTATGGGTACAAACCGGAAACGAAAGTTTGTATCTATGGGAGCTGAAAAATTTTGATGCCCGCATAGATGTTGTAAAAATCTAAGCGGGACGTAATAAGAGAGCATCCAAGCATCTTTGTTTTGGTAGTGAGTCTTAAAAGACCTGTTTAGATTAACTAAACAGGTCTTTTAATTTTTAGGAGGAAATAAAATGAAAAAAGGTTATTATTATGTGCACTTAATGAAGTTATTAGGAATCTTAGCTTTGGTGCTAGGATATGTTTCACCTGTTCTTGCAGAAGAAACTTTAAAGGTTGGTGTTTTACAATATGTTGAACATGAATCTCTAAATGCAACGTATCAAGGATTCATCGATGGATTAAAAGAAGCCGGTTATGAAGAGGGCAAAAATCTTGAAATTGATTTTTTAAATGCGGCTGCTGACAATGCTAATCTACAATCTATGAGTGAAAAATTAGTGAATAACAATGATGTACTTTTTGCGATTGCAACTCCTGCAGCTCAAGCATTAGCCAATGTAGCTGGAGATAAACCATTATATTTCTCAGCTGTAACGGATCCAGTCAGCGCTGGCTTGGTTGACAGTTTAGACAAACCAGGTAAAAATGTGACAGGTACCATCGATGCTGCCCCAATTGAAGAGCAAGTGAAATTATTACAAAAAGTTGCCCCAGAAGCAAAAACAATCGGTCTTTTATACAATTCTGGGGAGGCAAATTCGTTATCAGAAGCAGAGAACGCCAAAGAACAATTAACTGCAGTAGGGCTAAAGGTTGAAGAAGCAACTGTGACCTCTACTAATGATATTAGTCAGGTGATGGGTTCTTTAGTAAGTAAAGTGGATGCAATATTCACTGTAACAGATAATACTGTTGCGAGTGCAATGACCTTAGTAGGTGACTTAGCTATCGAAGCCAAGCTACCAATCGTCGGTGGCTCAGAAGACATGATTAATGAAAATGGATTAGTAACATACGGATTAAATTATTATAACTTAGGTAAACAAACGGCAGCGATGGTTGTTAAACAGCAAGAAGAAAATTTGAATGTTTCAGAGGTGCCAGTAGAATCAGCGAGCGAAAATAATTTAATTATTAATGAAAAAGTTGCGGAAGCATTAGGGATTGATATTACAAATTTAAAAGTAGAGTAGGAGAATAAAGATGAAAACAAACAATAATTTCAGTCGATTTAGTTTAGTGGTGTTAGTTTTATTAAGTTTTATAACCGTGTTACCCTTACAACGAGTAACCGCCGAGGATACAATAAAAATTGGTGTTTTACAAACAGTTGAACATGAAGCACTAGATGCGGTATTAAAAGGGTTTGAGGAAACTTTAAATAACTCTGAATTAGCGGATAGAGTAGAAATCAATGTGCAAAACGCAAGTGGCGATATGGCAAATTTACAATCAATGAGTGAAAAATTAGCAAGAGAAAATGATTTGTTATTTGCTATTGCGACTCCTGCAGCTCAAGCTCTAGCTACGGTTGAGTCAACTAAACCTATTTTTATAGCAGCGGTTACTGATCCTGTTGAAGCAGGATTAGCAGAATCTTTGGAAAAGCCTGGACGCAATGTAACGGGGACGACCGATATGGCACCGATTGCTGAACAAGTGGCTTTATTACTCAATAATTTTCCCGATGTTAAAACTGTAGGAATGATTTTTAATTCGAGTGAAATTAATTCGGTAGTGTTAACCGACAAAGCGACTGAAGAATTTGAAGCCAAAGGTGTTAAGGTAGAAGTAGGGACAGTGACTAGCACTAACGATATTGCTCAAGTCATGGGCTCACTAGTTGAAAAAGTCGATGCGATGTTCATGGTCACTGACAATACCATTGATAGTTCAATCTCATTAGTGGGGGATTTAGCCAAACAGGCCGGAATTCCAACAATCGGTTCTTCCGATTCTGTGGTGCAAAAAAATGGCTTAGCAACTTTATCTAATTCTTATGAAGATTACGGCATTCAAACAGCAAATATGCTAATTAAGTTAGTTTCAGAAGATTTAAAACCTGCTGATATGCCGATTGAGACTGCTGACAAGTTACAATTAATTGTAAATGAGGAATTTGCACAAGCGATTGGCGTAGATCCAGATTCCATTAAATAAGTTATGAACAATTTACTCTCAACTTGTGGACAACCTGTGTATAACTAGCTTTTTTATGAAAAAGTTGTGCATAAGTTGAGAGAATTATGAAATAAAAGGAAAAATCTCAATTCGATATTGAAACTTAATCCACAAATGATTTACAATAAAACATAGAATATAAAACTTTTTTATAGATAGCATAGCTACCAAAAATAAAAACAGCTTCGTTTTTTGTGTTTAAGTTATTAAATGAATGATTTACTATGTGAAAGAAGGAAAAAAGAAATGTTGGAAATTATTACATCGAGTTTTACACAAGGTGTTGTCTGGGCCGTTATGGCTTTAGGCGTTTATATTACCTTTCGCTTGCTTGATATAGCTGATTTGTCTGCGGAAGGAAGCTTTCCTCTTGGTGCGGCTATTTGTGCTACCTTAATCACCAGTGGGGTACACCCCATTTTTGCAACCATTGCGGCTTTCTTTGGAGGCGGCTTAGCCGGAGTGGTTGCAGGGTGGATTCATACGAAATTAAAAATCCCTGCTCTATTGACCGGTATTTTACTGTTAACAGCGTTGTATTCCATTAATTTACATGTGATGACCGGCCGGCCTAATATAGCTTTATTGGGTCAATCAACCTTATATTCAATAGTTCAACAAGCGACGGGATGGAGTAAAAATTTAAGTGTAACCGTGGTAACTTTATTAATTTTGGCAGTTATTATTATTTTACTAGTGACCTTTCTAAATACAGAGATTGGCTTAGCCTTAAGAGCCACTGGGGATAATGAAACGATGAGTTCGGCCAATGGCATTAATACTAAAAGAATGAAAACTTTAGGTTATATGCTAGGTAATGGGTTAATTGCGTTAGCAGGAGCACTGGTTGCTCAAAAAGATGGATTTAGTGATATTGGTATGGGAATCGGGACGATTGTCATTGGCTTGGCTTCTATTATTGTGGCTGAAGTCATCTTACCTAACAAACCGCTTGCTATTCGTATGATTTCGCTTATTTTAGGAAGTTTTGTGTATCGCTTAATCATTGACATCATTTTAAATCAGCAATTGATCAGTATTCGCGCAACAGACTTAAGATTATTCTCAGCAATCTTACTAACGATTGTGTTATATCTACCTGAGTTTCAAAGAAATCAGTTACAGAAAAAAGGTATTGCTAATGGAGGTCGTTCAAAATGAGTCAATTAGTTTTAAATAATATTCACAAAACTTTTGGGATGGGAACCGTGAATGAAAACCATGTTTTGAAAGGAATTGATTTAACCTTGGACAAAGGTGATTTCGTAACGGTTATCGGAGGCAATGGGGCAGGCAAATCTACTTTGCTTAATACCATTGCGGGTCATCATATTCCTGATCAAGGAACGATTATGATTGGAGAGGCAGATATCACTACTTTATCAAACCATCAAAGAGCTAATAAAATAGGCTATGTGTTTCAAGACCCTAAATTGGGGACGGCACGTCGTTTAACGATTCAAGAAAATATGGCACTAGCAAACCGTAGAGGGTTAAATCGTGGTTTATCATGGGGCGTAAAACGATCTGAACGCGAATTTATAAAAAATAAATTATCGTCTTTAGGTTTAGGGTTGGAAAATCGCTTAAATACAGATGTCGAATTTTTATCAGGTGGTCAAAGACAAGCCTTAACATTATTGATGGCCACCTTAAGAGAACCAGAATTATTATTGTTAGATGAACATACGGCTGCCTTAGATCCTAAAACGAGTGAAATGGTGTTAAACCTAACCGATAAAATAATTGCCGAACAGAATTTAACTGCCTTAATGATTACGCATAATATGGCGGATGCGATAAAATATGGCAATCGATTGATTATGTTACATCATGGAAAAGTCATTTTGGATGTTAAAGAGCATGAAAAGAAAAACATGACCGTGATTGATTTATTAGATTTATTTAAGCAACATAGTGGCGAAGCAGTAACTTCAGATGCAATGCTGTTAAGTTAGGAGAATCAAAACATATGAAAAAGAATAGTTTATTGCAAAAACTGGTTCTATTATTAAGTTTGATTGTTTATTT
Organism: Globicatella sulfidifaciens DSM 15739; assembly: GCF_900167405.1. Classification (GTDB taxonomy): domain Bacteria; phylum Bacillota; class Bacilli; order Lactobacillales; family Aerococcaceae; genus Globicatella; species Globicatella sulfidifaciens. The sequence goes on from NZ_FUWO01000004.1 coordinate 59,027, forward strand.
AACCATTTTGGGTAATCAATACTTCAGTTGGAATTTATTAGGAATGAATCCGTTGACCCTTTCTATGTTAGGTATTTTTATCAGTAGCCTATTATTGTGGTTATTTATCGCAATTGATTGGCCAAGTCTCTTATGTTTATTAGGGATGGCTTTAATACCAGAAGTTGGATTCACAAAAATTTTACCACTTTCTTTTGGTAATATAACCTTCGCATTTTTATTATTTACATTTTTATTGACCTATTCCTTGGAGCAAACTTATTTTATTAAACGAGTGACTGCATGGGCTCTTCACAGTCGATGGGCTCAAGCCTCCTCTTGGAAACTATTAATTGCCTTTTATTGTGTTATGTTATGCTTAGGCAGTTTTATTTCGCCGACTATTTTGTTTATGATTGCGTATCCTATTTTTGAAGAATTGGCTCATCAGTTCGGATTTGATAAAGGGAATCGCAATGCTGCGATTATGCTTTTTACATTATATACCACTATCGCAATAGGGACTGCAATGACACCGATTAATCATGTGTTTGCGATAACGGCCATTGGTTTGTATGAAGCTGCTTTTAAGGCTTCGATAAGTTATTTTCAATACATGATGATTGGTATTCCGACAGGTATCTTTATTTTTATCTTTTTATTAATTTTTATAAAATATGTTTGGAAATTAGAATTAGCAGAAGTCACAAGTCAACGTCTTGAATCACTAAAAAGTATTCCTAAAATGTCACGAGAAGAAAAATGGATTGTGACGGTTTTTGCAATGGTCGTAGCGATGTGGTTGTTACCAGAATTATTTGTGATGATTCTGCCTGGGCTTTCAGCTTTTTTTAAACAAGCAGGGATTGTGTTCCCGCCTTTAATGGGCGTGATTATGTTAGCAGTGATACGAATTTCAGGCAAACCGTTACTTGATATTAACAAGGCTATGAAAGAAGGCGTTTATTGGCCAAGTTTACTATTGGTGGCAGCCACTTTAGCGTTGGGGAGTATGCTCGCTAATGAGAATGTTGGGATTGTAGCACTCTTAAATAAAGGGATATCTCCTATCTTTAATAATTTGTCAGGATTTGTAGTAGTATTAATTTTTGTTATTTGGGCAGGTTTGCAAACAAACCTAAGCTCCAATTTGGTTACCGTATCGGTTGTATCGGCAGTGGCCATTGCATTGGCTAATTCTTTGGATTTTAGCGCTAATTCAGCTTTAATTGCGGTATTTATTGGATTTATGTCATCGATGGCGATGATGACCCCACCAGCGATGCCTTATGTAGCCATTGCGATTGGTGAAAGATGGCTTACAAGCCGCCAGGCATTAATTTTTGGTTTTTGGATACTGGTGGTGACGATTTTAAGCTGTATGTTAGTAGGATACCCAATAGGCAGTGAAATATTATGAAAGTAGGGATTGAATGTTAGAGCAACAACGTGCTGAAATTGATCGAATTGATCGCCAACTCGTTAAATTATTTGAAGAACGCATGAAAGTGGTCGAAGAAGTCATTGAGATAAAAATTGAATTGAATATGGATATACTTGATTCAAGTAGAGAATCAAAAGTAATTGAAACAGCAGTTAGTCGATTAGAAAACCCTGAACTAGCAAGTGAAACGCGCGAATTTTTTACCGAGTTAATGAGTATATCCAGAAATTATCAGGCAAAAATCCGTCAAAATAAATTAAATTATTAATTGGACTAGTCAAGCTTTTGAATATATGATACACTATTGGAGATTTAAGGACTTTAAGGTGTACCGAGAGTATACTAAGGCTACATGTTAGTTAGCGATATTAGATCGTTAAAGCCCTTAAGCCAAAAATAAGGGCTATTTTTGTATGCATTTTTACGAAAATAGCGGAAAAGAGGGAAAGATGGAGACATCAACAAACAAACCATTATTATTAGACGTTCATGAAAAGCCGGCCTTTTTACCTGGAGTGTTGCTTAGTTTTCAACATGTATTTGCAATGTTTGGCGCAACAATTCTGGTGCCTTTAATACTGGGGATGTCAGTTTCTACCGCTTTATTTGCGAGTGGTATCGGGACGCTGATTTATATCTTTGCAACTAAAGCGCAAGTTCCGGTTTATCTTGGCTCATCATTTGCTTACATATCAGCCATGGCTATAGCAAAGGAAGCAATGGGTGGTGAAATAGATGCAGCTCAAACAGGGATTATGTTGGTGGGGATTGTCTATGTTTTAACGGCTGTATTAATTAAAAAAATTGGTAGCGAATGGGTTAATCGTATTCTTCCACCAGTCGTAATTGGTCCAATGATTATGGTAATTGGATTGGGATTAGCGAATTCTGCCGTAACCAATGCAGGGTTCGTTAAAGATGGTGATTGGCGCAATATTGTGGTTGCTTTGATTACATTTGGCGTATCAGTTCTGATTACTATCAAAGGCAAAGGCTTTATTAAAGTCGTACCTTTCTTAATTGCTATTATCGTAGGATACCTTTTTGCGATTGTTTTCGGATTAGTAGATTTTACTCCAGTGGTTAATGCCAATTGGCTAGCTATTCCTGACATGAGTTTACCTTTCGCGACTTCTTTTTCGAGTCTAAAACAATATAATCTTTATTTTGGACCAGAAGCTTTGGCAATTTTACCGATTGCTATCGTGACAGTTGCCGAACATATCGGCGATCATATCGTATTAGGAGAAATTACTAATCATGACTATGTTCAAAAACCTGGATTACACCGAACATTAATTGGTGATGGGGTAGCAACTTTTGTGTCAGCCTTAATCGGTGGACCAGCTAATACAACCTATGGTGAAAATACTGGCGTTATTGGTATGACTAGAATAGCGAGTGTGTCAGTTATTCGAAATGCCGCCGTAATTGCGATTATCTTAAGTTTCTTTGGTAAATTTACAGCCTTAATTTCAACCATTCCTAATGCGGTATTGGGTGGAATGGCCATCCTTTTATATGGGGTTATTGCAAGTAATGGATTAAAAGTCATGATAAAAGCAAGAACGAATTTTAATCACTCACGTAATCTTATTATTGCCAGTGCAATGTTAGTCATTGGTTTAGGTGGGGCTGTTTTAGAATTAGGATCAGCTTTAACCATATCAGGGACCGCTTTAAGTGCTATTGTCGGAGTTATTTTAAATCTAGTCTTACCAGTAGAAGATTAATAAAAAACAATAGACATTTTCTATTTGTCGCTATCTTAAGTTAGCGCGGTAGAAAATGTCTATTTTAGTATTTAGTATGATTCAGCGATGTCGCATTAAAATAAGCGCTGCTGCAATAGGATCGAGTGGTAAACAAAGCTGTTCGAGGCTTTGAAGATTATAGAGTTTTAAACGATCTTGTTTTTGTAGCCAATCAATTAAAAGTGATTTGATAATAGGGATGGTTTTAACAACGCCCTCTACCTCAAAATGTAAGGTAGCGGCTAGTGTTAAAGGAAACCAAGCAATGAGATTGAGTAATGATTGATGGATAATATATTCAGGCTCATCTTCGTGGATTACTAATAATTCATTACTTTTTAGTTGTTCTAGTCTCGTTTGTTGATGAAAAGAGTAGTGGTGAGAGAGTTTATGAAAATTTACAGGAAAATTATGATTTAGAAAAGATAATAACTCGTTAAAATATGATTGGCTTTCTATAATGAGATTTTGTTGGTAAGCAGTGACGATTTTAAAAATAGAATCGCTTAAAAAATCAACAGGTATTGAGTGGGATGGGTCTAGTAATTCTCGCTCAATAATTTTAGCGTAAACCTCCAAGGTTTGTTTTAGTAGTAGATGTGTTGGAATCCCTATTTTGGATTGTGACCCTTGCAACAAAGGATGAGTACTAATAGTGACAGCACAATTAACGATATGATGCGACATTCTCTAACCTCCTTAGGAAAACGTTTACTTTATTGTAATAAATTTAACAAAGGAAGTCTAGTCAGGAATTAATGACATGAAAAGGATTTATTCATTAAAAATGATAAAGTTTCTCATAATTCGATTGAATTAATTGCCGTTTTAAGGTATACTCCAACTACAAATTAAATTATAGTAAGAAGGGGTTAATGATTATGCAATTATTTATGCAACAACTCATAAACGGAATTGCCCTGGGGAGTATTTACGCGTTGGTCGCCTTAGGTTATACCATGGTTTATGGAACCATTAAATTAATAAACTTCGCTCACGGCGACATCTATATGGTGGGAGCTTTCTTTGGATATTATTTGGTCAGTGTTTTACAAATGAATGTTTATTTAGCGATGATTGTCGCAATGTTCTTTTGTGCCATTTTAGGAGTGGTGATTGAACGGATTGCGTATAAACCGCTGAGAAATTCAACACGTGTGGCAGCCCTCATTACTGCAATTGGTGTATCATATTTACTGCAAAATTCAATGATTTATTTCGTGGGACCTGAAGTTAAGGCCTTTCCAAGTACCGTTACGAACCAAATTTATAGAGTGTTCGGATTGGTAATTAATTCTAAACAAATACTTGTTTTTATCACAACTGTTATTTTTATGGTTTTATTACAAATCATTGTGAAATATACCAAGATGGGAAAAGCAATGCGTGCAGTAGCGGTTGATGCAGAAGCGGCTCAATTAATGGGCATCAATGTCGATCGGGTGATTTCTTTTACGTTTGCTCTCGGATCTGGTTTAGCAGGAATTGCGGGTGTATTAGTTGGTGTTTATTATAACTCAATTATCCCGACGATGGGGATTACGTATGGATTGAAAGCTTTCGTGGCAGCGGTGGTAGGTGGAATCGGTAGTATTCCCGGTGCGATGGTTGGTGGTTATTTGATTGGCTTACTAGAAACGATTGTAACTTTCTTAGGATGGTCAACTTATCGTGATGCGGCTGTTTATGGATTATTAATTGTTATATTATTAGTATTACCTTCTGGATTATTCGTTAAAAATGTGAGAGAGAAAGTTTAGGTGGTCAAGATGCAAAGATTACATTTAAAAAATATCATATGGTTACTGACCGCAATTTTAGGATTTGTATTATTGTCATTTTTAGTCAATAGAGGCATTATTAATCGTTTTTATCAAATTACCCTGGTTACTATTATGTTGAATATTATTTATGCTGTCGGACTAAATTTAGTCTTAGGAATTGCAGGACAATTTTCTTTAGGACATGCTGCTTTTATCGCAATCGGGGGCTACTCCAGTGCCATCATTAGTAAATCATTCGAAAATAGTTTAATCGGCATGTTTGTAGGAATGGGGATTGGTGTTGTTTTATCTATTTTACTAGCTTTAATAGTAGGTATTCCGACATTAAGATTAAAAGGTGATTATTTAGCTATTGCGACTTTAGGTGTTGCAGAAATTGTTCGGGTAGTTATTAACAATATGAGAGATTTAACCAATGGGCCAGCAGGAATTAGTGGAATCCCTCTCGTTACAACATGGCAATTAGTTTATTTCTTTTTAGTTATAACGACCATATTTATTCTTAATTATGTCTATAGTAGTGCTGGGCGTGCGACAATGGCTATACAACAAGATGAAATTGCCGCTGAAGCAATGGGGGTTGATGTTACAAAATATAAAGTGCTAGCATTTGTCATTGGGGCAATCACCGCCAGTATCGCAGGGGCATTACAAGCGAATTATATTGGTATTGTGACGCCGAGTGATTATACTTTTGCTAAATCAATTGATATTTTAATTATTGTGGTGTTTGGTGGAATAGGTAGTTTTACCGGTACCTTTGTAGCCGCCATTATTTTAGGAGTATTAAATGTATTTTTACAAGATTTTGGCCAATTAAGAATGATCATTTATGGATTTGCGGTTATTTTAATCATGATTTTTAGACCTGGTGGTTTGTTAGGAACTTCAGAATTAAGAATCGGTCAAATAGTTGCTAATTTGTTTAATCGTCGTAAGGAGGTAGCTAAATGAGTTTATTAGAAGTAAATCAGTTGACTAAAAATTTTGGTGGTTTAGCAGCAGTCTCCAATGTATCGATGCATTTAGAAAAAAATGAATTAGTGGGACTTATTGGACCTAATGGGGCAGGTAAAACGACGTTTTTTAATTTGTTAACTGGCGTTTATGTGCCAAGCGAAGGCGAAGTGAAAATGCATACCCACCAAGGGGAGAAAATATTAAATGGACTAAAACCGGATAAAATAAGCAGTTATGGTTTAGCTAGAACATTTCAAAATATTCGTTTGTTCAAAGATCAACCTGTAATTGAAAATGTCATGGTCGCCATGAATCGTGAACAAGGCAATTCGCTATTTTCAACGATCTTTAGAACCAATCAATACTACCAAACAGAAGAAAACTTAAGAGCCGAAGCAATGGAACTATTGAAGATTTTCAATTTAGATCAGTTAGCAAATGAAAAAGCAAAAAATCTCGCTTATGGACAACAGCGCCGATTAGAAATTGTTCGAGCGTTGGCGACTAAACCTAAAATTTTATTTTTAGATGAACCAGCGGCTGGAATGAATCCTAATGAAACCGCAGAATTGACCGAGTTAATTGCACAAATTAGAAAGCAGTTTGATTTGACGATTGTTTTAATTGAACATGATATGTCATTAGTGATGAAAATCTGTCAAAGAATATATGTATTGGAGTATGGACGTTTAATCGCTCATGGTACTCCTGAGGAAATTAAACAAAATCCTGATGTTATCAGAGCTTACTTAGGAGGTGACGAATAATGCTTGTTGTAAATGATTTAGTTGTCAATTATGGTGTGATCAAAGCAGTAACACAAGTTTCGTTTGAAGTTAAAGAAGGCGAAATCGTCACCTTAATCGGAGCAAATGGTGCTGGAAAGTCAACTATATTGAGAACAATCTCTGGATTGGTAAAACCTACTTCGGGCTCAATGGTGTTTAACAATAGTGACTTGCTTAAAATGAGTCCACAAAATATTGTAAAAAATGGCCTAATACATGTGCCAGAAGGGCGTCGTGTATTTAAAGGAATGACTGTTAAGGAAAATTTAGAAATGGGCGCTTTTCTAAGAAAGGATAAAGAAAACTTAGCGCAGGAAGTAGAAGAGGTTTTTGAGCGATTCCCAGTTCTTAAAGAGAGAATTAATCAAGATGCGGCGACCTTATCAGGTGGTGAACAACAAATGTTAGCCATGGGAAGAGCGTTGATGTCAAAACCAAAATTACTATTATTAGATGAACCATCAATGGGTCTAGCTCCGATTTTTATCCGAGAAATATTCAATATAATAACGGAAATTAATAAAAAAGGCACGACCATTTTATTAATCGAACAAAATGCCAAAATGGCTCTGTCCATTGCCGACCGAGGTTATGTTTTAGAAACAGGCAAAATTGTTTCAAGTGGAGCAGGTCAAGAGTTATTAGCAAGTGATGAAGTTCAAAAAGCTTATTTAGGAGGTTAAGTTAACGATGTATGTAAAAAATTATATGACCACCAATTTGATTGTGATTGGACCGGAAGCATCCATGATAGATGCAAATGATTTAATGAAGCAACATAATATTAATCGTTTGCCTGTAGTAGAAAATGAGCGTTTAGTCGGACTCATTACCCGCAGTATTATTGCTGAAAATTCACCATCAGGTGCGACAAGTTTAAGTAAGTTTGAACTCAATTATCTATTGGATAAAACAAAAGTGAAAGATATTATGGAAAAACAGGTTATCCAAATATCACCTGATCATCTGCTTGAAGAAGCAGCTGTCATTATGCGCAATTCAAATATTGGGGTATTAGTGGTAAGTGAAAACAACCAGATAAAAGGAATCATCACGGATAAAGATATTTTTAGAGCCTTTGCTGATATCTCAGGCTATAATATTCCAGGTTCTAGTGTCGTAGTGGAAGTGCAACAAGATCGTCGAGGGGTTATTGAGGAGATAGGTGATGCATTATTAGAATCAGATTCTAACCTGACAAACTTAGTGGTGTATCATACAGAGGATGGGATTCGAGTCGTTATTCACATTGATAGTGATAATCCTAGTGATTTAGTTGAAAAACTAAAAAATCGAAATTTAATCGTCAATTCAGTCCAAGTTAAAGAAATGGAATAGAAAAATGAGCATTTTTGCTCATTTTTCTGTTTTTTTAGTTGACGGCGCCTATAATTTATGATAAGTTTATGTAGGTGTTTTTAATGACAGATTCCTGAATACCAGTCGTGCTGACTGCTTAAAAACCCTATCACTAGGAGGCAACAAAGGTTGCTGTAAATTTTTTATTCAAAAATGACACACTTGGATGTGTGGACTAAGATTTTAAGAGAGGAGGACCTTTAAATGCCAACAATTAATCAATTAGTTAATAAACCACGTAAGTCAAAATCAACTAAATCAAATTCTCCGGCTTTAAATAAAGGTTACAACAGTTTCAAAAAAACCCAAATAGATACATTCTCACCTCAAAAACGTGGTGTTTGTACACGTGTGGGTACTATGACACCTAAAAAACCTAACTCAGCATTACGTAAATATGCCCGTGTTCGTTTATCAAACTTAATGGAAGTTACAGCTTATATCCCAGGGATTGGCCATAACTTACAAGAACACAGTGTGGTTTTAATCCGTGGCGGTCGTGTTAAAGACTTACCAGGGGTACGTTACCACATCGTTCGTGGTGCTTTAGATACAGCAGGGGTTAATAACCGTGCTCAAAGCCGTTCAAAATACGGTACTAAAAAACCTAAATCTAAATAATCAATTAAAATAGAGACTTAAATAAATACAATTTCAGAAAGGAGGATTTTGAATGCCTCGTAAAGGAGCAATCGCTAAACGTGAAGTTTTAGCAGATCCAATTTATAATTCAAAATTAGTTACCCGTACAATTAACCGTTTAATGGTTGATGGAAAACGTGGTAAAGCTGCAACAATCTTATATTCAGCTTTCGATATTATCCGTGAACAAACAGGCCAAGATCCATTAGAAGTTTTTGATCAAGCAATTGAAAACATTATGCCATTATTAGAAGTTAAAGCTCGTCGTGTCGGTGGTGCCAACTTCCAAGTGCCAGTAGAAGTTCGTCCAGAACGTCGCTATACTTTAGCTATCCGTTGGTTAGTGAACTACTCACGTCTACGTGGTGAAAAAACAATGGAAACTCGTTTAGCTCGTGAAATCATGGATGCTGCCAACAATACAGGTGCTTCAGTTCGTAAACGTGAAGACACACATAAAATGGCAGAAGCAAATAAAGCATTTGCACACTACCGCTGGTAAGATTTTTATGTTAGAATTTTTAATGACAGCATTTTATTTAATGGTAAAATGCAGTCATTTGTTGACATCTACTCAGAAAATGAAAGAGGGGTATATTTCAGATGGCAAAACGAGAGTTTTCTCTTGAAAAAACACGTAATATCGGTATCATGGCTCACATCGATGCTGGTAAGACAACAACGACAGAACGTATCTTGTACTATACTGGTCGTATCCATAAAATTGGTGAAACTCATGAGGGTGGAGCTCAAATGGACTGGATGGAACAAGAACAGGAACGTGGTATTACCATTACTTCAGCTGCAACAACAGCTCAATGGGACAACCATCGTGTAAACATTATCGATACTCCAGGACACGTGGACTTTACTGTCGAAGTAGAACGTTCATTACGTGTATTGGACGGTGCGGTCGCATTATTAGACGGACAATCAGGTGTAGAACCTCAAACTGAAACAGTTTGGCGTCAAGCAAGTGCGTATAATGTTCCTCGTATTGTATTCGTTAATAAAATGGATAAAACCGGTGCTGACTTCTTATATTCAGTAGGAACAATCCATAACCGATTACAAGCGAATGCTCACCCTGTTCAATTACCTATTGGTGCTGAAGATAACTTCAGAGGTATCATTGATTTATTAAATATGAGAGCTTACTTATATAATAACGATTTAGGTACTGATATCGAAGAAATTGATATACCTGAAGAATACCAAGAATTAGCAGAAGAATGGCGTGGTAAATTAGTTGAAGCTGTTGCTGAAACAGATGAAGATTTAATGATGGCTTACCTTGAAGGTGAAGAAATTGACGTACCAACATTAAAAGCAGCTATTCGTAAAGCAACTGTAGCAGCAGAATTTTATCCAGTATTCTGTGGTTCAGCTTTCAAAAACAAAGGAGTTCAATTATTACTTGATGGTGTAATTGATTATTTACCTGCACCAATCGATATTCCTTCCATTAAAGGAACTTTACCTGATACAGGTGAAGAAGTAGAACGTCATGCAGATGACTCAGAACCTTTCTCAGCACTAGCATTTAAAGTTATGACAGACCCATTCGTTGGTCGTTTAACATTCTTCCGTGTTTACTCAGGAACTTTAGAAGCAGGTTCATACGTTAAGAACTCTACTAAAGGGAAACGTGAACGTGTAGGACGTATCTTACAAATGCATGCTAACTCTCGTCAAGAGATTGCAGAAGTATTCTCTGGAGACATTGCTGCAGCAGTAGGATTAAAAGATACAGGTACTGGTGACACTTTATGTGATGAAAAAGAAGAAGTTATCTTAGAATCAATGGAATTCCCAGAACCAGTTATTGAAGTTGCAATTGAACCAAACTCAAAAGCAGATCAAGATAAAATGGGGATTGCATTACAAAAACTATCTGAAGAAGATCCAACATTCCGTGCATCAACTAACCATGAAACTGGACAAACAATCATCGCTGGTATGGGTGAGTTACACTTAGATATTATCGTTGACCGTTTGAAACGTGAATTTAAAGTTGAAGCAACTGTAGGTGCTCCGCAAGTTTCATATCGTGAAACATTCCGTGGTACTACTCAAGCAGAAGGTAAATTTGTTCGTCAATCAGGTGGTAAAGGTCAATACGGTCACGTATGGATTGAATTTACACCAAATGAAGAAGGTAAAGGATTCGAATTCGAAAACGCGATTGTTGGTGGGGTTGTTCCTCGTGAATATATCCCTGCAGTCGAAGCCGGCTTGAAAGATGCAATGGAAAACGGTGTGTTAGCTGGTTTCCCATTAGTTGACATTAAAGCTAAATTGTATGATGGATCATACCACGATGTCGATTCATCAGAAACAGCCTTTAAAGTAGCAGCTTCAATGGCATTGAAAGCAGCTGCGAAAAAAGCTAATCCATCTATTTTAGAACCAATGATGGCCGTAGAAATTACGGTTCCTGAAGAATACTTCGGTGATGTAATGGGTCACATCAACGCTCGTCGTGGACGTGTTGAAGGTTCAGAAATTCGTGGTAATGCACAAGTCGTTAAAGGAATGATTCCTTTAGCAGAAATGTTTGGATATGCAACTACATTACGTTCAGCAACTCAAGGACGTGGTACATTCTCAATGACATTTGATCACTATGAAGATGTTCCTAAATCAATTGCTGAGGAAATCATTGCAAAATACGGTACTAAATCAGCTGAATAAGCCTGAATTAGCACACTAAAATCTAGAAGAACTGTATTATTGAAATTATGGTCCTTTCTAGGTATAATAATTATGATAGATTAATCATCTATAAAAATAGAACTCATTCTTAGGAGGAATTAACTAAAATGGCAAAAGAAAAATTTGACCGCTCAAAACCACACGTTAACGTTGGTACATTAGGACACGTTGACCACGGTAAAACAACATTATCAGCAGCTATCGCAACAGTATTATCAAAACAAGGTTTCGGATCTGCACAAGCTTACGACCAAATCGATAACGCTCCAGAAGAAAAAGAACGTGGAATCACAATCAATACTTCTCATATCGAGTATGAAACAGCTAACCGTCACTACGCTCACGTTGACTGTCCAGGACACGCGGACTACGTTAAAAACATGATCACTGGTGCTGCTCAAATGGACGGTGCAATCTTAGTAGTTTCTGCAGCTGATGGTCCAATGCCTCAAACGCGTGAACATATCTTATTATCACGTCAAGTAGGTGTTCCTTACATGGTTGTCTTCTTAAACAAAGTTGACATGGTTGACGATGAAGAATTATTAGAATTAGTTGAAATGGAAGTTCGTGATTTATTATCTGAATACGAATTCCCTGGAGACGACGTTCCAGTAATCGCTGGTTCAGCTTTAAAAGCTTTAGAAGGCGAAGAACAATATGAAGCTAAAGTATTAGAATTAATGGAAGCTGTAGATACTTACATTCCAGAACCAGTTCGTGATACTGAAAAACCATTCATGATGCCAGTTGAAGACGTGTTCTCAATCACAGGTCGTGGTACAGTTGCTACTGGACGTGTTGAACGTGGACAAGTTAAAGTTGGTGACGAAGTTGAAATCGTTGGTATTGCTGAAGAAATTAGCAAAACAACTGTAACTGGTGTTGAAATGTTCCGTAAATTATTAGATTACGCTGAAGCTGGAGATAACATTGGTGCGTTATTACGTGGTGTTACACGTGAACAAATCCAACGTGGTCAAGTATTAGCAAAACCAGGAACAATTACACCTCATACTAAATTCGAGGCTGAAGTTTACGTATTATCAAAAGAAGAAGGTGGACGTCATACTCCATTCTTCGCTAACTACCGTCCTCAATTCTACTTCCGTACAACTGACGTTACAGGTGTTGTAGAATTACCAGAAGGTACAGAAATGGTAATGCCTGGAGATAACGTATCAATGACAGTTGAATTAATTCACCCAATCGCGATTGAAGATGGAACTCGTTTCTCTATCCGTGAAGGTGGACGTACTGTTGGTGCTGGTACTGTTACTAAAGTTGTTCAATAATTTTAATTAAATTATATAGGTGATTGATTTAGGTCAATCACCTTTTTTTACGTTTAAAATTGAATCTCTCTGTAATGAGGAGGCGCTTTCTCTATCGATACAAAAAACAAAAGCTCTTTTTCAAATGGTGTGGATGAACAGAAATGACTCTGTTCACCCACACCAAAATGTATAGACATAAACAAAATTCGAATAAATAATTTTTTTGCATCATGATTGAATATTTATAATTCAAACATGAGACGACTAGTATTTTATTGTTAGTATTGATATAATTGTTGAAGTTAGAAAGGAGCACCTATATGAAAATAAATGAACTATTTAATAAGATATATTCTGCATTACCAGGTCTTTTGGGCGCTGCCCTACTGTTAGTCATAGCCTTACTTATGGCTTTTTTAGCAAAAAAATTAACTACAAAAGGATTGGATAAAGTAGAGTTTGATAGCAAATTGCAAAAATGGGGAATGGCGAAGAATGACGAGGAATCGAGCATCTTTATTGAAACAATAGGTTCTCTGGTATATTTTGTGACCATTCTATTATTTACACCTTTCATATTTACTGGCTTGAATTTATCTGGTGTAGCGGACCCTGTTATTATAATGTTAAATAAATTTTGGGATTTTATCCCTAATTTACTAGTATCCGTGATGATTATTATCATCGGATCCTATTTGTGTAAATTTATCAAAAAATTAAGTCGCAATTTATTTGAAGGAATTGACGTTGATCGTTGGTATAGAAAGTTAATCGGACAGCAGGAAACAGCAGAATTTGTAACGGAAACTCGGTTAGCTGATGTTTTATCTTCTATTATATATGTTTTAATTTACATCCCTATCATCACGGTAGCTCTACAAATATTAGGCGTATCGACCATCTCAGATCCCATTGTATCTGTTCTGAATCAAATTGTGAGTGTCATACCGAATGTATTGGCTGCGGTAGTTCTTGTAATCATTGGTAATTTTATTGCTAAATTGGTCGCTGACTTAATTGAGAGTATGTTGAAAACTTCAGGTATTGATAAATATTCTCAATATTTAAACTTTAAAGGCGAAACGAGTATTTTGATTTCAAATGTATCGGCTCAAATTATTCAAGCGGTGTTGATGATATTTTTCCTGGTTGAAGCCATTTCGGTTCTACAATTAGATGTATTAAACTCAATTGGTAATTCGATTATTGCCTACCTACCTGCTGTGGTGAGCTCAGTTATTATCTTAGCAGTTGGGATCATTGGAGGGAATGTATTAGCTACATTTTTAGCGAAAGTATCGGGCAGTAAACTGTTTGGAGAATTCATTCGATACGGTGTTATTATCTTTGCTGTTTTCATGACCTTGGATCAATTAAAATTTGCACAGACGATTGTCAATACTAGTTTTACCATGTTGCTCGGTGCATTTGCGGTTGCTTTTGCTTTAGCGTTTGGATTGGGTGGTAGAGACTTTGCGGCCAAACAACTTGAAAAAGCAGATCGGGCTTTAAATAATGAAGCGGATGTAAATGAAAAAAGTGAATAAATCAAATAAAATAAGCCTTGTAAAAGGCTTATTTTATTTGATTAAAATTGAAAACGAAATCACAAAAAAGTTTAAAAAAAGCCTTGCTATTATACATTGTTTTCCGTATAATAATAGCTGTGCCTATTTATAGGGATTATTATGCTCTAAAACAGGCCCCCCTCTTTAAGAGGGGAGACGGCAATGAAGCGAGAGGTTGTGACACACTAGGGTGAGTTGCCACGGCTTAGTTAGTCAGAAATTCTTGTGGAGCAAGTCATATTAATTAAATTTGACGAAGGAGGAAACAAAATGGCAAAACAAAAAATCCGTATTCGTTTAAAAGCTTATGAACATAGAGCTTTAGACGTATCAGCAAACAAAATCGTAGAATCAGCACAAAGAACAGGAGCGAAAACAGCTGGACCAATTCCATTACCAACTGAACGTTCTTTATATACTGTTATTCGTGCGACACATAAATACAAAGATTCTCGTGAGCAATTTGAAATGCGTACACACAAACGTTTAATCGACATTATTGAGCCAACTGCTAAAACAGTAGATGCTTTAATGAAATTAGACTTACCAAGTGGTGTGGACGTAGAAATTAAATTATAAAAATAAAATAAAACGGAGGTGTACTCATGACCAAAGGAATCTTAGGAACAAAAGTAGGAATGACTCAATTCTTCACTGAAAATGGTGAATTAATTCCAGTAACTGTTGTTGAAGCTGCTCCAAACGTAGTTTTACAAGTAAAAACAGTTGAAACTGACGGATACGAAGCTGTCCAATTAGGATATGGCGATTTACGTGAAGTATTAACAAACAAACCTGCTAAAGGTCATGTAGCAAAAGCAAATGCTACTCCTAAGCGCTTCATTCGCGAATTTCGTGATGTTGAGCTTGGAGAATATGAAGTAGGGCAAGAAATCACAGTAGAAACATTCGCGGTGGGTGACATCGTCGATGTAACAGGAACATCTAAAGGGAAAGGTTTCCAAGGTGTAATTAAACGTCACGGCCAAAGTCGTGGACCAATGGCACATGGTTCTCGTTTCCACCGTCGTCCTGGATCAATGGGTATGGCGTCAGATGCTTCTAAAGTATTCAAAGGTAAAAAATTACCTGGACAAACTGGTGGCGATCGTGTAACAATTCAAAACTTAGAAATTGTTTCAGTTGACGTTGAAAACAATGTTATCTTAATTAAAGGTAATGTTCCAGGAGCTAAAAAATCTTTAGTAGAAGTTAAACAAGCTATTAAATCAGTTAAATAATATCGAGGAAGGAGGAACGAGATAAAATGCCAAAAGTTACATTATTTAAACAAGATGGTTCTACAGCGGGAGAAATCGAATTAAACGAAGCTGTCTTCGGTATCGAACCAAACGAAGGAGTTATGTTCGATGCGGTTATTATGCAACGTGCATCGTTACGTCAAGGAACACACGCTGTGAAAAATAGAAGTGCAGTGCGTGGTGGAGGACGTAAACCATGGAGACAAAAAGGGACTGGTCGTGCGCGCCAAGGTTCTATTCGCTCACCACAATGGGTTGGTGGAGGAACTGTATTTGGTCCAACACCTCGTTCATATAGTTATAAATTACCAAGAAAAGTCCGTCGTTTAGCTTTACAATCTGTGTTATCACAAAAAGTATTAGACGGCAAATTAATTGTAGTTGATTCATTACAATTTGACGCACCAAAAACAAAAGAGTTCAAACAATTCTTAAATAACATTAATGTTGACTCTAAAACTTTATTAGTTTTAGAAGGAGAAAACACTAATGCGTTTTATTCAGCTCGTAACATCAATACTGTTAAAGTCATTGACGACAATAACGTTAACGTATTAGATGTCATGAATTACGATACAGTAATTCTTACACAAGCTGCACTTTCTACAGTAGAGGAGGCTTTAGCATAATGCAATTATCAGAAGTGATTTTACGTCCGGTTATTACTGAGCAATCAATGCGCTTAATGGATGAAAATAAATATACTTTCGAAGTTGATCGCCGTGCAGACAAACCTTATATTAAACAAGCGGTTGAAGCAATGTTCGAAGGAGTTAAAGTTGCTAAAGTAAACACTGTTAATGTTGATGGTAAATTAAAACGTATGGGCCGCTACCAAGGCTTCACCCGTAAGTATAAAAAAGCTATCGTAACATTAACACCTGATTCAAAAACAATCGAATTATTTGGCTCAGAAGCTGAATAATAATTAGTAAATATAGTAAAATAGGAGGGCATTTAAGTGGCTATTAAACATTACAAACCAACCTCTAATGGTCGTCGTAATATGACAGGCTACGATTTCTCAGAAATCACAACTTCAAAACCTGAGAAATCTTTATTAACTAGTCAAAAACAAAAAGCTGGTCGTAACAGTCAAGGTAAAATCACTGTTCGTCACCACGGTGGCGGTAACAAACGTGCATACCGTGTTATTGACTTCAAGCGTAATAAAGACGGTGTTGTTGGTACAGTTGCAACAATCGAATACGATCCAAACCGTTCAGCAAACATCGCTTTAATCCATTATGAAGATGGAGTGAAGACTTATATCCTTGCTCCAAAAGGTCTTAAAGTAGGACAAAAAATCCAATCTGGAGACGATGCAGATATCGTAATCGGTAACGCTTTAACATTAGCAAACATTCCAGTAGGTACAGTTGTTCATAACATCGAATTAAAACCTGGTAAAGGTGGACAATTAATTCGTTCAGCTGGTACAAGCGCACAAGTATTAGGACATGAAGGTAAATATACTTTAGTTCGATTAAATTCAGGTGAAGTACGTATGATTTTATCTACTTGTCGTGCAACAGTAGGTACAGTAGGAAATGAACAACACGAATTAATTAACATTGGTAAGGCAGGTCGTTCTCGTTGGTTATCTAAACGTCCAGAAGTACGTGGATCTGTAATGAACCCTAATGATCACCCACACGGTGGTGGTGAAGGTCGTGCGCCAATCGGTCGTCCAGCGCCATTAACTCCTTGGGGTAAAAAAGCTCTTGGTATGAAAACTCGTGATGCTAAGAAAAAATCTAGCAAGTTAATCATTCGTGGTCGTAAAAAATAATAAATAGACAGTTTCGAAAAAATCGAAGGGAGGCTACACACTGTGAGTCGTAGTTTGAAAAAAGGACCTTTCGTTGATGCCCATTTAATGAAAAAAGTTGAAGAGCAAAACGAAAGCAGTAAAAAACAAGTAATTAAGACATGGTCTCGTCGTTCTACAATCTTCCCTAATTTTATTGGGTTAACTATTGCAGTATACGATGGACGCAAACATGTACCAGTGTATGTACAAGAAGATATGGTTGGTCATAAATTAGGCGAATTCGTACCAACTCGTACATATAGAGGTCATGCTGCCGATGACAAAAAGACTAAGAAACGTTAATTAAGGAGGAACTAAGATGTCAGAACAAATTACATCTGCAAAAGCAATCGCAAAAACAGTTCGTATTGCGCCTCGTAAAGTTCGTTTAGTAGTCGATCTTATCAGAGGTAAAAAAATTGGAGAAGCAATGGCTATTTTAAAATATACGCCAAAATCAGCATCTCCAGTAGTTGAAAAAGTTTTAAAATCTGCAATCGCGAACGCTGAACATAATTATGATTTAGATTTAGAAAACTTATATGTAAGTGAAGCTTATGTTAACGAAGGACCAACTATGAAACGTTTCCGTCCACGTGCAAAAGGATCAGCTTCACCAATTAACAAACGTACAAGCCACATTACAATCGTGGTATCAGAAAAAGAGGAGGCTTAATTAATGGGTCAAAAAGTACATCCAATTGGTATGCGTGTAGGCGTAATCCGTGATTGGGATGCTAAATGGTATGCAGATAAGCAATATGCAGACTTCTTACACGAAGATTTACGCATCCGCGAATTCTTATTAAGCAAATTATCAGAGGCCTCTGTATCAACTATCCAAATTGAACGCGCATCTAATCGTGTAGTTGTTTCAATTCATACTGCTAAACCAGGTATGGTTATCGGTAAAGGTGGTTCAGAAGTCGATGCAATTCGTGCTGAATTAAATAAATTAACAGGCAAAAAAGTTCACATTAACATTGTTGAAATTAAAAAACCTGAGTTAGATGCAAAATTAGTTGCAGAAGATATCGCAAAACAATTAGAAAACCGTGTTGCATTTCGTCGTGCACAAAAACAAGCAATCCAACGTGTTATGAAAGCTGGAGCACAAGGAGTTAAAACAATGGTTTCAGGACGTTTAAACGGAGCAGATATGGCCCGTACAGAAATGTATTCTGAAGGAACTGTTCCTTTACATACATTACGTTCAGATATCGACTATGCTTGGGAAGAAGCAGATACAACATATGGAAAATTAGGAGTTAAAGTATGGATTTGCCGTGGTGAAATCTTACCACAACGCAATACTGAGAAAGGAGGGAACTAATCAATGTTAGTACCAAAACGTGTAAAACACCGTCGTGAGTTCCGTGGGAAAATGCGCGGAGAAGCAAAAGGTGGAAAAAATGTAGACTTTGGTCAATATGGATTACGTGCAACAGAATCTTCATGGATTACCAACCGTCAAATTGAAGCAGCACGTATCGCGATGACAAGATTTATGAAACGTGGTGGGAAAGTATGGATCAAAATCTTCCCTCACAAATCTTATACATCTAAACCTATCGGAGTTCGTATGGGTTCTGGTAAAGGGGCACCTGAAGGATGGGTTGCACCAGTTAAACGTGGCAAAATCTTATTTGAAATTGCTGGGGTAAGTGAAGAAGTTGCACGTGAAGCATTCCGTTTAGCGTCTCACAAATTACCTGTCAAAACAAAATTCGTAAAACGTGAAGAATATGGTGGTGAATCGAATGCAAATTAAAGAAATTAGAGAATTATCCACTGCTGAAATGGTAGCGAAAGAACAAGAATTCAAAAAAGAATTATTCAACCTTCGATTCCAATTAGCTACAGGACAATTAGAAAACACTGCCCGTTTACGTCAAGTACGTAAATCTATTGCTCGTATCAAAACAGTCTTGCGTGAGCAAGAGTTGTCTAAATAACCACAGGCAAAAGGAGGCACATAAACAATGACTGAAACACGCAATCAACGTAAAGTATACCAAGGTCGTGTCGTATCTGACAAAATGGATAAAACCATTACAGTTCAAGTAGATACTCGTAAAGTACACCCTAAATATGGTAAACGTGTAAAATACTCTAAAAAATATAAAGCACATGATGAATTAAACAGTGCAAAAGAAGGCGACATCGTACGTATCATGGAAACTCGTCCATTATCTGCTACGAAACGCTTCCGTTTATTAGAGATTGTTGAAGAAGCAGTAATCATCTAATATACAGTTAATCTGGAAGGAGGAAATCGAAAATGATTCAAACAGAAAGTCGATTAAAAGTTGCCGACAACTCAGGTGCACGTGAAGTTTTAACAATAAAAGTTTTAGGTGGATCTGGTCGTAAAACAGCTAATATCGGTGACGTAATTGTTGCGTCGGTAAAACATGCAACACCCGGTGGAGTTGTTAAGAAAGGTGACATTGTTAAAGCTGTAATCGTTCGTTCTAAATCAGGAGCACGTCGTAAAGATGGTTCTTATATCAAGTTTGACGAAAATGCTTGTGTAATTATTCGTGATGATAAGAGCCCTCGTGGTACTCGTATCTTTGGTCCAGTTGCACGTGAATTACGTGATAACAACTACATGAAGATTGTTTCACTAGCTCCAGAAGTTCTGTAATACTAAACGAAGGAGGAAACCAAATTATGCGTATCAAAACAGGCGATAAAGTTCAAATTATAACTGGTAAAGATAAAGGTAAACAAGGTACAGTATTAAAAACTTTACCAAAGAAAGATCAAGTTGTAGTTGAAGGCTTAAATCTTGCTAAAAAACATGTTAAACCATCACAGACTGGTACAGGCGGAATCGAAGAATTCCCAGCACCAATTCACGTATCTAATGTTAAATTAGTAGACTCTAAAGGAGAGGCTACTCGTGTTGGATACCGCTTCGAAGATGGTAAAAAAGTTCGTTATTCTAAAAAATCAAACGAAACAATTAACTAATCTAAGAAGGGAGGAAAAATAATTTATGGTAAATCGTTTAAAAACTAAATTTACTGAAGAAGTAACACCAAAATTAGTTGAACAATTTGGTTATACATCAGTAATGCAAGTTCCAAAAGTTGAAAAAATCGTTGTTAACATGGGTGTTGGTGACGCTGTTTCTAATGCTAAAAACTTAGAAAAAGCTGTTGACGAATTAACCTTATTAACAGGTCAAAAACCAATTGTTACAAAAGCGAAAAAATCTATCGCTGGTTTCCGTTTACGTGAAGGTATGCCGATTGGTGCAAAAGTTACTTTACGTGGCGAGAGAATGTATGACTTCTTAGATAAATTAATCACAGTTTCTTTACCTCGAGTACGTGACTTCCAAGGTATCTCAAATAAAGCATTTGATGGTCGTGGAAACTATACTTTAGGTGTTAAAGAACAATTAATTTTCCCAGAAGTTAATTATGATAATGTAGATAAAGTGCGTGGTATGGATATTGTTATTGTAACTACCGCACAAACAGACGAAGAAAGTCATGCCTTATTAAAAGAATTAGGCATGCCATTTAAAAAATAATTAAGGAGGCGAATTTAATTGGCTAAAACATCAATGGTTCAAAAGAATAAACGTACACCTAAGTTTAAAGTGCAAGAGTATACACGTTGCGAACGTTGTGGACGTCCACACTCAGTTTACCGTAAATTCAAACTTTGCCGTATTTGCTTCCGTGAACTTGCTTATAAAGGTCAAATTCCTGGCGTTAAAAAAGCTAGCTGGTAATTTTTAAAAGTTAATAAAGGAGGTAAACAAATTATGGTTATGACAGATCCAATTGCAGATTTTTTAACCCGTATTCGTAATGCGAATCGTGTGGGTCATAAAACTGTTTCTGCTCCATCTTCAAACATGAAAGTTGCCATTGCTGAAATCTTAAAAAATGAAGGTTTTATCAAAGGATTCGAAGTAATCGAAGATGGCAAACAAAACGAATTGAAAATCCAATTAAAATACGGTCGTAATAATGAAAAAGTTATTACAGGTATTAAACGTATTTCTAAACCAGGTTTACGTGTATATGCTAAAAATGAAGATTTACCTAAAGTATTGAATGGTTTAGGTATTGCTATCGTATCGACTTCAAACGGTCTTGTAACAGATAAACAAGCTCGTAAAGAAGGTATCGGTGGCGAAGTATTAGCGTATGTTTGGTAATTTTAAATAATTAATTATAAAATAAAAGGAGGTGCAGCCCTGTGAGTCGTATCGGTAATAAACCAGTAACAATTCCAGCAGGCGTAACCGTAGAAGTAAAAGGTCATACAGTGACTGTAAAAGGTCCTAAAGGCGAATTAACTCGCGATTTAGTACCAAATATCCAAGTAGAAGTTAAAGAAAATGAAGTAGTTTTCACTCGTCCAGATGATTCAAAAACTAATCGTTCATTACACGGAACAACACGTTCTATCGTAAACAATATGATCGTTGGTGTTTCTGAAGGATTCAAAAAAGAATTACAATTAATTGGTGTTGGGTACCGTGCTCAAAAATCTGGTAAGAAATTATCTTTAAACGTAGGTTTATCACATCCAGTTGAGTTCGAAGAATCTGAAGGTGTTGAATTCGAAGTGCCAAGCAATACTACTATTATTGTACAAGGATTTAATAAAGAGAAAGTTGGCGAATTAGCTGCTAACATTCGTGGCGTACGTCCACCTGAACCATATAAAGGTAAAGGTATCCGTTATGTTGACGAGTTTGTACGTCGTAAAGAAGGTAAAACAGGTAAATAATAGGCCTGTCTTACATATCATTTATACATATATTTTAATAAGAGGTGAAAATTGTGATTACTAAACCAGATAAAAATAAGTTGCGTAAAAAACGCCACGCTCGTGTAAGAAACCGTATCTCTGGTACTGCTGAGTGCCCACGCTTGAATGTATTCCGTTCGAATACACACATCTACGCTCAATTAATTGATGACGTAGCGGGTGTGACGCTAGCAAGTGCCTCTAGTAATGAAGAATCAATTTCAGGAACTAAAGTAGAACAAGCTACTGCAGTTGGGAAATTAATAGCTGAACGCGGAGCAGAAAAAGGACTTAAAGCTGTCGTATTTGATCGTGGAGGATATATTTACCATGGTCGCGTTAAAGCTTTAGCTGAAGCTGCACGTGAAAACGGCTTAGAATTTTAGAAAGAAGGAGGATGTCGATTCATGGTATTTATTAATCCAGCTAACTTAGAAAATTTAGAAGAACGTTTAGTTACGATTAACCGTGTTACTAAAGTAGTAAAAGGTGGACGTCGTTTACGTTTCTCTGCATTAGTAGTTGTTGGTGACCGTAACGGACATGTAGGATTTGGTACTGGTAAAGCTCAAGAAGTTCCAGAAGCTATCCGTAAAGCTGTCGAAGATGCTAAAAAGAATTTAATCGAAGTTCCGACTGTTGGAACTACAATTCCTCACGAAGTTATTGGTGAATTCTGTGGTGGTAAAGTGTTATTAAAACCTGCTACTGCCGGTTCTGGGGTTGCTGCTGGTGGACCAGTACGTGCCGTAATTGAATTAGCAGGGGTTGCCGATGTAACATCTAAATCATTGGGTTCTAATACACCTATTAACATGATTTCTGCAACTATTGAAGGATTAAAACAATTAAAAGTTGCAGAAGAAGTTGCCGCATTACGTGGGAAATCTGTTGAAGAAATTTTAGGTTAGGAGGACAATTTAATGGCGAATATTGAAATTACATTAAAACGTAGCCTAATTGGACGTCCTAAAAATCATATCGCTACTGCGAAAGCATTAGGATTAACTAAAACTTATAAAACAGTTGTTAAACCTGATAATGAGGCAGTTCGTGGAATGATTAGTACAATTAGTCATTTAGTAGAAGTTAAAGAAGCTTAATTATATAATTTAAAATAAGGAGGTGCCCAAGAATGCAACTACATACATTAAAACCTGTAGCTGGATCACGTAAAGAACGTAATCGTGTTGGTCGTGGACAAGGTTCTGGTAACGGTAAAACAGCTGGACGTGGTCAAAAAGGACAAAAACAACGTTCAGGTGGTGGGGTACGTTTAGGATTCGAAGGTGGACAACAACCATTATTCCGTCGTTTACCAAAACGTGGATTCACAAACATTAATCGTAAAGAATATGCGATTGTTAACGTTGAAACGTTAAACCGCTTTGAAGATGGCACAACAGTAACACCAGCATTATTAATTGAATCAGGAATCATTAAGAATGAATTATCAGGTGTTAAAATTTTAGGTGAAGGACAACTGGAAAGAAAATTAACTGTTCATGCAGCTAAATTCTCCAAAAGTGCAGAACAAGCAATCACTGCAGCTGGTGGATCTATCGAGGTGATCTAATATGTTTACAAACTTAAAAAATGCATTTGCGAGCAAAGAAATCCGTAGTAGAATTCTTTTCACGCTTTTCATTTTTGCAGTATTCAGATTAGGTTCTCATATTCCAGTTCCTGGTGTGGATGCTTCGGCCATTCAACAAATAGCGTCAAACGGAGTATTAGGTTTACTTAATACTTTTGGTGGAGGAGCGCTTAAACGTTATTCAATTTTCGCTTTAGGTGTCTCTCCTTATATCACTGCGTCAATTATTATTCAATTATTGCAAATGGATATTGTCCCGAAATTTACTGAATGGGCAAAACAAGGTGAAGTTGGTCGTCGTAAATTGAATCAAGTAACAACCTACACAGGAATTGTTCTTGGCTTTATTCAAGCCTTTGGTTTATCCGCTGGATTTAACCAATTATCGGGCTTAGGCCTAATAAAAAATGCCACAATGACTACATATTTGACAATCGCTTTAGTCTTAACAGCTGGAACAATGTTTTTAGTGTGGTTAGGAGAGCAAATAACGCGCAATGGTATTGGTAATGGGGTCTCAATGATTATTTTTGCCGGTATCGTCGCAGAGGTTCCACAACAGTTTATCACTTATTTCCAAACTTATTTAAAAGGGGCAGGAAAAGAATTAAACCGTAACTTAATGTTATTAGGATTGTTAATCTTAGTCTTGATCATTTTAATTGTAATTGTAGTTATAATGGAACGTGCTCAATTACGTATTCCAATTCACTACTCAAAGAAAGCTTCAGGAGCTAAACAAACAGCACACTTACCATTAAAAATTAATTCTGCTGGGGTAATTCCAGTAATCTTTGCATCATCTGTTCTGACCACTCCGGCAACAATTATGAATTATCTAAATTTTGCCAATGATGGTGGATGGAAAGAAGTTGTCTATAATTTATTTAACTTACAACATGTATATGGAGCAATCTTCTATACGTTCTTATTAATTGTATTTTCTTATTTCTATTCATTAGTTCAAGTTAATCCAGAAAAAGTAGCTGAAAACTTACAAAAATCAGGTGGGTATATTCCAAGTATTCGTCCAGGACATGATACTGAAAATTACCTTACAAGAACAATCAATAGATTGAGTGGTTTAGGATCATTATACTTAACATTAATTGCTGTCTTACCAATTGTCGGTGGATTTTTATGGAACATTCCAAGTAATATTGCCTTAAGTGGAACAAGTTTACTTATCGTAGTGGGTGTTGCAATCGAAACAGCAAAACAAATTGAAGGTCGAATGGCTAAACGTCGTTACACTGGATTTTTACAATTATAAAAAAGGGTGCATAAAATCAATGAATATTTTATTAATGGGCTTACCAGGTGCTGGTAAAGGAACTCAAAGTGAATATATTTCTCGTGACTATGATATGATTCATATTGCAACAGGAGATATATTCCGTGAAGCAATTAAAAATGAAACCCCATTGGGTTTAAAAGCAAAATCATATACAGATCATGGAAATTTAGTTCCAGATGATATTACAAATGCTATTGTTCGCGAAAGATTAGCTCAATCTGATGTAACCGAAAATGGTTTCATGTTAGATGGTTATCCAAGAACAAGTGCTCAAGCAGAAGCTTTAGATACTAACTTAGAAGAATTAAATACTCAAATCGATGCAGTCATCTATATCGATGTGGATCAAGAAGTATTAAAAGATCGTTTGAGTGGTAGAATCATTTGCCGTAAATGCGGTGCTACATATCATAAGCTATATAATCCGCCTAAAGAAGCAGGTATCTGTGATCAATGTGGTTCAACAGATTTCTATCAAAGAGAAGATGACAAACCTGAAAAGGTTGCTCATCGTATAAATCTCCAAATGGAATCAATTCGACCAATACTTGATTATTATAACCAACGTGGAATTTTATATACCATTAACGGTGCTCAAGCTATTGAAGATGTTTATCGTGAAGTTCGTGCTATTTTAGAAAAATAGAGAGTTTGTTATAATGATTATCAGTATCAATTAAAGGTAAGAGGAGGAAGTATGAATGGCTAAAGATGATGTAATTGAAGTTGAAGGTACAGTCATTGAAACTTTACCGAATGCAATGTTTAAGGTTGAATTAGAGAATGGGCATGAAATTCTAGCCCACGTTTCAGGTAAAATTCGTATGAACTACATCCGAATCTTACCGGGGGATAAAGTTACGATTGAACTTTCTCCATATGATTTGACACGTGGTCGAATTACATACCGCTTTAAATAACCATTAGGTTAAAATTTAAGGAGGGAAATTAATATGAAAGTAAGAGCATCAGTAAAACCAATTTGTGAAAAATGTAAAGTTATCAAACGTAATGGAAAAGTTATGGTAATTTGCGAAAATCCAAAACACAAACAACGTCAAGGTTAAGAAAAGGAGGTATACTTAAATATGGCTCGTATTGCAGGAGTAGATATTCCGCGTGAAAAACGTGTAGTTATTTCTTTAACTTATATTTATGGTATTGGAAAAAATACTGCAGAGAAAATTTTAGCTGAAGCGAATGTTTCAGTTGATACTCGTGTTAAAGATTTAACAAACGATGAATTAGATCGTATCCGTGCTATTGTTGATGGCATTAAAGTCGAAGGAGATTTACGTCGTGAAGTTTCTTTAAACATCAAACGTTTACAAGAGATTGGTTCATACCGTGGTTTCCGTCATCGTCGTAATTTACCAGTTCGTGGACAAAATACCAAAAATAATGCACGTACTCGTAAAGGACCTAAGAAAATGGTCACAGGAAAAAGTAACTAATAAAATTTAGTAAGAAGGAGGTAAATAGTTCATGGCAAAGAAACAACAAGTTCGTCGCCGTCGTCGTGTGAGAAAAAATATTGAAAAAGGTGTAGCACACATCCGTTCAACATTTAACAACACTATTGTAATGATTACTGACGTTAATGGTAATGCAATTTCTTGGTCTTCAGCTGGATCATTAGGATTCCGTGGTTCAAGAAAATCTACTCCATTCGCAGCTCAAATGGCATCAGAAGTAGCAGCTAAAGGTGCTATGGAACATGGTATGAAGACAGTTGAAGTAACTGTTAAGGGCCCAGGTGCTGGTCGTGAATCAGCGATTCGTTCATTACAAGCTACTGGATTAGATGTTACTGCTATTCGTGATGTAACACCAATTCCTCATAACGGTTGCCGTCCTCCAAAACGCCGCCGTGTATAATGAGTTAGCTCATTAAGCTACATGTAATGCTACGATTTATCATTACAATTTGAACGTTTTGAAAGGGGATATATTAACCAATGATCGAGATTGAAAAGCCAGAAATTAGAACGATTGAAGTCAGTGACGATTCCAAATTTGGTAAGATCGTGATTGAGCCACTAGAACGTGGATATGGAACTACCCTTGGGAACTCATTACGTCGTATTTTGTTATCTTCGTTACCAGGAGCTGCTGTTACAAGCATCCAAATTGATGGAGTATTACATGAGTTTGCTACCGTTAATGGCGTTGTAGAAGACGTCCCAACGATGATTCTTCACTTAAAACAGTTAGCATTAAAACTACATTCAGACGAACCAAAAATTGTTGAATTGAATGTTGTGGGCCCTAAAACTGTTACAGCTGCTGATATTATCCATGATAATGAAGTGCAAATTTTAAACCCAGATTTATATATTTGTACTTTAGCTGAAGGTGCCGAATTAAACATGCAAATCAATGTATCGACTGGACGTGGATATGTTCGTGGAGAACATAATAAACGTGAAGATATGCCAATTGGAGTATTGCCAATTGATTCAATTTACACACCAATTCAAAAAGTGAATTATCAAGTTGAAAATACTCGTATTGGACAAAAAAATATCTATGATAAATTAACGATGGATATTTGGACCGATGGTTCAATTAGTCCTGAAAAATCATTAAGTCTTGCTGCGAAAATTTTAACTGAGCATTTAAATATCTTTGTTAACTTAAATGATGAAGCACGCCAAACTGAAATCATGGTTGAAAAAGAAGAAGCTGAGAAAGAAAAAATGTTAGTCATGACGATTGAAGAATTAGATTTATCTGTTCGTTCATACAATTGCTTAAAACGTGCAGGAATTAATACGATTCAAGAGTTAACTAACAAGACAGAAGCTGAAATGATTAAAGTTCGTAATTTAGGACGTAAATCATTAGAAGAAGTAAAACAAAAACTTGAGAATTTAGATTTAAGTCTACGTCAAGATGACTAGAATGTTGATAATGTAAAGGAGGAAACCAAGTATGGCATACCGTAAATTAGGACGTAAAAGTGCTCAACGTAAAGCTTTATTACGTGATTTAACTACTGATGTTTTAATTAACGAACGTATCGAAACAACTGAAGCTCGTGCTAAAGAAGTTCGTAAATTTGTTGATAAAATGATTACTTTAGCTAAACGTGGTGATTTAGCATCTCGTCGTCAAGCAGCTGCTTTCTTACGTAATGAAATTGCAGACGCACGTATTGAAGATGATGAAGTAGTGGTTGAACGCGTATTACAACGTTTATTCGACACATATGCTACTCGCTATGAAGATCGTAATGGTGGTTACACACGCATCCTTAAAAAAGGACCTCGTCGTGGAGATGGCGCACCAGTTGTTATTTTAGAGTTAGTTTAATAACAAGCTTTATGTAGATAACTTTTATGATGGGGAGCGTTATGATTGATGAATCATTCATTGGTCTAGCTCTATAGCACATAATACAAATGTATTATTTATGGCTAGGATAAGTTTTCCTAGCCGGGTGCTATTCATCGTAAAAGCTTTTTTTTTGCGGAATTTTTCCGCTTTTTTTATTACCTTTTTCTGATAAAAAAGTACAAAATTCCCTAAGGATAATCATTATATGATATAATAGGCATTATGAAAATGACAAAGTAAAGGAGCAACAAATATGACTGAAAAGGTTATCGAAGTAAAAGATTTAACTTTTCGCTATTTTGAAAGTGAACAACTCGCTCTAAACAATGTATCTTTATCTATCAATAAAAATGAATGGGTAGCTATCATTGGACCAAATGGTTCAGGGAAATCTACACTTGCTAAAGTAATTAATGGATTGTTAGTTCCTGAAGCTGGGGAAGTTTATATCAATTCGCTTTTATTAAACGAAGAATCAGTTTGGAATATTAGAAGATTAGTAGGAATGGTTTTTCAAAATCCAGATAATCAATTTGTTGGGGCAACTGTTGAAGATGATGTTGCATTCGGGCTAGAAAATCATGGAGTAGAACGTGATGAAATGATTGCACGTATCGAAGAGGCTTTGGAACAAGTTCGAATGACAGAGTACAAAAAAAGCGAGCCTGCTCGTCTTTCTGGAGGACAAAAACAAAGAGTCGCCATTGCTGGTGTATTAGCTTTAAGACCTGAGGTTATTATATTGGATGAAGCGACAGCGATGTTAGATCCAGTAGGACGCAAAGAAGTCATTGCAGCAGTGAAAGCTATTAAAGAGAAATATAATCTAACGGTGATTTCGATAACTCATGATATCGATGAAGCTAGTAATGCGGATCGTATTATTGTTATGAACCAAGGAAAACTAGTTCGTCAGGATGACCCGTATAATATTTTTATTTTAGGTGATGAGCTTATCAAAATGGGCTTAGATATTCCTTTTGCTCAAAAAATTCATATGGAGTTAGAACGAAGAGGAATTGAAGTGCCAAAAGAGTATTTATCAGAAGAGGAGTTATTTGAATGGCTAACAACATCGTATTTGACCAAGTAAGTTACACCTATAATGCTAATACGCCATTTGAATACACGGCATTACATAATATTAGTTTAGAAATACCAGCCAATAAAATTACGGCTATTGTTGGACATACAGGTTCTGGGAAGTCTACCTTATTGCAACATTTGAATGTTCTAGTTAGACCAACAGAAGGGGCAGTGACAATTGCTGGTGAACGAGTAACAGCTGATTCGAAACATCAATCATTAAAAGCCTTACGTAAAAAAGTGGGGGTTGTTTTTCAATTTCCAGAAGCGCAACTTTTTGAGGAGACCGTTTTAAAGGACGTGATGTTCGGTCCTTTAAATTTTGGTGCGACAGAGGCAGAAGCTGAGTCGATTGCTCGTGAAAAATTGACATTAGTCGGTTTAAATGAAAATTTATTTGAGCGCTCGCCATTCGATTTGTCCGGAGGACAAATGCGTCGTGTTGCAATTGCGGGTGTGCTAGCATTAGAGCCGGAAATTCTAGTGTTAGATGAACCGACCGCAGGACTAGATCCTCAAGGACATTTCGATATGCTCGAGATGTTTGTTGGTTTGCAAAAAGAACAGTCTTTAACCATGGTGATGGTCACGCATCATATGGAAGATGTTGTAAAATATGCTGAGCACGTGATTGTCTTAAATAAAGGGCATGTCATTCGTCAAGGAACGCCAAGAGAAATATTTGAAGATGAAGCCTGGTTAGATGAATTTCAATTGGGGTTACCTCAAACCATGTCCTTCATTAAAAAAATTGAGGAACATTTAGGGGTTGATTATGAGGTTCATCCTTTAAGTGTAGAGGAATTAGTGGATGTTTTAATTGAGATGAAGGAGGCGGAGAATAAAGATGCTTGATAAATTATTATTAGGGAGATATATTCAATCCGATTCCTGGATTCATCGTTTAGACCCTAGAACGAAACTTTTAGGAAGTTTTTATTTTATTGCCATTATTTTCCTGGCCAACAATATTTGGGGCTATTTATTGTTATTATTATTTACATTATTAACCATATCGTTAACTGGGATTAAATTATCCGTTTTTATTAATGGAGTAAAACCAATGTTGTGGATCATTGTATTTACAGTAGTGTTTCAAATGATTTTTACCACTGGTGGAGAAGTTTATTTCAAATGGGGACCTTTCACGGTCACCTCCTTAGGCTTATTAAATTCGTTTTATATCTTTATGCGTCTAGTGCTCATTATTATGATGTCAACGATTTTAACTTTAACGACGGCACCGCTTGAATTGACCGATGGTATTGAGCATTTACTAAGACCTTTATCCCGCTTTGGTTTTCCATCACATGAGATTGCGCTTATGTTATCGATTGCCTTAAGATATGTGCCTACTTTAATTGATGAAGCTCAAAAAATTATGAATGCCCAACGATCAAGAGGGGTAGAATTTGATCAAGGTGGATTTGTCGATCGCATGAAGGCGATTATACCTATTTTAGTTCCATTATTTGTTTCTGCATTCAATCGTGCAGAGGAAATGGCGATTGCGATGGAAGCGAGAGGGTATCGTGGTGGTGAAGGTCGAACAAAATTCCGACACTTAGAGTATACGCGTAATGATCTGATTGCGGTATTGGCATTTATCGTGGTTACTGCGCTATTATTCTTGATTAGAATTTATCTATAAGGGGACTAGCATGCCGAAATATATCATTAAAATTCAATATGATGGGACCGGTTATGCTGGTTATCAAATTCAACCGAATGGCAATACGATTCAAGAGGAATTAGAAAAAGCGTTGAGATTGATGGCGAAATTGCCGAAGGGAGAGCATATTCCTACATCTAGCGCTGGTCGAACAGATGCTGGTGTACATGCACTTGGACAAGTCGTTTCTTTCGATTATCCAGCTAATATCGCACCCGATGCGCTTATCCGGGCGTTGAATAGTATTTTAGACGATTCTATTCGTGTGATTGATGCTAATCAGGTGGCGGATGATTTTCATGTTCGCTATATGGCAACGGCGAAAGAATATTGTTATCGCGTAGATATTAATCGTTTCCCTGATCCATTTAAACGCCTATATACCACTCACCATCCCTATCGATTTAATTTAGAGGTGATGCAAGAAGCGATTCAAACAATTGTCGGAAAACATGACTTTACCAGTTTTTGTTCAACTAAAACAGACAAAGAATATAAAGTTAGAACGATCTATGAAGCGGAAGTAAATTTAGATACAAAGCAAAATGAACTGGTTTTTCGCTTTTACGGAGATGGCTTCTTATATAATATGATTCGTATTTTAGTGGGTACCTTATTACAAATTGGTGATGGTTTGAAACCGGTCGACGAATTACAAAGATTACTTTCAGTTAAAGATCGAAATCAAGCAGGACCGACTGCTCCACCACAAGGACTTTATATGATGCGAGTAGAGTATCAAGAGGATCCATTTAAAAAGCAATGATAATAAGAGCTTTGAATTTTAGAAGAGGACGAACGTTCCTCTTTTTTTATATTAAAATATATAAAAAATGATAGCATCGTTGATAAGGTTCGGTATAATAGATATGTTAAAAAATGGAGGGTTATTAATGAGTTATTTAAAAGAGCGCATCTTAAAAGATGGCATAATTTTACCAAATAATGTAATTAAAGTAGATTCGTTTATGAATCATCAAATTGATCCGGAAATCATGCAAGAAATTGCGATTGATTTCTATTATCATTTTCGTCAAGAAGGTATCACCAAAGTACTAACAATTGAAGCATCTGGGATTGCACCGGCTATTATTACGGCTGCACACTTTAAAGTTCCGATGTTATTCGCTAAAAAAACACAACCATCAACATTAGGAAATAAAGATTTTTATGAGACCAATGTTTATAGCTATACCAAAAATGTGACCAATCGTGTCATCATCTCAAAAAAATATATTAACGAAAATGATCGCGTATTGATTATTGATGATTTCCTTGCCAATGGCGAAGCAGCGCTTGGTTTAGTTGATTTAGTAGAGCAAGCGGGGGCCCAAGTAGCTGGCGTTGGTATTTGTATCGAAAAATCATTCCAAAATGGACGTCAAAAATTAATGGATAAAGGATTAGAGGTCTTTTCAGTTTGTCGTATCGGCTCTTTAGAAGATCAACAAATTGAATTTTTGGAAGGAAATTAATTGCGATGAATATTACAGTGTACTGTGGCTCTAATTTTGGTAATCAGTCAATTTATGAAGAATTTGCTCGTGATTTGGGGCGTTTTATTGCCATGCATCAACATCAATTAATTTATGGCGGAGGCAATAAAGGGTTGATGGGAGTACTAGCGAATAGCGTTATCAACACTGGTGGTCAAGCAATCGGGATTATGCCCAGTTTTCTAATCAATAAAGAAGTAGCCAATATTAATTTGACCGAATTTATTGAAGTAGACACCATGTCTGAAAGAAAAATAAAGATGATTGAATTAGGAGAAGCTTTTGTCGCTTTACCGGGAGGACCTGGCACACTAGAAGAAATTACTGAGGTCATCAGTTTAATTCGTCTAAATCTTATTAACAAAGAGTGCTATTTAATGAATATTCATGGTTACTACAATCATTTAGAAATATTTTTTGATACGATGGTTAAGGAAGGCTTCATGACCGTTAAAGAACGACAAAAGATTCATTTTGTTGAAAGCATTGGTGAATTAGAACTGTTAATTGAACAACATTAATAAAGAGGGACTTAATCATGAGTTGTGGTAATGAACCAGCACAAGTTAAAGGCTTTTGCTAGGGTTACTAAGACTATTGGTTAAGTCCACTTTTGTTTTAGCGATGAAAATACTTGTGTTTAAGTACGAGACGCTAAATTCTCTAAATAGGTCATCCCCTTTATAATATCATCTGCTGTCAGATCTGGTTTAGCTAAAATAAAACTCTCATTATTTGAAGCGGCATAGGTGGCAACTTGACTAATTTTGTTAGGTAAATCTTCCGTCACACCAAGTTGTTTTAAAGTAGTTGGAAAATGATTGACGTGGTAAAAGGGTAAGAGGGTATTCAGTTCTTCGCGATTACCTAATGTAGCAATTTGTACCAAAATACCATAAGCTACTTTGACTCCGTGTTCAATTGAAGCCGTTTCAGGTAGGAGTGTGAGACCATTATGAACAGCATGAGCCCCTGCGATTCGTCCATATGACCCAGCAAAGCCACCTACACTGGCAGCGATTAAAAATATAGTATCCACGATTCGTTGAAACGCATCTGATAATTGTTTAGATTGTATACTTTCAATCGCTTTAGCACCATCATTTAACAAAGTTTCCCTAGATAATTGAGCGCTACTAAGACCAAGGGCAATGCTAGTGGACCAAGGTAACGGTAATTTTTCTGCTAAGGCAATGGCTTCATACCATTTTGCGAGGGTATCGCCGATGCCACTTTGTAAATACTTTAGTGGCGATTCTATTAATAAATCTGTATCGACAATCGTTAAGAAAGCAGCTTTGGGGTAGTAGTCAACGGTTTTAAAGGTATGATCAGGGTGATAAATAACACTTAATGGTGTACAGGCTGCACAGGTTCCTAGAACTGTTGGAATCATTACATACTCCACTTGAAGTTTGTTAGCAACGCCTTTTGCTGTATCAAGTGCTTTACCACCACCGACTCCAATAATAAGATCGGTACCTGAAGGGGCATTGTTTACTAAACTTTCAATGTTTTCATGGGAAGCACTCTGGTCATAGAATAAAACAGAGTAGCGACGACCTTGAGGGTAAAATTTATTAAAAGCATGGTAAGCTTTATCACCAGTAATAATTAAAGGTTGTTTAAACAATTGAATGGAGCTGTCTAAAAAAGTTAAAGCTCCCGGTTGACTGATATATTGTCCAACACCTGGACGGGTTATTTCAGATAATTCCATACACATTCTTCTTTCTAAAAAAAGTATAAATAAACATACTCTCATATTATTTTAATCAATATCTAATCTATCATAGTGAGTACAAGATTTCAAATGAAAAATAGAAGATAAAATATTGTCATTTAGAGAATATCTATTGTATGATATAGTTAACAACGTTAATATTTAGGAGGGTTCAGATGAAAAAAGAATTATCTTTAAACAATGGGACAAAGATTCCGATGATTGGCTTTGGTACTTGGCGCTTAGAAGAAGGCGAACAAGCGTATAATGCTGTCAAATATGCTTTAGAAGTAGGTTATCGCCATATTGACACAGCACAAGGGTATCAAAATGAATCAAGTGTCGGGCAAGCTATTTTAGATAGTGGCATTGATCGTCAGCAATTATATGTAACCACAAAAGTAGTCAATACTGTAAGAGGCTACGATAATACTACACGTTCAATCGAAGCGTCTTTGGAAAAGCTGAAAACGGATTATTTAGATTTAGTTTTGATTCATTGGCCAAATCCAAAATCTGTTCGTGATAAAGGTGAGAATGCGTGGAAGGAAGCGAACGCAGAGACTTGGCGTGCGTTAGAAGATTTAGTAGAGGCAGGTAAAATTCGTTCAATTGGTATCTCTAACTTCTTAGAGCACCATATTGAAGAATTATTGAAAACAGCGCGTATTAAACCGGTATTAAACCAAATTAAAATTGCACCAGGTTGTTATCCTGAGGCATTAATTAACTATTGTCGTCAACATGAGATTGAATTAGAAGCTTATAGTCCATTAGGTGCGGGTGAACTATTTAGTCATGAAACAGTGCTAGAAATGGCTAAAAAATATGATTGTACGGCAGCACAATTAGCCTTACGTTGGGTTATTGACCGCGGTTGTATCCCTTTACCACGATCGACTAATCCCAAAAATATTCAATCAAATCTCGAATTAGAAGGCATTGAGATTTCTGAAGAAGATTCCTTAGTATTACAAAATCTTACGGGAATGAGTGGTGCGACTGATCCCGATAGCGCGACATTCTAATATAATTTAAAAGCAAAAGACGCATACTATTTTGAATTCATAAGCTAGATAAAAAGATACTGGCTTAAAGTTTTCATCATAGTATGCGTCTTATTTCAGTGATAATTATTGTTGATTAAAGGCATCGATAAAACGTAGCATGGCTTGACGCCCATATTCATCTTGTTTAAAGACACCTGCATCTTCAAGCACACGTCCAAATTTGTTGGTGATTGCTTGTTCGATAAAGCGGTCAATCGTGGTTTCATCATATTCTTTGTTTTTTAATTCTTTTGCCCATGTTTGGTGATATTCAGCCACTTGATTCAAGTCTGCCTGGTTTAATAAATAAGCTTTGATAATATCGATTTCATTGACTAAACGAGGCGGTAAGATCGCTAAGCCCATCACTTCTATTAGTCCGATGTTTTCTTTCTTGATATGTTGGACGTCTTGATGTGGGTGGAAGATTCCATCCGGATGTGCTTCGTTAGTTCGATTATTACGTAAGACAATATCCAATTCAAAATTAGTATTACGACGACGAGCCACAGGCGTTACAGTGTTATGGGGTGTATCGTCTGTATAAGCAAGAACATCTACTGATTCATCAGAATAATTTCGCCAAAAGTTAAGTAATGCTTCCCCAGCAGTTGCGACTTCTTCACGATTAGCACCATTTAAACGAATAACGGACATTGGCCATTCAACTAATTCCACTTTTAAGGAAGGAAAAGCGTTCAATTTAATTGTTTGATAGGCATTCGCTTTTTCCATAGGGAAGGTATAACGCCCACCTTGATAATGGTCATGGGCTAAAATTGATCCCCCTACAATTGGTAAGTCAGCATTTGAACCAGCAAAATAGTGTGGTAACTGTTCAACAATCGCTAATAAATTGTCCATCGCTTTGCGGTCGATTTTCATAGGGGTATGATCTTCACTTAAAAAAATACTATGTTCATTGTAATAAACATATGGCGAGTATTGCATTCCATAGTGACGATCATTCAAATTTAAGCGAACAAGACGATGTTGCTGTCTGGCTGGGTGATTATTTCGCCCTTGATACCCTTCGTTTTCCATACAAAGTAAACATAAAGGATAATTAGATTGTTTAGCATTTTTTGCTAAAGCAATTTCTTTTGGATCTTTCTCAGGTTTCGAAAGGTTAATGGTAATATCTAAATTGCCATAATTTTTGTATGGTGCGTTAAATTGGATATTCTTGGCAATGTTTCGAGTTTTAATATAGTCATTACTTTTAGAGAGTTCATAAAAATAATCCGTTGCATCCGCAGGATTATTTTGATATAACTCCCAAAACTTATTGTTAAGTTGTGAGGGAGACGGTGTCAATAAATCCATTACAGCTGCTTCGAATTGTTCTCGTTGATAACTGATATTTTCTATGATACCCTGCTCAATGGCATATTGAGTTAATTGATCCATTAAGGAAAGTAAGTCATTAGAATCACTTACACCTTCTTCTAATTCATTGATTTGAATGAGAGACATCAGTCGATTAGTGGTGTATATCCGGTCTAAAGAATCAACCCAACCTTGTTCAATGGCGCTATTGACAAAAGCTCGGATGACGGATGAAATGTTAATTTGCATATGCAGCCTCCTAAAAATTTTTACCTACAATGTTATTATACCGTTTACCTTGGGAGTGGGCAAGAAGTAGAAAATTGAATGATTTTCGCTTCGTCTGTCCACCGCCGCACAGTTGGGAGTAGACCAGAAGTAGAAAATCGAATGATTTTCGCTTCGTCGGCCTACCCCCGCACAGTTGGGAGTAGACCAGAAGTAGAAAATCGAATGATTTTCGCTTCGTCGGCCTACCCCCGCACAGTTGAGTAGGCCTCAAACAAGTCGTTAAGACGCAGTTTGAGACCACTCAACCACTGCGCTTTTAATTTAATAACAATAACTTGATTGAGTTTATCACGTTTATGCCTAACCACGTTAAGACGCAGTTTGAGACCACTCAACCACTGCGCTTTGAATTAAATGGATATGCCTGAACAGAATTTCAAAGTTTTTGTCCAGCCTCTTTGAAAGTCGAATTGTGAGCGTTCAGCAAATTTCGAAAATGTCTCTGTTGATTACCAATGTATATTACGTATTTTGGTGTAGTCCGTTTGATTATCGAGAATCATTTTAAGATAGTCTTTGAAAAAACTTGCTGCATTATCATCGATAAGCTGTTGAATTTTTTCGATGTTTGGAATGTCTTGTAAATCCAAAGTATTGATTGGTTTTCCTGCAAAAAAAGCTAAATTAAGTGCTGCGACATATTGTGCCACTTCTTCTAATAGTGGATCATTTTTTTGATACCAACCGCCTTCAATCATTTCGCCATAGGCCATTTTGTGACTACTATCGTCGAATAAATGTTTCATGTAGTTTGAATAATCTCGTAATTGCGGGTTGATAATGGAGTTGGTAATAGCATAATCAGTCATCGCTAAGGGTTCTGCTTTGTAAGTAATCGCATTATTTGTAAAGGTTATTTTCCCGATGTAGGATGGATATGAAGCAAATGCCCCCGTTACAATATCGGTCAGTAGTTCGTGATTAGCGGACTCTATCGTCGCATAATGTTGAGTATGAATATGCCCACTTAAGGTAAAGGGAGTACCATATTTAAATAAGATATCACGTAATTCATCGGCATTGTCTAAAGTATACTTACTGTCTAAAGCTTGATAATGTGTAATGGTATTATGATGAATCACGGGAATGATGCGCTTGTTTTTGTTTTGTGCTAGTTGAAAAATATTATCAATCCATTGGAGAGTCGTTTGGCTAAGTAAGCCATTGATTTTAGGAGCGCCAACCCCTTCAACATCACTATATAGATTACTATCAAGCATCAGTAGCCAGTAGTTATGGTTAAGAGCGGCTACATAGCTTAGGCTATCTGAATCGCGGTTAATAGCTTCTTGATAGCCAAACTCATCAAATATCGTTGCAAATTCGTGATCCAAGACTTGCCTTGTTTTGATAAAGGATTCTCCTTTAAATTCACGGGCCCAACCACTTGCGATATCGTGATTGCCAGGAATGACAAACACGTCGGTACCTAATGCTTCTATATTTCTAAAATATTCGGCTAGGTCGAGCATGCTTTGGTATTCCCCATTTAAGGTGAGATCACCTGAAATGATAAGAACATCTGGTTTTTCTTGAGTAATTTCTTGGGTTAGAGCTTGCATACGTTCAGCACCATAATCAAAGTCTTTTCCGGCACCCGTTTTTTTTATATGTTGATAAGCTTCACCGTCCTTATCATGCAGACTCTCAGACAAGTAGTGTAAGTCCGTAATGACCCAAGCAACTAGCTCGTTGTTGGTGGCATCAATGGTTACTGGAATGAATAATAGTATGGACCAGGCCCAACAAAGCCAGTATATAATGTTTTTCATACAATTCTCCTCATAGTGAATTATTTTCAATTATTGTATCATAAAAAAACCTTCGCCATCGTATGATGAAGAAGGTTCGATTTGAATGCTAATAAAAATGGCCGGATTATAGTGGTCTATAATTTAATCTCACAATTTTAGTTAATCTGACAGCGACTAAACTAGCGAAGATTAATTTAATTGAATCACCGATTAAAAATGGTGTCATACCGATTTGCATAATTTGAGCAACAGATTTAGATAAATTAAGAACTAGATTGAGGATGAAGCCTAGGTAAGGTACTCCAATCGCATATATCACAATCGTTGCTACAATGCCTGCGATGATGAATTGTTTTAATGAACTGTTTGATTTACGTGATAACAATGAAGTGACATGCGAAGCCGGAATAAAGCTGACAATAAAGCCAAATGATGGTGATAAAAAGCTATTAATCCCACCAGAAAAACCACTAAAAACGGGCAACCCAACTAATCCTAAAATCGTATAAAATGTGGTGACAATTAAAGCTTCTTGGGGTTTTAAAAGCATACCGATTAATAATACGGCGAATGTTTGTAAAGTGATGGCTACTGGCCACATTGGAATTGAAATTTGGGAACAAATAATTAATAGAGCTAACATAACAGCCATTAAAGTAATATCTCTTGTTTTCATAAAAATAACTCCTTTTTTTACTTACTAAATTGTGTACTAGAAAAATGAATTTCAGATCCGAATAAAGCTTCTATGTTGCGATTATCATGTTCGACTAATAGATGGCCATCCTTATCGATTCCCCGAATAATCGCGCTTTGTGTTTGACCATTTTGTAGGTAAGATACCTTCTGATTCAGTCCCAACAAACGTTCTTGATAATAGTCAAGATGTTCCCGTTTATCTATGTTTTGTTCATATTCACAAAAGTACTCAATAAACAGAGCTAACATCTGATTATAATTAAAATTTGGTGGGATAGCATCACCGAAAATTGTTCCGGCAACTTGTTTGATTTCTTCAGATTCCTGTTCGAAGTTGCCGGCTAAATTTAATCCAATTCCTATAATAATGGAACTTACTTGATGTGACTCTATATCAATCATCGACTCACATAGAATCCCTGCTACTTTTTTATTTTGATAAAATAAGTCATTGACCCATTTGATTTCAAGAGGACTAGCAGTATAATGACTGATTGCTTTGGTCATGGCAGCAGCAGCAAGTGTGGTATACAAAGTAATATCATTTAAAGAATCTACTTTGGGGGTAAAAACTAAGGATAGATATAGACCATGATCTAAAGATGAAACAAAACTACGCCCATGTCGCCCGCGCCCCTTTGTCTGTTCTGTGGCAATAAATAATCCAGGTACCGTGGGAGATTGAGTGGCATGAATTTTAGCTAAGTCATTAGTTGAATTCACCTTTTCTTCAATTGTAATGGCTAACTCGGGCCAAATCGTCGCCAAACGTTGCTTTAGCTGAGTTAATTCTAAGTGATTGACACTATCAACGAGAACGTATCCTTTTCGGCCTTGCTGATTAATTTGATAGCCTTCAGAGCGTAATTGTTCAATGGCTTTCCATATTGCATTTCGAGAACATGCTAGATGATCAGCCATAAACTGCCCAGAGATAGGTTCAGGTGCGGCCTCCATTAGAAAATCTAACACTTTTTGTCGTGTTGACATTGAGGTTCACTCCTTTTTTATCTTAATAACGATAGAATAATCGAAAACATTTTTTGTGTCAACCCAATAAACGTAACAGGTGACATAAAAACATTAAAAAAACACGCTTGGGTAAGCAGGATTACTTCGATAGACAATAAAGCTTGTCATTGTTTAAATAGCGGTATCGATTAAATAATCCGTTATCAAGCGCATAAGATTTAAGTTTTCTTAAGTATTGAAGTGTAACTTTTTTATAAGAGATTAAGCGAGTGAAGGTTGACAGCTGATGAGGTCTTTAGTGACATTGTTTATTACACGGCAGCCCTCTTCAGTGACAATGACCAAGTCTTCTATCCTAACACCTAATTCACCGGGAAGATAGATACCAGGCTCTATTGAGAAAACATTGCCTACTTCAACGATATCTTGATTAAAAGCCCCCACATCACCCGGTTCGTGGACTTCGATTCCGATACTATGGCCAGTTCGATGGGTAAAGTATTGACCATAACCTGCCTCTTCAATGACTTTACGGGCCGCTTGGTCAATAGAGGCGAAAGTGACACCGGGTCTAACTTGGTTGATGGCCGCTAGGTTGGCTTTTTTAACTAGTTCATAAATTTCACGAGCTTTTTTACTTGGTTCGCCATAAAAAACAGTACGAGTCATATCACTAGCATAGCCTTGATAAAAGCTTCCAATATCAATCACGACACTATCGCCAATTTTAGGCTGGTCATTATTCGTGGTGTGATGAGGATCAGCGCCATTGGGGCCATAGGCAATAATAGGTTCAAATGAAAAACCATCACAATTAAGTTCCTGGTATTTTTGTTTTAATAAAGCAACCATTTCAGTCTCGGGTAATCCTTTTGCCACCAATTGAATGAGATATTCCATTGCGTGATCGTTCAAACGAGAAGCTTCAGCCATCATTTCTTGCTCCTCATTCGATTTAATAGAACGTAGCCGATCACTTAATGGACTCCCATTCTTAAATTGAGCGTGAGGCATTTGTTCCATTAAGCTTAATAAGAAATGACTCGGCCAATCTTTATCGACACCAATTTTGCCATTGTTATTTAAATGTTTGACCATTTCTTCAAAAATGTTTTCGCCATCACGGTACCAAATGATATTACAATCGATAGCAAGAGAGGATGGCTCTGGAAATAGTCGGTTGAGGTAAAGGGTGATATGCCCTTTTTCATTGAGGTGTAGAATAAATAAACGCTCACCGGGATCATAGTTTTGATAGGTGGTTAAGTAGGCTATTGTCGTTGGATTGCTAATTATTAAATCAGTGTAATGATTTTCCTTTATCGCTTTATTCAAGCTCTCAATGCGTGTATAATGAAGCATAGGGGAAACCTCCTTTTTTATTATAGAGATTATTATAATACAAAAAAGGGGAACATTCATTGTTTTAACAGTCGAAGGGTCTTAAAACTAAAAGATTTGAGACTAGAGACGGATAACATCATCTCGTTTTTATTGATATACTTACGTTAACACTGAATATAAGGGGTACAGCATGTCATTAATTTCACTTAAAAAAAAGCGCTCATTAATTCGATATACGACCATTATGGGCATTATTTTTACCGTTATCGCCTCCTTTTTTATTGCACAGTCTTCTTTTTTTAAACCAGGCGGCGGATTTAATGAATTATTAGAAAAGTTAGGGATTATTGGACCTATCGTGTTTATCTTCCTACAAATTACGCAAACCATTTATCCGATCATTCCGATGGGGTTAACGAATGTCATCGGGAACTTAGTTTTCGGAACCTGGTTAGGTTTTTTATGTAATGTTACCGGAATGTTGATAGGATCTAGCATCAATTTTTATCTTGGGAGACGTTTTGGTGAATCGGTAGTTAAAGCCTTTATTTCTGATGAACAATATGAAAAATATATCAGCAAAATAGGCGATAGCAAAGCTTTCGAGCGGTTGATAATTATTGGGTTTATTTTACCAGTTTTTCCTGATGATATATTCTGTATGATTTCAGGAATGTCGAAATTAACTTTTAAACGATTTTTCATACTGGTATTATTATGTCGACCTATTTCATTATTTGTATTTACTTATGCCTGGGCTGAGATTATTCGCTTTGCAAGCACATTATGGGGTTAGGAGTCGATTATCATTGAAACAAATCATTATTAAATTAGTACAATTCTATCAAACTTACCTTTCACCTATGAAGCCACCTTCTTGTCGGTATTATCCCACTTGCTCTAGTTATATGTTACAAGCGGTAGAAAAACATGGTGCTTTCAAAGGGTTTATAATGGGGATTGCTCGAATTTTAAGGTGCCATCCGTTTGTCAAAGGCGGTAGGGATGAAGTACCGGAGCATTTTTCTTTACGTCGCAATCCTTCGCATCATCATCATGAACCTGAGGGATTAAGTAAGAAATAGACTAGAGATAGATCGTCTCTGCGGCTGAAAATGGCAGGATAGTTGGCATATCAACTAGTTTAAGAAAATGGCATTTATCTATGTGTCATATGCTAATAATATAAGACGGGACAGAATGGAAGTGAATCTACCAAAATGTTTAGATGTTGGTCTAAACTTGGGAGGATGCTCAAAATAATACTGACCGGTCTTTTTTTTTTTTTACACAAATTTTCCACAAAGAAATGATTTGTGATATAATTAAACGAGAATTAAGGGGGCGGTGACGCGATTGGTAGATTGGATAGTACGTTATATGGGAAATCAAACATTGGCTAAGATTTTAGATATTGTCATTGTCTGGTTTCTAATATACCAAGTTCTCTTATGGGCGCGAGGAACTCGCATGATGAATTTATTAAAAGGAATAGCCATCGTTTTTATTGCGAAAGCATTCAGTTCATTGATGGGGTTGCAGACCATAGACTGGTTATTAAATCAAGTAATTTCATGGGGAGTAGTAGCCTTGATTATTTTATTCCAACCTGAAATTAGAAAAGCGTTGGAAAGCTTAGGGAAAAACTTATTCCGTAATCGTAAAAGTATGCAAAATCCTAGTGATAAGTTAATCACAGATTTAGAAAAATCAGTGCAATATATGTCAAAACGTAAAATCGGGGCGTTAATATCGATTGAAGCAGAAGATAGTTTGGAAGAGTATATTAATACCGGAATTGAAATGGATTCCTATGTAAGTAATCAATTG
Organism: Globicatella sulfidifaciens DSM 15739; assembly: GCF_900167405.1. Classification (GTDB taxonomy): domain Bacteria; phylum Bacillota; class Bacilli; order Lactobacillales; family Aerococcaceae; genus Globicatella; species Globicatella sulfidifaciens. The sequence goes on from NZ_FUWO01000004.1 coordinate 102,632, forward strand.
CTGATTAATATTTTTATTCCAAATACCCCTTTACATGATGGGGCGGTAATCATATCTGATTATCGAGTGGCATCAGCTTCAAGTTATTTACCTCTCTCAGAGAGTACATTAATACCCAAAGAATTAGGGACGCGGCATCGTGCAGCGATAGGATTAGGGGAAGTGACCGATGCGTTGACTTTAATTGTGTCAGAAGAAACAGGGTCTATTTCATTGGTCAAACGAGACCATCTCCATCGAGATGTGTCGAATGAGGAACTGCATCAATTATTAACCCAATATTTAACTGTTGATGACGAAGATGATGAAGAAAAATCTTTACCTATGTTAATCAAAGAGTTCTTTCTGAATGGTTTTTCTCAAAGAGGTGATCAATAATGAAAAATAGTTTATTTGATAATAATTGGATGGTAGGCTTAATTTCATTATTCTTTGCCTTAGTATTATTTGTATCGGTAGCGAACGAAAATAACTCTCTATCCTCTCTGGCATTGAATAATAATTCAGCGAGTATCGATTCAACAGTAACCATCTCGAACGTACCGGTGCATTTAGGTGAACATGATGAAGGGACTTTTGTTAGCGGGATGCCTGAAACCGTATCTGTGCGATTAAGTGGTCCTAAAAATATCATTAATCAAATTTCTGAAGAAGATATAACCGTTCAAACAGAATCTTTAGTTGGCAAAAAAGCAGGAGTCTCATCAATTCGTTTTGAAGTAATTGGTTTACCCGATTCAATTGTTTATAAAGTGACACCCGATTTATTTTATGGCACGATTTCTACGAAAGAGACTTTAACGCAACCAGTTGAGTATGAAATTGCTGATGGGACTTTGGCAGCAGGTTTTGAAATAGATAGCGTTGAATTAAACATTAATGAAGTAACCTTGTCGGGTTCAGCCGATGAAATCAATAAGGTAGCACGCGTTTTAATTCAAATTTTTGCGGATAAACCACAAAGTACCTCCTTTACAAAAAATTATCGGGTTCAAATTTTAGATAAGGATGGTAATCCATTGGATGTTAATCCATCGGAAACGGAAATTACAGCAACGGTCAATTTAAGAGAAAAAACCAAAACGGTAGGTTTAAACATTGTACCGGTTGGTGAAAATGAAAGCTTTCAATATCACTATACACTATCGAATATCCAGACAGTATCGATTAGCGGGGATAATATAGCGAATATTGACAGTTTGAATGTGATTGTAGATGTTTCAGACTTAGTAACGAGTGGTAATGTGTTAGGTGTCATTGAGCTAATAGATGGCATTAGTGTTTCACCCGAGACGGTCAATGTAACCGTCACAGTCAATAATCTGCAGACGGAGACCGATGTAGAGTCTAATGAAACAACTGTTTCACAACCATCTTCAGCAGAAGAAACAACAGCACCCGTTGAAACATCACCAACGAATGAACAAACGACAGTAACAGAAGAAGAAACAACACAAAATAATCGTACAAATAATGAATAAAATAGAATAATAGCGATAAAAGGAGCAATATAATGGGAAAATATTTTGGAACTGATGGGGTACGCGGTGTCGCAAATGAGGAATTAACACCGGAATTAGCATTTAAATTAGGACGTTTTGGTGGATATGTATTACGTCAACACGCAGATAATATTGAGCATCCACGTGTATTAGTAGCGCGCGATACAAGAATTTCAGGACAATTACTAGAAAATGCTTTAATTGCAGGATTATTATCAATTGGAATTGAGGTAATGCAATTAGGAGTCGTACCAACGCCAGCGGTTGCATACTTAACTCGCACACAAGGTGCGGTGGCAGGTGTTATGATTAGTGCTTCTCATAACCCCGCACAAGATAATGGTATTAAATTCTTTGGTGCGGATGGCTTTAAATTATCAGATGATCAAGAGTTAGAAATTGAAGCCTTATTAGATGCGGATGAAGATACCTTGCCACGTCCAAGTCGCGATGGCTTAGGAACTTTAGAAGAATTTAATGAAGCATCAAGCAAATATATTCAATTTTTACAAACAACAATTCCTAATGACTTATCGGGGATTACAGTATGTATTGATGCTGCTCATGGTGCGACTTCACCATTAATCAGTCAATTATTTGCTGATTTAGAAACAGAATTTTATACCATGGGTGATCGTCCAAATGGTGTAAACATTAATGATGGTGTAGGATCGACACATCCAGAAGCTTTACAAAACTTTGTTAAAGAGAAGAAAGCGATGGTTGGTTTAGCATTTGATGGCGATGGTGACCGTTTAATTGCTGTTGATGAAAATGGTGAGCTTGTGGATGGCGATAAAATTATGTACATCTGTGGTAAACACTTAAAAGCTAAAGGACGTTTAGCTCATGATACCATTGTTTCAACTGTTATGAGTAATATTGGGTTCCATAAAGCAGTTGAAGAAGCCGGCATGGTTGCTTTAAAAACAGCTGTGGGTGACCGTTATGTAGTGGAAGAAATGCGTAATGGTGGCTATACATTAGGTGGGGAACAATCTGGACATATTGTATTTTTAGATTTAAATACTACCGGTGATGGCTTACTTTCTGCCATTCAATTACTATATGTAATGAAAGAAACAGGTAAATCATTATCTGAACTGGCTGCTGAAGTAACGATTTTTCCTCAATTATTAGTGAATGTTCGTGTGCGTGACAAGCATACCGTAATGGATGAACCAGCTGTCAAAGCAGTGATTGAAGAAGTGGAAGCGGAAATGAACGGTGATGGTCGTATTTTAGTTCGTCCTAGTGGAACAGAACCATTGTTACGGGTAATGGCAGAAGCTTCTACCGATGAAAAATGTGCTAATTATGTTCATCGTATTGCGGATGTTATTCGTGAAGTTCGTGGTTTAGAAGACTAAATTAGATAGTTGAAAAAACGGCTAGGACTGGGAGTCCCGGCCCTTTTTCATACATAAAGATAGGAAAAACAAATGAAATTATCAAAAAAACAATTAACAACACAATGGTTACACAGTTGGCCAATTGAAGATTGGGGTGCTTGCATTCACTGCGGTTTACCTCTTCATCAAGAGGATAGTAGTTTTGTTTGCCCTCATCACCATCGCTTTGACGGCGCTAAGCAAGGTTATTATTACTTATCAAAAACGAAATTATCACCAACAAAGTATGATAAGGAATTATTTAACGCTAGAAGGCACATCATTCAAGATACTGCCTTATATGATGCGTTGCATCATCAATTTGACACGATTATTTCAACTCAATTGACTAAATCACCAACATTAGTAATAGATGCTGGAAGTGGTGAAGGGAGTCATTTGATGCGTATGCGACAATATCTGCCTAAGAGTACCGCATTCATCGGGGCAGATTTAGCAAAAGATGGTATTCAATTGGCAACAGAGTATAACGGAGCGATTTTTTCAATAATTGCTGATTTAGCTAATTTACCGATTCAAGATGAAACAGCAGAGATTATTTTTTCAATACTTTCGCCAGCTAATTATCAAGAATTCAAACGAATTTTGAAGCCACATGGCCTAGTTATTAAAGTCATTCCCAATACGAATTATTTAGTGGAAGTGCGCGAAGCACTAGCACAATATCATTTAGTAGAGCCAACGGTTTATGATAATTCCAAAGTCTTAGAAGTATTTACACACCATTTTCCTGATTGTCACCGCTATCTCATTCATGATAAAGTTCATCTTTCTTATCAAGATAAGCAAGCTTTATTAAAAATGACACCATTAGCGTGGCAACTGAGTGAAGAACAAAAGGAACAGCTTGTGCAATCGTTGTCTAATCAAATAACGCTCGATTGTACAGTATTAGTCGGTCATAAGTTGGATTGATTTTAACTCATAATCAAGTTAAAATAATATAGAAACTAATTTAGATTTGAGGAATTAAGATGGATATAAAAGTAATCTTACGTGAAATTGTGAGTACCTTATTTACCTTTGCCATTGTTTTTGCGATTGTATGGGGAGTCCAACAAGTGGCTTTACAACCGTTCATGGTCGATGGACATTCGATGGATTATACTTTAGCTGATAGAGAACGATTATTTATGTGGAAGTTAGGAGAAGTTGATCGCTTTGATGTGGTCATAATCAACGCACCGAACAATCCAGAAAAAATGTATGTTAAGCGTGTTATCGGCTTGCCAGGTGATACTGTTGAAGTGAATAATGATCAATTGATTCTTAATGGGAAAGCTTTAGATGAACCTTATTTAAAGGCGAAACAAGATGAATTTAACGGCAACTTTACCAGTGATTTTACTTTAGAACAAATCACTGGTTCAACAACAGTACCAGAAGGAAAAATATTTGTAATGGGAGACAATCGTCAAAATTCATTAGACGGACGTGATTTTGGCTTTGTCGACATTGAGAGTGTTGTTGGTGAAGCCAATATTATTTATTGGCCACTAAATAAAATGGGCTTACTGGATACCTATAAACTTAACGATACTGGCGATGCGATTATCAATCGTTAGTGAACGCAATGAGTTCGAAAGAATACATCAAATAAAAGCGAGTAAACAATAAAAGTTGTTTTTAAAAAGCGGCATTAGCACGCATTACTCGAATTGTTTAGGAGACTGGGAAAACTATAATAATTTTGTTTCAATCAAACTCTTTTATTTATAGCGCAGTGGTTGAGTGGTCTCAAACTGCGTCTTAACGAGGTTAAAGATAAATTTGGTAAACTTAATTAAGTTATTGTTATTAAATTAAAAGCGCAGTGGTTGAGTGGCCTCAACCTGCGTCTTAACGACTTGTTTGAGGCCTACTCAACTGTGCGGGGGTGAACAGACGAAGCGAAAATCATTCATTTTCTACTTCTGGTTCACTCCCAACTGTGCGGGGGTAGGCCGACGAAGCGAAAATCATTCGATTTTCTACTTCTGGTCTACTCCCAACTGTGCGGGGTAGGCCGACGAAGCGAAAACCAATTGCTTTTCTACTGCCGGTCCACTTCCTTCTGCTCGAAGTAATATTATGTTCTTGTTTTTTAGTAAGTTTGTAGCTATAATAAAGGTGATATAGACTAGTATTTTAGTTCCGGCATTTTAAGAGAGGTTGTCCCGGCTGCAAGCAACTAATGTCCCCTAAAAGAACCTACTATAATGTGTATTTGGGTCGCCCCCTTATCGGCAAAGAGTTGGCTTTATAGCAAATAAGGTGGTACCGCGGAGTAGCTGTTCTTCGTCCTTAACACAGGATGAAACAGCTATTTTTATATTTTAAAAAGGAGCAAAAAAATGGTAACGCGTAAAGAAGATTTTTCAAAATGGTATTTACAAACAATTCAACAAGCAGATTTAATGGATTATTCACCGGTTAGAGGATGTATGATTTTTAAACCAGATGGTTTTGAAATTTGGGAACATATTCAAGCCGCTTTTAATGCTCGCTTTAAAGAAGAGGGCGTTCGCAATGCTTATTTCCCAATGCTAATTCCTGAAACTTTCTTTAGTAAGGAAAAAGATCATATTGAAGGATTTAGTCCGGAATTACCTTGGGTAACGGAAGCTGCAGGGGAACCTTTAGAAGAACGTTTAGCTTTAAGACCAACATCCGAAACGATTATTGGCGATGCCTATAGTAATTGGATTCAATCTTATCGTGATTTGCCAATGCAAATTAACCAATGGGCCAATGTGTTTCGTTGGGAAAAGAAAACCTTACCGTTTTTACGTACGTCTGAGTTTTTATGGCAAGAAGGACATACCGCACATGCGACAGCTGAAGAAGCGAAAGAACGTACGATGAGAATGTTAACGATTTATCGTGAAGTTGTCGAAGAGCTATTAGCGGTTCCAGTAGTGGCAGGTGAAAAGACACCTTCAGAACGTTTTGCCGGTGCTGAAAATACTTATTCAATCGAAGCAATGATGCAAGATGGAAAAGCTGTTCAAGCAGGCACCTCTCATTATATGGGAACAAAATTCGCAGAAGCGTTTGATATTCGTTATTTAAATACCGATAATGAACATGTTTATGCTTATACTACTTCTTGGGGTGTTTCAACCCGTTTAATTGGTGCTATGATTATGATGCATAGTGATGATCAAGGATTAGTGTTACCACCAAAAGTGGCGCCAATTCAAGTTGTATTAGTACCAGTTGGACCATGGCAAAAAAATCCCGCAATTTTAGAAAAAATTGAGGAATTGAATACTCAGTTAAAAGCTAAAGGGATTCGTACTAAAATAGACGATACTGATAATTCACCAGGTTATAAATTTAATGAATGGGAATTAAGAGGAGTGCCTTTACGTATTGAGTGTGGGCCAAGAGATTTACAAAATGAGCAAGTAATAATTAAATTACGTGATGAGAGTGATAAAAAAGCTGTCCCATTCGCTGACTTTATTGAGACGATTGAAAGTGAATTAACAACCATGCAAACACGTTTATTAACAACAGCGCGGGCGATGAATCAAGCTAATTATCATACAAATATTAATACGCTTGATGAATTAGTCGAACATATTGAAACAAAACGTGCAGCTGGAGAATTGCCAGGCTGGGTATTAGCTGGCTGGGATGGTACTGAAGAAAGTGAAGCTAAAATTAAAGAGTTAACCGGATTTACCACCCGTAATATTCCATTTGCAGGTCAAGTTGAGGAAAAAACGACCTGTATCGTAACAGGCCAACCTGCAAAACATACGGTATGGTTAGCAAGAGCATATTAAAATTAAAAGAATTGTGTTTAGAAACTGACTCATTATCTGCCAACAAAAATATGACATCCACGTAATGGCAGAATCGGATTAATAGCATCTTTTAAAGACAAATTTGGTATCTATCAAACACTGTTAGAGTGGGTAATTGAAACGAATATCATAACATTTTATTTTTATTATCCGCTTTCTTTAAAAAATTTGATTTTTCAATAAAAAAAGATTATTATTGTTTTATATTATATATTTTAATACACAAAGGAGAGAACAAATATGGACCCCTCGGGGAATTCATTATTTAGTCAGATATTAACTATTCTGATACTGACTGCAATAAACGCATTTTTTGCCGCTAGTGAAATGGCTTTTGTTTCATTGAATCGTAAAAAAATCGATACTTTAGTTGAAGAAGGTAACAAACGTGCAGTTAAAGTGCAAGCATTATTAGATAAATCAGAAGATTTTTTAGCGACGATACAAGTAGCAATTACCTTAGCAGGATTCTTATCATCTGCTTCGGCTGCGACAAGTTTTGCTAAATATATTGCTCAGTGGATACCGCAATTTCCGGGTGTTAATACACTGGCAATAGTTTTAGTGACGATACTTTTATCTTATATTACATTAGTCTTTGGAGAACTATTTCCAAAACAAGTGGCGCTGCAAATGCCCGAGAAAATTGCGATGTGGACCGCAGGGACCATTCAATTCGTTCAAACAGTATTTAAACCATTTGTACGATTATTATCTGCTTCAACAGGATTACTTAGAAGCGTGACACCGATTGATTTTTCAAAAGAAGAAGAAAAATATACGCGAGATGAGATGCGAGCAATCTTGGCTGAAAGCCGTTTAGAAGGAACGATTGACGCTACTGAATTGACGATGTTAGAAGGTGTCTTATCTTTAGATAGTAAGTTAGCCCGTGAAGTAATGGTGCCTAGAACCGATACACAAATGGTAGATATTGAAGATTCCAAAGAAGATATCTTAAATACTTTATTATCTAGTCCATTCTCCCGTATTCCATTATACGAAACTGAAAAGGATAATGTTATCGGGGTTATTCATATGAAAAATGTGATGAAGGCAGCCCGTGAAGTCGGTTTTGATAATATTGAATTTAGAGAGATTGCCAGCGAACCACTATTCGTTCCGTCAACGATTTATATTGATGATTTACTCGTTGAATTTAAACGTGAACAAACCCATATGGCTATTTTACGAGACGAATATGGGGGAGTCGAAGGAATTGTGACCTTAGAGGATTTACTAGAAGAAATCGTTGGAGAAATTGAAGACGAGACCGATATGGGGAATGCTGGAGATATCCGCAAAATAGATGATCAAAACTATTATATTAATGGTGGCTTATCGATTGATAAATTTAATAATTACTTTAATCAAAGTTTAAGTGATGAAGAAGTGGACACAATTGCCGGTTCGATTATTTATGAAATTGGTTATGTGCCAGAAGATGATGAAAAAGTTTCAGTACGTGCCAATGAGTACGTATTAACGACAAGTCATGTTGAAAATGGTCGTATTCGTGGTGTACTAGTGCAATTAGATCCAGATCTTACCGTAGAAACGCTTTATAATTTATATGATGAAGAAACGGAAGCGTATGTTCCAATGAAAGAGGTATTAGAAGAGTTGACGGATTAATCACTTGTATAGTTGAGTTATTCTATAAACTTTCATTATTTGTCTAGATGAATGATGGAAGATATAGCAATAACTCAGCTTTTTTTTGATTAAAATAACAACTACTAGATAATTTTATCTAATATCGTTATAATAAGACAGATAGAAAAAGAAAGAAAGGATGATTTTATGAAAAGCCGCTATGAATGGAATACGCTAATCAAATTTGGTGCGGTAACGGTGGGTTCTTTAGTAAGCCTAATCGCTATCTACATTTCCTTTTATATTAAATTCATGGGGAAAATTCCTGCGCGTAACTTTTTAGCATTTGAAAGCAGTTATCCTTGGATTGTTATCGGTTTTATCATCATTAATATATTATTTGGTACCTATATATTTTATAATAAATCCAAAATTGACATATTATTTTTTACAATTTTAAGTCAAATTATGTTAACCGTTTATTTAATGGCCTTGACTTATGCAGGAAGCTGGTTAACTTTTCCTCGTTCCGTTGTTTTATGGAACTTATTAATCGGTTCGATTGTGATGTTTCTTTATAACTATAGTGTTTATTTGTTATATCATAAGTTAAGAGGACAAAAAAGAATTCTAATAGTAGGGAAGAATGAACGGGTTTTAGAAGCGGTTCATAATTTTGATTTAATGGATAGTCCTCGTCATAAAGTAACCCATGTAGCTTTATCTAATTATTATCAAAATGTAAAAAGATTAGCTGATGAAGTCGATATTGTTTATGTAACTGGACATATTGATGAAAAAGAACGCTTAAAAATTTTTGAGTACTTAATGAAAGAAAATAAACAATTATTTATTAGTACTGAATTTGAGAACTTAATGATGGTTAATCCTAATATTATGAATTTTGAAGATGAAAGTATCATCGAAGTTTCACCGTTTACCATACCGGCTGAAGAAGCATTTGTAAAGCGGATGATTGATATTGCTGTTTCCTTAGTGTTAATTGCTGTGACAGCGCCGATTATGTTGATTACGATGATTGCAATCAAACTAGATTCACCGGGACCAATATTTTACAAGCAAGAACGTATCACAATGGATCACCGAACGTTTAATATTTTAAAATTCCGTTCGATGAATGCAGCGGCTGAAAAAGATTCAGGCCCTGTTTTAGCAACATCGAATGATAGTCGTGTGACAAAAGTGGGACAATTTATTCGCAGTACGCGAATTGATGAATTACCACAATTATTAAATGTTTTAAAAGGCGATATGTCTTTAGTTGGCCCTCGTCCTGAACGACCATTCTTTGTAGACCAATTTAAAGAGGCTAACCCTTACTATGCTCTACGTCATCATGTACGAGCAGGAATTACAGGGTATGCACAAGTCTACGGTAAGTACAGTACAGACTTCAATAATAAACTGAACTTTGATTTACTTTATATCAAAAATTATTCATTAGCATTCGATTTTAAATTGTTATTTCAAACAATCAAAATTTTATTTGATAAAGTAAGTGCTAAAGGTGTCGATGAAGAAGAAGCGATGATACCACCAAGTTGGCAAGATTACCAGGAAAAAATCCAAATTATTGAATAAAGATTTAAGAAATAGCGCTGATACCTTGATATATCAGCGCTTTTTTGCTGTTTTTAGTGAATAATCATAGTATCTCAAGTGTTATTAGTAGAAGATAGCAAAAAACTTATGCTATACTTAGGTTAGAATTTCTAAGGAGGAATTTAAGATGAAGAAAACAATGAAGAAATTTTTTGCATTAGCCGCTTCGACGTTATTATTCACTGGGCCAGTTGCTACAACAACTATGGCGCAAACAACAATTGATGAAAATGTTTTAACTGAAATTCAAGAAGCTAATAAACACTTTGAATCTGTAAAATGGGATGGCTTTATTAAAGTATCGGCAGTTTCTGATAATCAAACAGCTGATATGGGGCAATTAAATTTTAACGGTACCTTTAATGGTATTCCTTTACAAGGCAGTTTTGAAGGAAATGTTTCAAGTCTGTTTTTAGGTGGACAAGAAATTGGTCTAAAAGCATTTTATCAAAATAGTACTGCTTATATCGGAACAATGGAAGGTGAAGCAGGATCTGGAATTAATTGGACTGCTTATGATTTCACAACATTAGAAGCCGATATGATTAAGAGTTTCCAAGATGCTTATAGCCAATCAAGTAATGTAGACCCACAAAAAACAACAGAGTTTACTAGCAAATATATGGACGTAACCGAAACAGACACCGATTATGTTTATACATTAAAACAAGACATTAATGCAGAAGAAATGTGGAATGATATGGATGCATTAGTTGACTTAGAGAAAGTTAAAGAAGATACGATTGCTAATATGGAGGAACAATCTGGTGAAGCACTTGACGAAGAATCACGTGCTCAATTAGATAAATCGTTCAATAGTGAATCATTAGCAAAATTCTTACAAATGAAACCTGTTATTGAAGTTTCATACAATAAAGAAACGAAATTCATTTCAAAACTTCTAATGGATTTAACAGTTAATATGCAAGACTTCATGGGCGAAGAAGAGCTTGCTGAAAATGCAGAAAGTGGTATGCCACAAAGCTTCTCAGTTCATGTAGAGATGAACTTTAGTGAGCATAATGTTCCACAAGAAGTAACAGTACCAGAGGAAGCATTAGCAGTAGAAGTACAACAACCTTCTTCACCAGAAGAAGCTGCTGATGAATTAGAAGATTTAGGCGAAGATTTAGAATCAGTGGAAGAATCAGCAATGGATGAAAATGCTGAATCAGGCACTGAAGAATCTGCAGCAGACGAAACTGCAGCAGACGAAACTGCAGCAGACGAAACTACAGCAGACGAAACTGTAGAAGAAACGACTGCAGCAGAATAATCATTATATAGTTATTATGATGTTTGCAAAATAGAATCAGGCAGCAACTTAATCTGAATTGTGATTATTAGTAGCTTACCAAATAACAAGATTGGACCATGTGTAATTTCGGTTACGCATGGTTTTATTTTCTACTTCTTGTCCACTCCCGGAGTGATATCATAATATGTATTTGAGTTTAATGAATATAAGAGCCTTCAATGTCTAAAGTAGTATAAGCTTGATTATTATTTTTGCATCATTGATGGATCGACACTACTACTAGATGGTGAAATAAATTCAAAGATTATTCTTGACATTCATAAAAAGAACTCTTATCATATACCTGTTAAAAGTAATAGTTACAGATTTTCAAAAATATATCAAAGATTTTAAGATAGGAGCAAACAATGAGACTATTAACGGTAAAAGAATTATCTTTTTACTATGATCAAGAAAAAGTCCTTCATAATGTGAATTTTCATGTTGATGCTGGAGAATTCGTCATACTAACCGGTGAAAATGGGGCAGCCAAATCCACCTTAATTAAAAATATTTTAGGTTTATTGAAACCCGCCACTGGAACCATTGAGTTGTCTGATGTCAATGCCGAAGGTGAAAAATTATCGATTGGCTATGTTCCACAAAATGTGGCCGCTTTTAATGCAGGTTTTCCTTCGACCGTTCAAAAGTTAGTTGAATCAGGACGTTATAGTAAAAATCGCTGGTTTAAAAAATTAGATGCCAATGATTTAGAGCATGTAGAAAAAGCTTTGAATGCAGTTGGGATGGCTCATTTAGCTAATAAAAAAGTTGGCGAATTATCAGGAGGGCAAAAACAAAGAATTAATTTGGCGCGAGTTTTTGCCACAGACCCTGATTTTTTTGTACTAGATGAACCGACGACCGGAATGGATGTCGAATCAAGACGCTCTTTTTATCAATTATTACAACATAGTTGTAAAGCGCATGGCAAAGCGATATTGATGGTGACACATGCTGATAAAGAAATTGAAGGTTATTTTGATCGCGAAATACGATTAATTAGAGGGGAGGGGACGTCACCATGGAGATGTTTCAGTATGACTTCATCCAAAGAGCATTTCTAGCAGGTGCTGCTATTTCATTGATTACGCCCATATTAGGATTATTATTAATTCTACGGCGTCAATCTTTATTAGCTGATACCTTGGCTCATATCTCTTTAGCAGGAGTAGCCTTAGGTCTATTGCTTAAAGTAGCACCGACTTATACTACTTTAATTGTGGTGGTGATAGCATCCGTTCTGATTGAATATTTAAGAATGGCGTATCGTGATTTTTCAGAAGTATCGGTGGCATTAATGACAGCGACTGGTATGGCAGTAGCCTTAGTACTAGTTAATTTAAATCCTGATGCCGCTTCTTTTAGTATTGAGCAGTACTTATTTGGATCCATTATTTTAATTACCGACCAAGAAGTAAAATTATTAATAGGTTTAGCCATTGGGTTAGTGATATTATATACCATTTTTAGACGTCCACTCTATGTTTTAACATTTGATGAAGCGACTGCACAAACATCCGGTTTGCCTGTTAAATTAATTTCAATTCTATTTTCTGTGATTACAGGGGTAGCAATTAGTATCATGATGCCGATTGTAGGTAGTTTGTTAGTATCTGCTTTAATTGTGATTCCATCTGCGACAGCGATTAAAGTATCCAATTCATTTTTAAAAACGATTATCATTGCGATTGTTATCAATGTTATCGGTGTTTTCTCTGGTATTACCTTATCTTATCAGTGGGATACACCTCCGGGTGCCTCGATTACCTTGATGTTTGTAGCAGCATTTGTCATTGTTTCGTTATTTAATCGTATTTGGATTTATTTCAAAAAAGGGCGTTCTTAAATGATTAATGTGTAAATGATTAAAAAGGGGTTAGACTTTTTTGCTAACCCCTTTTTGCCTGTCTTTAGCCTATACAAGCAAGATTATTTTTGATAAAATCAAAAAGTATGAATGTTTTTAGACTTATGATAAACTAAAATAAATACGAATTAGGAGGCATCCAAATGGATGAAATAACACAAACACAAAGACATCATCACGATGTATTGTTGGTCCTCTTAAATTATGATCATTTTCAAGCGTTAGAACTTGAATTAAAGCGGTTGGCTTTTGATGGTAAAGAAGAGATTTTATTATTAGTCCAGTTAGCCAATGCTATTTTACAAGTGGACAATGAAAATGTAAAAAAACTTGCACAAAACACTCCGTTTCAAGGTGTTTTAGATGCATCCCAATTAGAACGTAAAGCCTATTATTACTTACAAACACTGACTTTGCAATTGAAGCGACGGGAGTATGGTGATTACTTAAGAGGACTGACTCCATTATTGGTCGATGTTTTTCGGATTGCAATTGAACGTGATTTTTTACCAAACCTTTCCGAATATATTCAACCAATTAAAAAAGAGACGACTAATGGTGCCCATCTGTATCGAGGGCTTCAATGGTCACAAAATAAAATTGAAAGTCATTCCAATATTATTGCTGATACTTGGAAAAAGTATTACGGAAACTATTTCAATTATGACCACTATGTTAGTTCTAGTCATTTAATGAAATTAATCGAGGCTAATTCATCAAATGACCAATTAATTGAATTGACCTCCACGATGCGTAAAATTGAAAAATATTTAAGAAATCTAGTTGCCCATGAAGTATTAACCGTTAATCAACAATTCTTTGTGGATCGTATACAAAGAACACCACTGCAAGTTCATCAAGTGTTATTAGATTTATATGATGAAGTAGGATTAACTCATCCGTTACAAAGAACTATTATTGAACAAATAAAACAAAAAATTACTTTACTGTTACAACAAACAAAGGAAAAGAACTAAAAGAGGAGCACAATCAATGAAAAAGCTAGTCATTCATGGAGGAAAACCTTTAAAAGGTGAAATTACAATCAATGGAGCAAAAAATAGTGTAGTAGCTTTAATTCCGGCTGCAATTATGGCCAATTCTGAAGTGACATTAGAAGGCGTTCCAGATATCCAAGATGTACACTCATTAATTGAAATTTTAAATGATTTTAACGTTAAAACTCATTTTGAAAATAATGTTTTAAAAATAGACCCGACTGATATTATTTCAATTCCAATGCCTACTGGAAAAATTCAAAGTTTACGTGCATCCTACTATTTTATGGGTGCTACTTTATCACGTTTCGGTGAAGGCGTCATCGGATTACCAGGAGGATGTTTTTTAGGGCCACGTCCGATTGATCAACATATTAAAGCATTTCGTTCTTTAGGAGCAAATGTTAATGATGAATATGGTGTTGTAACCTTATCGACACCAGAGGGCTTAAACGGCGCTCGGATTTATATGGATGTTGTATCAGTGGGCGCGACTATCAATGCTATTTTGGCTTCGGTTAGAGCACAAGGACGCACCATTATTGAAAATGCAGCCAGAGAACCAGAAATTATTGATGTGGTTACTTTATTAAATAAAATGGGTGCTAAAATTCGTGGAGCAGGTACGAGTGAAATCCGAATTGATGGCGTAGAAGAGTTAAATGGTGTGACTCACACCATCATTCCTGACCGAATTGAAGCAGGCACCTATATGGCGGCGGCCGTCGCAATGGGCGAAGGAATTAAAATAAACAATGTTATTTATGAACATTTAGAAAGTTTTATTGCTAAGTTAATTGAGATGGGCGTAAAATTAGATATTTTTGAAGATAGCATTTACGTTTATCCTTCAAAAGATTTAAAAATGGTGAGTTTAAAGACATTACCCTATCCCGGCTTTGCTACGGACTTACAGCAACCAATTACGCCGTTAATGGCGATTACCAATGGTCATGGTACGATTATGGATACTATTTATCCAGCGCGAGTCAAACATATTCCTGAATTAAACCGTATGGGAGCAAATATTCGTGTTGATGGGGATATGATTCGCCTTGAAGGACCAAGTAAATTAACTGGCGCTCAAGTGAAAGCCAGTGACTTAAGAGCGGGAGCAAGTTTAGTCATTGCGGGCTTAATAGCAGAAGGTGAAACTATTATCACAGGAGTGGATAATATCTTAAGAGGTTATACGAACATTGTTGGTAAGCTACAAGCATTAGGCGCAGATATTCAAATGATTGAAGATTAAGAAAGTAGGAAAAATAGTGTCAGATGCATTTTCACTAAAAACATTAATGGCTGCGGAAGTAAAGCAGTTATATGTTTATGCGAAAGAATTAGAGATTCCCAACTACAGTCAACTAAGTAAGAAAGAACTTGCACTCGCTGTCATGCGTACACAAGAAGAAAAACAAGGTTTTTATCAAGTTGAAGGTGTCTTGGATATTGTAGGCGGCGATGGGTTTGGCTTTATTAGACCTATCAATTTTTCTCCAAGTCAAGAAGATATTTATATCTCTAGTTCTCAAATTAGACGTTTTGATTTAAGAAATGGAGATAAAGTAGCAGGACCAGCACGGCCACCAAAATCTAATGAACGTTATCCCGGCTTAATGCAAGTAAGTTCAGTGAATGGTAAAAATCCTGAAGAGGCTAAAAATCGCGATCATTTCCCAAGTTTAACGGCTATCTACCCGGATCAACAAATAAAATTAGAGAGTGGTTCTAAACGGATTGCTAATCGAATGATTGATATTTTAGCGCCTATTGGTTTTGGGCAACGTGGTATTATTGTTTCGCCACCAAAAGCGGGTAAAACAACTGTTTTGAAGGAAATTGCTAATGGGATTACAAGCAATTATCCAGATACAGAATTAATTGTTCTTTTAATTGATGAACGACCTGAAGAAGTAACGGATATTGAACGTAGTGTTGAAGGGGAAGTAGTATCTTCAACCTTTGATCAATTACCAGAAAATCATGTTCGGATTAGTGAACTCGTGTTAGAAAGAGCCATGCGTTTAGTTGAAGATGGACGTGATGTCGTGATCCTGATGGATAGTATTACTCGCTTGGCACGTGCCTATAATTTAGTGGTCAAACCAAGTGGTCGTACTTTGAGTGGTGGGGTAGATCCTGCGGCATTTTATCTACCTAAACGCTTCTTTGGTGCTGCGCGTAATGTTGAAAATGGCGGCTCGTTAACGATTTTAGCAACCGCATTAGTTGATACTGGTAGCCGAATGGACGATGTTATTTATGAAGAGTTTAAAGGGACCGGTAATATGGAATTACATCTATCGCGTCAATGGGCAGAAAGAAGAATTTTTCCTGCGGTGGATATATTACGTTCTGGTACACGTAAAGAAGAACTCTTAATGTCTGAAGAAAAATTACAACATATTTGGAAATTACGTAATTTAATGGGTGAAGATGTTTTACAATATACACAACAAGTAATTGAATTGCTTGAAAGAACAGATAATAATGAAGTAGCCTTTCGACAATTGACAGCTTTTTTAAACGCGATGTCGCCCAATAAGAAAAGTAGTAAGAAGGGTTAAATTTGTCAAAACAACATAAAACCAATGTGATGAGATTGTTAGAGCAACATCAAATAGCTTATCAACCTCATGAATTTACTAATAAAAAAGCAAGCAGTGAATTACCAATTTATAAAACACTGGTGACGGTTGCGAAATCAAAAGCACACTATGTGTTTGTCGTACCCGTAACGCATGAACTAGATTTAAAAAAGGCAGCTAAAGCAGTCAATGAGAAATCAATCGAAATGATTAAAGAAAAAGAGCTCTTGCCTTTAACGGGATATGTTCATGGCGGTTGTTCACCGATTGGCATGAAGAAGTCTTTTTATACGACTTTTGATCAATCGATAGATAATCATACGTCGATTTTATTTAGTGCAGGTAAAGTAGGGTTTTCCGTTGAAATAGCAGTATCAGATTTAGAGCAATTAAATCAAATGATTGACATGCAAAAGGCTGAAGTAGCCAAAGAAAAGTGATGAGATAGTAACTGGCAGTATGGGAGCATTAGATCCTAACACTGTAGCATCAATCATCTATCCTTTATTAATATTAAATGAAACTCATTACGGGAGTGGTTACATGAAGTCAGAATGCACCGATGTTCTACTTCTAATCCGCTCCCCATTTCTTTTGTCTTGAAAACGGAACCTTATTTTACATCTTATTCTAGGGAGTGTACAATATAGATGAATGAATAAAGAAAGAGGCAACGAATGTTAAACGAAATGATGCATCGACCAGTAGTCATGAAAGAACTGGTTGATTATATGCGAAGTGCTCAATTACCATTTGAAGGTAAGTTAGATGAAATTGAAAAATATGCAAACGAAAGAGGTATCCCGGTGATTCCTCATGAAACAGCGAAATTTATCGACTTTTTTTGTGCAACCATTCAACCAAAAGATATTTTAGAAATCGGAACAGCGATTGGTTTTTCAGCCAGTCTAATGGCTAGACACTTACAAGCAGATGGGCACTTAACAACCATCGATCGCTATGAATTAATGTATGAAAGAGCCAAGGAAAATTTCAAAAAAATTGGATTGAGTGACCGCATTACTTTAATCGAAGGCGATGCGAATGATGTGTTACCAACTTTAGAAGGTTCTTATGATTTAATTTTTATGGACAGTGCTAAAGCGAAATATATTGAATTTTATCCTGAATGCATGCGCTTATTAAAAATGGGCGGCGTATTAATTATCGATGATGTCTTCCAAGGTGGCACTATTTTAGATGACGAAGCTGACATACCAAAACGTGTTCGTAAAATTCATCGTAAATTAAATGAATTACTGGATACCGTTTTATCCGATCAAACACATCGTTCATGTTTAGTTCCTTTAGGTGATGGCTTATTGATGGTCAGAAAGGAAGCGGAAGTATAATGGATAATATTAAGTTAGTGGCAATTGATTTAGATGGCACTTTTTTAACAGATACTAAAGAAATTCCTAAGGCTAATATCGAAGCGGTTCATCGCATTATGGATAAGGGGATTAAAGTGGTCATTTGTACTGGACGCACGTTACCAGGAACCCGACGCTTTATCGATCAAATTGATTTTGGACATGAGAATGAGTATGCAATCATTCAAAATGGTGCGGCGACACATCGTTTACCAGAATACGATGTCGTGGCTGCTACTTATCAACCGTTAGAGAATCGCAAAAAATTAGTGCGATTTTTCTTTGAAAGTCGTATCGATACATTGCAATTAGTAGCATTTGATCAAGAGAATCTTTTTCTAATTGATGACCAAAATCCAAGTGAATTTGTGCAAAAAGATGCTGAAACATTGGCAACTCCTATTACATTTATTTCTCAAGCGGATTTTGATCAAGTTGAAGGCATCTTTAAAATGATGGTCTTAGGTCCGAAAGCAGTTCTTGATGCATGGAATGAGTTACTTACCCAAGAAATAAAGGAAGATTTCGATGTGGTTCGTAGTCAACCCATCATTATTGAATTTTTATCGAATGATACGAATAAAGCGACAGCGTTAAAAGCATTGAGTGAAGACCTTGGTATCGCTCGAACTGAAATAATGGCCATAGGCGATGAACAAAACGATGTTGAAATGTTAAAATGGGTTAAACATTCGGTTGCGATGGGCAATGCTTCGCCAGCGATAAAAGAACTTTGTTTATATGAAACCGTGAGTAATAATGAGGGGGGAGTAGCCGCTGCTCTTCGCAAGTTATTCTAATATACATTTGAATACTTACGAAAAAATTCAAAATTTTTTCACATTTCTATGCTATTATTTAAAATGAAAAAAGAAAGAAAAGAGGCAACGATATGAAAAAGCTACTTTTTACGAGTATCGCTTTAGTCTTATTGTTGGGAATTGGTTATGGGGCTGGGATTGGCTATTATGCTGAGAAGTTCCAAGCGAATACCACATTTGGCTCGGTTGATATTAGTAACTTAACATTAGAAGAAGCCAAGCAAAAAATTTCTGATGATTTAAGTCAAAAGGAAATTACATTAACTGAAAATGGGCAAGAATTAGGAAAATTTACCTTAGCGCAATTAAATGGGCAAATTAATACCGATGAAGTGTTAACGGCCGCTTATCAAGCTCAAGATCCATCACAATGGTTGGCAGGATATTTCTCATCAGTGGAGTATGATAATTTATTAATGAATAATGTAAAAATTGATGACGCTGCTTTAACCGAAGCTTTGGCTACAATTGGTTTAAACAATAGTGAACGGACGGCTTCAACGGATGCTTATATTGAATACACGGATGCGAGAGGATATTATGTTGAGCCTGAAACGGTAGGTAATCAACTAGATTTAGATTTAGTAAAACAAATGGTCGTTGAGGGATTACAGTCTGGACAAACGACGGTTGAACTGAATACGGCTTATTTACAACCGGAGATAACCAGTGAGAGTGAAAAAATCACTACTTTTATGGATCAAATCAATTCTTATATTGAGACAAAAATCAATTTGGAAATTGCGGGAGATACCGTTACGATCCCGAAAGAAGAAATTATTAAATGGATCTATTTCGATCAAAGTAACCAAATTGTTGTAGACCAAGCATTAGTTCAAGAATATGTGTCAACACTTAATGATAAATATGCGACATTTAATAAGCCACGTGAGTTTGCAAGTACATTAAGTGGAACCGTCACCGTGCAACCGGGTACTTTAGGTTGGTCGATTGACAGTGAATCAGAAGCTGCGCAAATAGTTGCTGATTTAGCTGCAGGTCAAGAAGTAACCAGAGTCCCGGCAATCGTAGGGTCAGGATATTCAACAGATGGTACAAATGATATTGGGAGTACCTATGTTGAAATTGATATCGCCAATCAAATGATGTTTATTTACGTAGACGGCACCCAAGTTATTTCGACACCAGTTGTGACGGGTAGAACCGGAACAGCAGATACTGTGCCAGGTGCTTATGCTGTTTGGAATAAAGAAAAGGATTCTGAATTAAAGGGATATAATGTTCATACTCAAAGAGATTATGTCCAACCCGTCTCTTATTGGATGCCATTTGATGACACCGGTCAAGGAATTCACGATGCAAACTGGCAAGCTTCTTTTGGTGGGGATGCTTACTTAACAGCCGGATCTTTAGGTTGTATTAACACGCCACCTGATGTGATGGCACAAGTTTTCAATACTGTGGAAGTAGGAACACCGGTCATTATATTCTAATTAAATAAGTAAATAACACGTGACATAGCTATGCGACTATGTTGCGTGTTTCTTTATTTTAGAGTTTACTAAAGTAGTATTTAACTCAGTGGTGAGTAGTTTATCAAGAAAAATTAAAAAATAGCACACACTTGTCAAAAGGTAAATATTCATGCATCTAGATAAAAAAAAGAATTGTTGTTATAATAGACAGAGATAAAACCCTTTAATGAAAGAACAACTAAAGGAATTGTAGTAAATTTAAATCCCACGAGGAGGATATGATAATGAAAAAAGTTCTCGTTGTTGACGATGAAAAGACAATATCAGATATCATCGTTTTTAATTTAGAGAAGGAAGGCTTTGAAATTAAAGTTGCCTATGATGGTGAAGAAGCACTACAGAAGTTTCATGATGAATCTCCAGATTTGATTGTCTTAGATTTGATGTTACCCAAAATTGATGGTTTGGAAGTTTGTCGTGAAATCAGAAAAGAGAGTAGTGTACCGATTATTATGCTAACGGCCAAAGACTCCGAAATTGATAAAGTTCTAGGATTAGAATTAGGCGCGGATGATTATGTAACTAAGCCGTTCTCTAATCGAGAATTAGTAGCACGTGTTAAAGCTAACTTACGACGTCATAGCGCTCGTGAACAAAGTGATAATGCGGATGCTAATGCGAATGAAATCGTAGTCGGAGATTTAATTGTTCATCAAGATGCCTATATTATTTCTAAACGTGGTGAGGAAATTGAATTGACCCATCGTGAATTTGAACTGTTACATTATTTAGCTAAACATATTGGTCAAGTGATGACGCGTGAACACCTCTTAGAAACTGTTTGGGGATATGATTATTTTGGCGATGTGCGTACGGTGGACGTAACCATTCGTCGTTTAAGAGAAAAAATTGAAGATGCTCCTAGCCATCCGGTGTATATCGTGACTCGAAGAGGTGTAGGATATTTCTTAAAGAATCCGGATCAGGACTAGTTGTATGAAGCGAGGATTTAGTTTTTTTCAATCCATTTACTTTAAAATACCGATGCTGTTTATTTTTATTTTACTGATTTCGTTTCAGTTTATTGGGGTCTTTTTTATCGACCAATTACAATCACAATCGGTCACAACTTTTAAAGAAACGTGGAATACACAGTCGAATTTTTTAATTAATAATGTTAGACCTATTTTAGAGTCGTCTGGTGATCCTAACCAGACGACTACTATTGAGTTACAGCTAACTCAGACCTTAGCTACTTTTACGGCCGACGAAGCAACTAAAATTCAAATATTGGATAATGAGGGCTATGTTAGGGCGATTAATCAAAGTGGACTGGCTAATACGGTGGGGCAAAGAGTGGATAATGATAATGCTTTAGCTGTTATAACATCAAGACAAGCTTATGCTCAAGAGTATCATGATTATGTACGTAATAACCGTAGTTATTTATTAATACGTCCTGTCATGTCACAAGATAATAATCAACTATTAGGTGTCGTAATGGTAGAAGCGAGTATGAATAATATTTACAATCAAACACGTTCTGTTATGGTTATTTTTGTGCAATCCGCAATTGTCGCAATTGGGGTCGCTTTCGTGATTGCGTTATTCCTTTCCCAAGCGATTACCAATCCTATTGAGCAAATTAGACAACAAGCGATGCGTATTTCTGATGGGATATATAATTATCCAGCAACCGTCAATGGCAAAGATGAACTAGGTGAATTAGCTAATACAGTCAATGAATTAGCAATTAAAGTTAAAGATGGACAAGAATCCATTGAATCCGAACGTCAGCGTTTAGACGGGATTTTAAGACATATGACAGATGGTGTTATTGGAACAGACCGTCGTGGTAATGTTTTGCTAATTAATGAACGTGCATTAGAGTTATTGAGTATTCATCAACAAGATGCTTTAGGCATTTCAATTATTGAGTTGTTAGGTATTCAGCAAACGCATCGCATTAAAGAATTGCTTGCTGGAGAAAAAGAAGTAATGATCGAGCGCGAAGATGACACAATCCTTAAGGGAGAAATCTCAATCATACGTCGTGAGACAGGGTTTGTAACCGGACTCGTTTGTGTTTTGACTGATGTGACAGAGCAGGAGAAAACAGATCGCGAAAGAAGAGAATTCGTTTCGAATGTTTCCCATGAATTACGAACACCATTAACTAGCGTTAAAAGTTATACGGAAGCTTTAGCAGATGGCGCTTGGCAAGATGAAAATATTGCTCCGCAATTTATTGAAGTGATTCAATCAGAGACGAATCGGATGATTCGGATGATTGGCAACTTACTGGATTTATCGAAAATTGATGGAGGTCAAATTAAGCCTCAAATGGAATTAATTGACTTTAAACGGATTGTCAACCATATTGTTGATCGTTTTGAATTTACTTTGGATTCACAGGAGAAAAAATATACGATTAAACGTCAATTTACGCCAAGAGAAATATATTTAGAAATTGATCAAGATCGCATGACACAGGTCATTGATAATATTATGAGCAATGCGATTAAATATTCTCCTGATGGTGGGGAAGTAATTGTTAAAATTGTTGATAATCCTCATACGGTTGTGTTAAGTATTACCGATGAAGGATTAGGCATTCCACAAAAAGATTTACCACATCTGTTTGAACGTTTTTATCGAGTGGATAAAGCTCGTTCAAGAGACCAAGGGGGAACCGGTCTAGGTTTAGCCATCTCTAAAGAAGTGATAGAGTTGCATGGAGGTAAAATTTGGGTTGAAAGTAAAGAAAATCATGGTTCAACTTTTTTTATAGAATTACCATATGAGCCATTTGTACTAGAGTTTTCAGATGAAGAAGGGTGGGATGAAGCGTGAGAAAATTTTCCTTTCAAACGTTTTTTTTAACGCTCTCAATTGTGGTGAGTTTGTTACTAAGTTATATTTTGATTTTTGATAATAATGCTTTATTATCCCGTTTCTCTTCTAATCAGGAAACAGCACAAGTCAATATTCAAATTGATAGTAATAATAAAGTTTCTGACTACTATCAATTGGCTAATGTAAAATTAGCAGAAATCATCTATCCGACCAATGTGATTATTTCTGAAGGCGATAATGCGTATTTATTGAATGATTATTCGGGATTACGTTCACTGGCGTCGAGTTTAAGTCAAAAGCGTATCTCCTTAGTTGAGAAAATCGTGGTACCTCCAGAAGAGAAATATATCGAATTAATATCACAGGAAAGAGTCGAGTTTGAATTTTCAACAGCCTTACCATTTGAACTAGTGGATAATTTTATTAAAAATGAAAGTGAAGAAACGGAATTTGAATTTAACCGTATAATTTTTCCTAAAAATGAAAAGAATACCGCCTACTTATTAAATACTTTTGAACAAGTATATATGAAGGCTAAATTGCCAGAAGGGAACACAACGGACGATTATTTTAAAATAGCGAGAGTTTCAAAAGGGAAATGGATTGTTGCTGAACGCTATAATTTAAGTAATGGCAATCATGTTTATTTACCTTTAAAAACCATGACGGTGCCAAGTCAACTTTATACTTTAAATTTAGTCCCTGAAACCAATGTGATTGATTCTTTATTTGGAAATGTCCGTTCATGGCGATCTGTTTCTACCAACGAAGACAGTAGCAGTGGGACCATTATGTATTACAACTCAAATATGGAGCTTCAGATTAACCCTTTTGCTCAAATGCTTGGAATTAATTACAAAAATACCAATCAGTTTGAAGCTAAAACATATAGACAACGAATTGAGCAAAGTTATAGTCAAATGCGACAGTTTGAATATTGGAAAAATGGGATACGTATTGGAACCCAGACAAATGGCACAACCATTGTCTATCAACGTTATCTTGATGGTTATCCTACCTTTTCTAGTTCGACGGTCAATCATTATGCTAGTAGTCGTGTTTATTTCCGTGGAGGTAATTTGACTACTTCTATTACGCGCTCAGCATTACCGATGGTTTACTTGGAAGCGCATGTCGCCGATCAAAGTAGAGAATATGAATTGATGAGTGTGGATGAATTGACATATGAATTGAATATGGTGGGATATTCTGTTAGTGACTTTACCAATGTAGTGATTGGCTATGAATGGCAAGATAATATGTCTGAATTTCAAAAAGTGAACTTTGTTCCTAAATGGTTTTTTGAAATTAATAATGTTTATTATTCCATTGATCAAATTCGTGATGGTGAGCTCGAAGCCCTGGGGAATATTAGTGATAGTCGTCACTATTTTACAAGAAGGTAGGTGACAAACAATGGATTTTAAACGAATTATGTTAATGTTAACTTTGTTTTTTTTAATCTTTGATATTTATTTAGGGTTTAGAGTCTATCAACAAGTTCAATCTACTACCATTCGTCAAAGTGATTTTCAGCAACAAAGCATTGAACAGAGACTTCAAGCTCGTGATATCACTTTGTTGTCACCACTAAACGAAGAAGAAGTTGAAGGCATTCTAATTAAAACTGAAGATAATACCGTATTACGTGATGGATTGAATCAATTAACTCATCAGCAAGTGAATTTATCAGACGAAAATGTATTAACAGCTACTTTTGATGAACCGTTAAATATGGAAGGGCAAATAACGCCTGAAACGAGCACTTTACCAAGCGAAGTGGCAAAATTTATTCGTGATCAATATTTATTGAATGATGAGTTATTTATTGAAGGTGGGGCTTATACGCAATATTGGTATTTACCAACCAATCGGACCATTGTTTTTTGGATGACAGCTATTAATAATACCCCCATTGTAGATGGGAGTGCTGAGATTAAATTACAATTAGATGAAAACTATAATATTGCGTCCTACACTCAAACGTATCAGCATAATTTTGTGACTTTAGATGAGGATAAACCTTATAAATTAATCACAGCACGTGAAGCAATCGAAGTACTCGATACCCGTATTCAGACGAACTTGCCTTCTAATTCAACCATTATTCATGTGACTTTATCTTATATTAAATATAAAGAATGGGACGAGATAAATATTTACCTTCCAGTTTGGAATGTCGTTTATCAACGTTCTGAAGGTCAAACAGGTTCAATGATAGTGGATGCCATCAAAGGTCAAGTGATGGAACGATAGTTTATAAAGTTTAGTAGCATTGTCAATGTAAGCAAACGGACTGTTACCCTAGAATACACAGGTATTTTCAGGAAATGCAGTTAAAAGTGCAAAGCATTGGCAATGTTTTTTTATTAAATGATCGATATGAACGAAAAATTATTAAGTGAAATATGGCCGTGCTTATGATAAGATAGACAAATGAAAGGGGCGATCATATGCGTTTATTAGCCATTGATACATCTTCAAATTTACTTAGTTTAGCCTTGTTTAACAATCAAAACATTATAGCATTTGAAAATAATCAATCACAAATGCAACATGGCGTATTATTATTACCCAAAATTAAAGAGCTTTTAGCAAGCAATCAAGTGACGGCAAAAGAGGTTGATGGCATTATTATTGGAATGGGACCGGGGTCTTATACGGGCTTAAGAATAGGTGTTACAGCGGCAAAAATGTGGGCTGTTAGTCAAAATATACCCGTTTATCCTGTTTCGAGTCTAGCCGTAATGGCTTTAAGCGTTGACCCGTCCGACAAGAAAGTAGCCATTGTGCCAATCGTGGATGCACGTCGAGAGAGTTGCTATACTGCTATTTACCAAATTGATATGACGGGTAATCTTAACACTATTCTTGAAGATAGTCATAGTGATTGGCGATTGTGGTTAGTAAACAATGCGTCTATCTTAAGTCAGTATGATGAGATTGTTTTCGTAGGGCATCAAATCGCAAATTTTGAGCAGCTAGTCAAAGAGGTGTTGCCTGATTTAGTTTATCAATGGGTTGACGATGTGTCAGCTTTACCACGTATGGAACGTTCAATAGGTTTAATAAAAGAGCCTATTGCAGATATTGATTTATTATCTCCAAATTATGCTCAGTTGACTTTAGCTGAGCGAGAATGGTTAGAGAAAAAAGAGCAGGTAGACGGTTATGATACATTGGTTGATACAACAATTAACTAAATTCAAAACACGACTATCAGGCAAGCACTTAGTAACGCCTACCATGCCCAAAATAATGGAACAACTGGATTGGCAAGCAAAAACCCATCCTGAGGGCTTTATATTACGACTGTGTCACCAATCGGATCTTGAGTTTTTTGAACAAATTGAAAAACAAACTTACGACGGTTATTTGGCCTGGCGTAAAGCTGATTTTTTAAATGATTGGCGAAAAAATCCTTATGCCTTGTATTTAGTGATTGAGTTGCAAGGAAAGTTAGTAGGAGTAATCACTGGTAGAGTCCTGTATCGAGATTCACATATCAGTCAGTTGATGGTGCTGCCAAGATACCAATCAAAAGGGTTAGGTCAGTGGCTAGTGAGTGAATGGCTATCTATCGCTAAACAATTTAAGACAAAGCAAATCACTTTGGAAGTACGAGAAAGTAATCAACGTGCTCAAAAATTATATCAAAAAATGGGTTTTCAAGTCATTAATCAAAGGGAAAACTATTATTACAATAATCACGAAACGGCTTTAATTATGTGTCGTAGAGAGAAGGAATAAGGATTGATAGAGTACCATGTTGTACCGATAAAAGGAAAACTAATGATGTCGCCAATAAAAGAACAAATTATCGAAGCTAATCGACATTTTGGGTGGAATGAAGCCCAAACGTTAATGGATTTTAATAATGAACATAGTGAATATTATTGTTTGGTTAATCAAGACAAATTATTAGGTTATGTCGCTTTGCATCATATTTTAGATGAAGCGTCGATCAATATGGTCTACATTGATAAGACCTTTCGACAACAAGGGTTAGCAACTGAATTACTCGTCTTTGTATTAAACCAATTAAGTCAACGTCAAGTAAAAAATATCTTTTTAGAAGTACGAGCGAGTAATCATTCGGCAATTCATTTATATCAAAAAACCGGCTTCGATTTATTAATTAAGCGCAAGAATTATTATCAAAATCCCATGGAGGATGCTTATATTTTCCAAAAAAATTTGACGAAAGGAGATCAAGATGAGTCAAAAGAATAATCTCATTTTAGCATTTGAGTCAAGTTGTGACGAAACAAGTGTTGCCGTCATTGAAAATGGTTCGATTATACGCAGCAATATTGTGGCTTCGCAAATTAAATCACATATGCGATTTGGTGGTGTCGTACCAGAAGTAGCCAGTCGTCATCATGTTGAACAAATCACTCAAATTTATCAACTGGCATTAAAAAAAGCACAAGTGTCAATAGATGAGATTGATGCGATTGCCGTCACCAAAGGTCCAGGACTAGTTGGGGCTTTACTGATTGGCATTACTGCTGCTAAAACATTAGCCTTCGTTCATGATAAACCATTAATTGAAGTTAACCATTTGGCAGGGCATATTTATGCATGTCAATTAGAAAATCAATTACAATTCCCATTATTAGCCTTAATCGCAAGTGGCGGTCATACTGAACTCGTTTACATGGAAAACCATAACCAGTTTGAAGTTATTGGCGAGACACAAGATGATGCGGTTGGAGAAGCTTATGATAAAGTAGGGCGGATATTAGACTTACCTTATCCAGCTGGAAAATACTTAGATCAATTAGCACAAACAGGACAAGCAACCTATCCAGTTCCTAGAGCGATGATTCATGAAGATAATCTTGATTTTAGTTTTAGTGGCATGAAAAGTGCTATTATGAATCTCGTTCATAATGCTCAACAACGTGGTGAGACAATTGTGAAAGAAGATTTAGCGACTAGTTTCCAAACAGCAGTTATTGAAGTTCTAACGACTAAAGCGGCGAAAGCAGTGGCGAAATATCCTTCAGTTAAGCAATTTATCTTAGCTGGTGGGGTGGCAGCTAACTCCGGATTAAGAAAAGAATTAGTGGCAACCTTAGATCCAATCGAAGTATTGATTCCTTCATTATCTTTGTGTGGTGACAATGCCGCTATGATTGGGGCTGCTGCTTTTCAAATGTATCTACAACAACAAATGGGTAGTTTAGATTTCAATGCTCAACCTAGTTTAGATTTATCGTAATTTAATGAAACCCTGAAACATTTTATTTGTTTCAGGGTTTCATTTTTAAAGAATTAAAAATTAATTAAAAATAATGTTGATTTTTAATTTTATTTAGTGTATTATCTCATTTAAAGAGGAAATCTTTAATGAAACTATCATAAACACCAAATAGGAGGAAACATTAATGAGAAAATTCTTTAAAAAAGCAGCCGTTTTAGGTACGGCACTATTATCATTTAACGCAATGTCTCCATTATTCGTAGCCAAAGTTGGCGCTCAAGCAGAACAAACCTTAATCTTATCAACGACATCTGAGCCACCTACTGTTGACCCTGGGATTGCAACTGATAGTACGTCAGGTGCGATTGTTAAAAACGTCTTTGAAGGTTTAACAGCTATCGAAGACAATCAACCAGTACCAGCAGCGGCTGAGTCTTGGGAAGTAAGCGAAGACGGCTTAACTTATACGTTCAAATTACGTGAAGGCTTAACATGGTCAAATGGTGATCCAGTGAAAGCAAGTGATTTTGAATTTGCATGGAAACGTGTTTTAAATCCGGAAACTTTATCAGAATATGCGAACTTACTTTATGTGATTGAAGGAGGGGAAGCTTATAATACGGGAGAAGGCGAAGCGGATGCTGTCGGTGTTAAAGCACTAGATGATACGACTTTAGAAGTTAAATTAAATGCTCCAGTAGCCTATTTCCCTGAATTAATTGCGCACTATACCTTTATGCCAGTTAATCAAGCAGTAGTAGAAGCGAACCCTGATTGGGCAATGGAAGCGGGAGAAGATTACGTAACTAACGGACCATTCGTCTTATCTGAATGGAATCACTCTAGTGACTATGTATTAACTAAGAATGAAAATTACTGGGATGCAGCCAATGTATCATTAGAAACTGTCAATGTCCAAATGGTGGAATCTGAAGCGACTGCTAATGCTATGTATCAAGCAGGGGAATTAGATTACTTAGGATCACCTTATAATAGTGTTTCATTAGATGCGATTGATACTTATAAAGCAGACGAATCCTTAGATATCTCTGACTATGCTGCTATTTATTGGTACAAAATTAATACAACCGATGAAGTAATGTCTAATGTGAATATTCGTAAAGCTTTAGCTCTAGCAATTGACCGTCAAGGTTTAGTAGACAATATTACTAAAGGTGAACAAGAACCAGCATTAGGTTATGTTCCACAAACTATTGCTGGTTTTGAAGAAGACCGTGGTTACTTCAAAGATGCTGATTTTGAACAAGCTAAAGAATATTTAGCAAAAGGATTAGAAGAATTAGGATTACAAGATCCTAGTGAATTAACTGTAAAAATTTCAATTAATACATCAGAAGCGCATTCAACAATTGCGCAATATATCCAAGAAGGTTGGGCAAGTAATTTAGGCATTAACGCTGAAATTGATAACTCTGAATGGCAAGTTTACTTAGATAAATTATCCGCTTTAGATTATCAAATTGGACGTTTAGGTTGGATTGCAGACTACAACGACGCTTCTTCATTCTTAGGTATGTATGATTCAGTAGACAATGGTAATAATGATACTGGTTGGTCTAATGAAGAATACACTAAATTGTTAAAAGAAGCTGAGTTAGAAACGGATCTTGATAAACGTACAGAACTATTAAAACAAGCTGAAGCTGTCATGATTGAAGAAATGCCAGTTATCCCATTGTATTACTACACTAACTTATCAGTTAAGAAAGACAACATTAAAAATATGGAACCTGATGCATTAGGTAATATTGATTTGAAAAATGTCGTAGTTGAATAAAATATAACGGAATGACTTGAGACTGGGCAGAAACTTTATAATTTCTGTCCAGTTTTATATCGTTATATCATTGCGCAGTGGGTGAATGGCGTGAAACGGTATTTTTCTGTCTTGTTTGATTCCTACTCCATACTGTGCGGGGGTGGGCATACGAAGCGAAAATCAGTCGGTTTTCTACTTCTTGCCCACGCCCATTTCGTGTTGCTTTATTAAACAGTGGCGCAAACTTTTGATAATATAAGGAGGAATATTAGATGAAAAAGTATATCTTTAAGAGAATCGTTTATATACTGATTGCACTTTTTTTCATTATAACACTAACGTTTTTCTTAATGAGAATTGCACCCGGTAGTCCTTTTGCGAGTGAAAGAGCACTAACGCCTGCGATTGAAAAACAATTAAATGAAACCTATGGCTTAGATAATCCATGGTATGTGCAATACAAAGATTATTTATTAAACATTTTAAAATTTGATTTTGGTGAGTCTATGAAGTATAAAGGTCGTTCGACTAACGATATGATTTTTAAGTCATTTCCTATCTCATTAGCCTTAGGGGCCCAGGCACTCTTTTTAGCAGTCGGTTTTGGGGTTTTATTAGGGGTCATTTCTGCTATGTACCATAATAAATTAGGTGATTATATTTCAACTATAATTGCTGTCTTAGGAATTTCAATTCCTTCATTTATTTTAGCAGGATTAATGCAATATTTTTTAGGATTGAAATTGGGATTGTTCCCTTTAAGTGGTTGGAAAGGATTTAGTTATACCATCATGCCTTCATTTGCGATGGCTTTAAGTTACATGGGAAATGTGGCCAAAATGGTCCGATCTAGTATGCTGGAACAAAATACATCTGAATATGTAAAATTAGCTCGAGCAAAAGGATTAAGAAAATGGAATGTGGTCTTCAAGCATTCACTGCGCAATGCATTATTACCTGTTATTACATACTTAGGCCCTTTAACTGCCGGCGTGGTAACGGGGAGTTTTATTGTTGAAAATATTTTTGCGATACCTGGACTCGGTAAACACTTTGTTACTAGTATTAATAACCGTGATTATACGATGATTATGGGAACCACTGTTTTCTATTCTATTCTATTATTATTCGCGGTCTTAATTGTGGATATCATTTATGTAATGGTTGATCCACGAATTAAGTTGGAAGGAGCTGAATAATAATGACTCATGAAGAAAAAATAAATCCCAAAGATTTTGAAATAGTAGGGATTTCTGAAGATCAAACTGATATTTTAAGTAATAAAACGGTATCGTTTTGGGGCGAAGTCTTTCATACTTTTAGTCGTAATAAACTAGCGATGTTTGGGGTTGGGTTATTAATTGTAGTGGCCTTAATGGCGATTTTTGTGCCAATGGTGTCATCATTTAGTTTTAGTCAACAAACCAAAAATTATAATATGCCACCCAATGCGACCCATTGGTTTGGTACTGATAACTTAGGGCGAGATATTTTTGTCCGGATTTGGGTTGGAGCACGTATTTCCTTATTTATTGGATTAGCAGCTGCTGCTATTGACTTAATTATCGGAGTATTATGGGGCTGTATTGCCGGGATTGTAGGTGGACGTGTCGATAATATTATGATGCGTATTGCTGATATTTTAACGGCTGTTCCTTATTTATTGATTGTTATTTTATTATTAGTTGTGATGGATAAGGGGTTAATGCCGATGATAGTGGCCCTTTCGATAACTGGTTGGGTACGAATGGCGCGCATTGTTCGTGGAGAAGTTTTATCTATCAAGAACCAGGAATATGTTTTAGCAGCTCGTACATTAGGGGCGAATACCACTCATTTAATACTAAAACATTTGATTCCAAATGCGATGGGAGCGATTATTGTCACGATGACACTATCGATTCCTTCAGCAATCTTTACGGAATCATTTCTTAGTTATTTAGG
Organism: Globicatella sulfidifaciens DSM 15739; assembly: GCF_900167405.1. Classification (GTDB taxonomy): domain Bacteria; phylum Bacillota; class Bacilli; order Lactobacillales; family Aerococcaceae; genus Globicatella; species Globicatella sulfidifaciens. Next base: position 134,731 of record NZ_FUWO01000004.1, read on the forward strand.
TCTTGGGGTGACGCCGCCAATGGCTAGTTGGGGAACGATGGCTTCAGAAGGAAATGAAGCCATTATGACGGCACCTTGGCGTTTGATATTTCCAGCATTATTAATATCATTAACAATTTTTGCATTTAATGCGGTCGGTGACGGTTTACGTGATGCACTCGATCCAAAACTTAGAAAGTAGAGGTGACTAATATGACGGAGAAATTATTACAAGTAAATGATTTGCGTATTAGTTTTAAAACTTTTGCGGGTCGTGTTCAAGCCGTTCGTGGAGTTAATTTTTCTTTAGAAAACGGAGAAACTTTAGCCATTGTAGGAGAATCAGGTTCAGGAAAATCCGTGGCTTGTAATGCGATTATGCGTTTGATTCCACAGCCGCCTGGACATTATGATGCAGGAGAAATTTTGTTTGATGGACAAGATTTATTGAAATTAACTGAAAATCAAATGAGCGATATCCGTGGGAAAGATATTGCGATGATTTTCCAAGATCCGATGACCGCTTTAAACCCAACAATGAAAGTTGGCAAACAAATTGCTGAAGTCATTTTACGACATAAAAAAAATATCTCTAAAGCACAAGCCAAAGCGCGTTCGATTGAGTTATTAAAAGAAGTCGGAATTCCATTTCCAGAGCGTCGTTATGAACAATACCCTCATGAATTTTCAGGTGGAATGAGACAACGGGTAGTCATCGCGATCGCCTTAGCAGCTGAACCTAAATTGTTAATTGCTGATGAACCTACTACGGCATTAGATGTAACGATTCAAGCACAAATATTAGAATTAATGAAAGAGATTCAACAAAAAAATGGCAATTCGATTATCTTTATTACGCATGACTTAGGTGTAGTGGCGAATGTTGCCGATAAGGTAGCGGTGATGTATGCGGGCCAAATTATAGAGTACGGTACCGTCAATGAAATTTTTTATAATCCTAAACATCCCTATACTTGGGGACTACTAGGTTCAATGCCTGATTTGGAAAATGATGATGCCCAAGAACTTTATACTATCCCAGGTTCGCCACCGAATTTAATAAATCCTCCTAAAGGGGATGCTTTTGCTCCACGTAATCGCTATGCAATGAGGATTGATTATGAAAAAGAGCCCCCAATGTTTAAAGTCAATGAGAACCATTTCGTTAAATCTTGGTTAATGGCTGAAGGGGCACCTAAAATCGAAGTACCAGAAATGATTCAGAAAAGAATTCAACGATACTTAAAAGAAGGAGGCGTTACAAATGAGTAAGAAAGTACTTTTAGAAGTAAAAGATTTCAAACAATATTTTGGAAACAGTCAACAACCGATTAAGGCCGTTGATGGTATTTCATTCGAAGTTTATGAAGGCGAAACACTAGGCCTTGTAGGAGAGTCTGGTTGTGGTAAATCTACAACGGGACGCTCGATAATTGGACTGTATGATATTACGGGGGGCACGATTACTTTCGACGGGAAAGTCGTCAGTGGTAAGCAAAGTGCTAAAGATAAAAAAGATTTGGCCCGTCAACTACAAATGATTTTCCAAGATCCTTATGCTTCCTTAAATCCGCGTATGACCGCTGGCGAAATTATTAGTGAAGGTTTTGATATTCATGGACTTTATAAAAACAAAGCTGAACGTCGTAATCGAATTGGCGAATTATTAGAAGCGGTAGGGTTAAATAAAGAACATCAAAATCGTTATGCTCATGAATTTTCAGGAGGTCAAAGACAACGTATTGGTATTGCGCGAGCTTTAGCGTTGCAACCCAAATTCATTATCGCGGATGAACCTATTTCAGCACTAGATGTTTCGATTCAAGCGCAAGTCGTTAACTTATTGAAAAAATTACAAAAAGAACGTCAATTAACCTATTTATTTATTGCCCATGATTTATCAATGGTAAAATATATTAGCGACCGAATTGCGGTGATGTATGCAGGAAAAATACTTGAAGTAGGGCCAGCTACTGAAATTTATCAAAATCCTATTCATCCTTATACGAAATCCTTATTATCAGCAGTTCCTCAACCAGATCCGATTAGTGAAAGTGTTCGTCAACGGGTTCCTTATCAGCATCAAGAACCGACTGGAGATGTAAGAAAATATGAAATATCCCCAGAACATTTTGTCTATGCAGACGCAGAACAATTGCAAGCGTGGACTAAATAAAGGTTGTTAACATCTTCTGTTTAGTGTTTTCAATCGACTTTTTCAAAGAGATTAAGTATAATTAAGATATACGAAAAAAGAAAGGTTGATGTACCATGCCATTTTTAATCATACTAGGAATTTTAGTTTTAATTGCCTTAGCTTGGGTTGGAATTTATAATAATTTAATTAAAACAAGAAACTGGGCTGAAGAAAGTTTTAGTCAAGTCGATGTGCAGTTACAACGACGCAATGACTTAATCCCTAATTTAGTCGAAACAGTCAAAGGATATGCGGCTCATGAAAAAGAAACTTTAGACTCCGTAATCAAAGCCCGTCAACAATTAATCGATGTCGCGAATGCGTCACCCGAACAAATTAATGCGGCCTCAAATGCTTTAACAGGTGCTTTGTCTCGTTTATTAGCAGTAGCCGAATCTTATCCGGATTTAAAGGCAAATACTAATTTCGTTGAATTGCAACGTAGCTTAACCGATACAGAAGATAAAATTGCTAAAGCTAGAATGTTATATAACTCTAGCATTAATCAATATAATACTAAGATTGAAACGATTCCTAACAATATCGTTGCGGGTGTTCATGGCTTTACTAAGAAAGTGTTCTTAGAAACACCAGAAGAAGCTCGTGTAGCACCAAAAGTAGAGTTTTAAAGCAAATCTTCAATTCCAATAATGGATGGATACCATGATGTTTTATTTTAGTGTGTCGATTTGGACCCCTAAAATAGGAGAGGTGAAAAGAGAACAAATTTCAAAATGAAGTTTGCCATCTTTCCTCTCCTTTTTTGTGTTAATTTAGTGATTTATTATTGAATTATACTTTAACTTTATAAAAAAAGAGAGTAGAATATAGGGTGATTGTATATTATGGTAAAAAACCAGAAGGGGGGCAAAAAATGAGAATTAATTTGTATGTACATTATGATTCGGTAACGAGTCATATCATGACACGGGGAATTAATTTGATGCCGACGGATTTTGATGCAAAATACGTACCCAATAATATGATATTGGCAGAAGCGCCTTCTAATTTTGGAAAATATGATGTGAGAACCAACTTTAAGATATTAAGAGGGAAACCAGAAGTTTTAGAATACTTGAATTATTGTCGCAAAGAAAAAGTGCGTGTGTCTAATTGGATGGATTTTGAAAGTGTCAGTATGATGCACCAATTAACTCCTAATGAGATTGCAGAAATATTATATTTATTCCATGCAAATCAAACCTTAAGATCAGCTTTTTTTTATAAATTACAAAATAATTATGCGTTTCTAACTTTGCCGAACGGCTTAATAAAAACCTATTATCGTTATTCCCAACATTTTAATTTGCGATTTCAAAGAGTGTTACAAGAGCAGATGCAAATTTTATTAAATGAAGGACGCTCTTTCTTTTTTAAGAAGAAAGAAATCGCTAAGCCGGTTCCGGAAGCCATTGTAGAACAAATAGCACCACTATTCACGAAAGGATTGAAAATTGACTTTGCTCAAGCCTATGATACGGCTGGCCAGTGGTTTGTACCGTTATTTATCATTGAAGATGAATTAACACTTTTAACTTCTAATCAAAGTCAGACGGATCAAGTCGGTCAATTGGTGTACAATTATCAAGAAAAAATTTGGCAAGTAGAACTTAATTCTAACTAGTCATGCATTTGGAGGAAAATATGAAAATAATTTTACTATATGGAGGTCAAAGTGCTGAACATGATATTTCAGTCATTTCAGCACACAATATTGCCCAACAAATTATGTATAACTATTACGACGTCCAACCTATTTTTATTCGACGTGATGGGGTTTGGATTAAAGGAGCCCCCCTAACTGAAGCGCCTAGCACTTCAGGCGAACTCATTTTAGAAGCCGCTGAAATAGCTCAATGGTCGCAAAAAGCTGATACGGCTTCAACAGGTATAGTGATTCAGCCAGGTTCAATTTATGAGGAAGACACCATTGTCTTTCCGGCGCTTCATGGACCAAATGGAGAAGATGGTACTATTCAAGGGTTTTTAGAAGTGTTAAACATGCCTTATGTTGGCGCAGGCGTCACAGCTAGTGCAGCTGGCATGGATAAAACAATTAGTAAGTATATTTTTAGCCAAGTAGGTATTCCGCAAGTACCATTTGAAGCATTTGACCGTCAAGCATGGCTCAATTCAAAGGATGAGCTGATTAATAAATGTGAAGGTAGCTTGCTATATCCAATGTTTGTCAAACCAGCCAATATGGGGTCAAGTGTAGGAATTAGTAAAGTTGAAAATGTTGAAGAATTAGCTAATGCGGTTGAATTAGCTTTAAAATACGATTTTAGAATTGTAGTTGAACAAGGAATTAATGCCGATGAAGTGGAAGTAGCGATTTTAGGTAATGCCGATGCTCATGTGAGTGTGGTCGGGAAACTAGTAAAAGAACAAAGTTTTTATGATTATGATAATAAATATTTAAACAATAGTGTTTCAATGCAAATTCCAGCTGAATTACCTGAAGCGGTTGCCGAAAAAATTCAAGAGTATGCTTTATTAGCGTATCGTGCAATTGACGGGCGTGGATTATCTCGTTGCGACTTTTTTGTAACGGCCAATAACGATATTTATATCAATGAAATTAATACCATGCCAGGTTTTACGCCATATAGTATGTATCCAGTGCTATGGCAAGGAACAGGACTAGGTACTCGTGACCTAGTTGAAGAGTTGATTCAGTTAGGGTTACGTCATTTTGAAGCAAAAAAAGCGTTGACTGCTGACAGATTTTAGTGGAGGTACAAGATGAAACCGATAAAATTAATGGACGTTGTAAAACACGTTCATGCGATTGATTACACAGCAAAAGATCGCACAATTTCGATTTCTAATGTCGAATTTGATTCTAGAAAAATTACCCCGGGATCATTATTTGTGCCATTGCAAGGAGCAACCGATGGTCATGATTATGTAGAAAAAGCGATTGAAATGGGTGCTGTAGCAACATTTTGGTCTAAAGAGGAATCGGCTGCGCCAAGTGATCGGATTGCGATTATTTTAGTAGATGATACATTAAAAGCATTACAGGATTTATCTCATTATTATCGTCAGGTCATCAATCCCATCGTGATTGGTATTACTGGTAGTAACGGGAAGACCACCACTAAAGATATGACCGCTTCAACATTATCAGCTAAATATCGAGTTCATAAAACGCAAGGAAATTACAATAATGAAATCGGTGTTCCGTATACTTTGCTAAAAATGCCAGAGGATACGCAAGTCTGTGTAACTGAAATGGGAATGAGTGGCTTTGGCGAGATTGAAGTGTTAAGCAAAATAGCAGAACCGAATATTGCGGCCATTACTTTAATTGGCGAAAGTCACTTAGAATTTTTAGGATCACGCAAAGGGATTGCCCAAGCTAAGATGGAAATTTTAAACGGGTTAAAACCGGATGGATTATTCGTCTATCCAGGCAATGAACCATTAATAAGCGAATTATTAGATGAAAAAGGGCTAACCATTCAAATCAGTAGCTTTGGTTTCGATAGTTCTTATGATGTTTATGCTTACGATTTAGTTGAGGAACAAAATAAAACGTTCTTTAAAACAAATGTCGATTCTAATATTGTGAGTACGATACCTGTTATTGGCGCTTATAATGTATCGAATGCGTTGATTGCTTTAACCATTGCCAAACATTTAGAAATCCCAATGGAACAAGCCATTTTTCAATTGGCTCAATTTGAATTAACGGCCCATCGTTTAGAATGGATTAAGACTTTAAATGGGGCAGATTTATTAAATGACGCCTATAATGCAAGTCCAACTTCAATGAAAGCCATTTTGAAAACTTTATCAACGGTTCCTGTGGAACATACTGGCCGTAAAATAGCGGTTTTAGGGGATGTTAGAGAGTTAGGTCCTGAAAGTGCTAATTTGCATCGAAGTATTAAAGAGGCGATTGATCCAGATAAGATTGCCCGTGTCTACTTATTTGGAACGGAAATGAAAGCTTTATATAATGAGTTAGTAACGGAGTATAGTCAAGAGTCATTATATTATGTTGAATCGGATCACGATGAGTTAATTGCATTATTACAACGTGATATTCAACCGGAAGATGTCGTGTTAGTTAAATCGAGTTTAGGGGTGGATTTATTAAAAGTCGTCACCGCTTTAACTGGCCACGAAACACATAATATGTTAAGAAAATAAAGAATTACATGGGAGTGGGCTAGAAGTTGATAATCAGACGACTTTCTATATGTCTAATCAGCCCGTTGCCCAGTGGAGTAATTATCCTCACATTAGTCTTTAAGACACTGCTTGATGCTAGTTAACCAATGCGCTTACTATTACCGAGCAATAGTTTGACTGAATGAATCAAGGATTGCCTTACCTCCGTATGAAAATTCCAATTTTTTACTCTGTTAAAAGCTAATTTTCTGAAAAGAAGAAGACATTACGGGCTTCTAAATAATGAATCATTACCTATTTGAATTAGTTTGTTTTCAAATTTTCAGCAGCTAAAACATAAATAGCTTGTTTATCAATCGTATTTGTGTTAATCTAAGCAATGGAAAGTTAACGATGTATCATTAAGTCAATCGTTCTATGGAAGTTTGACCCGCATGGCACCTAGCGCATTTTGCTATTTCTACGCCAAGCGGTTTTTTTATTTGTAACTTACCCACCATAACATCTCTTGCTCGATACAATAAAAGATAGGTATCACGGGTAAGCTATGTTAAATAAAAAGTCTTAAAGACAAGAAAAGGAAGAAGATATTGAAATTTTCAGAATTAAATTTATCACCATTATTAGTAACCTCACTTGAGGAGTTAGGTTTTGAAGAACCGACTCCGATTCAACAACAAGCAGTGCCTGTGGCTTTAGAAGGAAAAGACTTAATTGGTCAAGCTCAAACCGGAACTGGTAAAACAGCGGCTTTTGGTTTACCAATGTTGAATAAATTAAATAGTCAAACCCAATCGGTTCAAGGTTTAGTTATTGCACCGACGCGTGAATTAGCGATTCAAGTACAAGAAGAATTATTCCGTTTAGGCAAAGAGCAAAGAGCACGTGTCTATGTTGTTTATGGCGGAGCCCCAATTGGGAATCAAATTAATCGTTTAAAACGAAATGCCCCTCAAATAGTAGTTGGGACACCAGGACGTATTTTAGACTTGATCCGTCGTAAAGCTTTAAAATTAGATGAGTTACAAACATTAGTATTGGATGAAGCGGATGAAATGTTGAATATGGGCTTTATTGACGACATTCGTGCCATTATTGAGACGACCCCCGAAACGCGACAAACATTACTATTTTCTGCAACCATGCCAAAAGAAATTCGTCATTTAGCCGATCAATTCTTAAAAAATCCGGCACATATTAAAATTGAAACCAAACAAATTACCGCTGACTTAATTGAACAATTCTTTATTAAATGTCGTGATGATGAAAAGTTTGACGTGCTAACTCGTTTATTAGATGTACAATCACCAAAACAAGCGATTGTCTTCTGTCGTACTAAAAAACGTGTTGATGAAGTGGGACGGGGGTTATCTTTAAGAGGATTTAATGCGGAATTAATTCATGGTGATATTACGCAACAAAAACGTACCATGGTTATTAATCAGTTCCGTAATGGGGAAATCGAACTATTAGTAGCAACGGACGTGGCGGCACGTGGTTTAGATATTTCTGGAGTAACGCATGTCTATAACTACGATATCACCCAAGACCCTGAAAGTTATGTTCATCGTATCGGTCGTACCGGTCGTGCAGGGAATGAAGGTGCTTCGATTACTTTTGTAACGCAAAATGAGATGCCTTATTTAAGAACGATTGAAACATTAACTCGAAAATCAATGACACCAATGAAACCACCGACCGTCCAAGAGGCACAATGGGGACAAGTTCAACAGTTAATTGATCAAGTTAATGAAATTTTAGAAGAAGGTACTCCGCAACAATACCGTAACACCGCAAAATTATTATTAGAACATTACCAGGCCAATGACTTAGTCGCTGCATTATTAGGGTCGATTATTAACGATAATAGTAATATTGAAGTGCAAATCTCACCACAAAGACCATTACCAAATGCTCAGCATAAAAAAGGTTATAAATCGGGTAATAAAGGTCGTGGTGGTAGAAGAGATAATCGTCGTCGTGACGGTGGTAGTCGTCGCGATGGAGGTAAATATGGTGGAGAAAGCCGTGATGGCGGACGCAATCGTGACCGTCGTCAAGAACGTGACCAAGATTTTAAACGTAAAGATAAAAAGAAAAATCAAAAATTTGATAAAAACACACGTAGTAAAGACCAAGGTAAAAGCAACAAGTCTTCAAAAAAAGTGAATATCAATAAAGATTTTAAAATGATGAAAAAAGATTAAAATGGAGTTATTTTAAATGCGTCTAGGAACGGATATTGTGGAAATTGAAAGAATAGCAGCAGCGGTTGAACGTAATGCACAATTTCCAACTAAAATATTATCAGAAAAAGAATTAGCTTTATTTCGGGATATGAAAGAGCATCGTCAGTATGAGTTTTTGGCCGGTCGTTTCTGTGTGAAGGAGGCTTATGCAAAAGCATTAGGTACAGGTATTGGTAAAATAAAATTTACCGACATTGTTGTACTCCCCAATGAAATAGGGGCGCCTAAAGTGGTGGAAGGTCCGATAGTAGAAAGTGTAATTGTGTCGATTAGCCATTCAAAAGCCTATGCGACAGCGACTGTGGTCATTGATTTACCAGATTTTGTTATTAATTCACAAATAACATCTTTTCTCAATTAATTTTATTTAGTGTCCGTAATAACAGTGTGATTAAACCGTACATGCTCAATCGTAAGAGTAATGTACGGTTTTTTCTTTGTAGATGTCATTTTATGTTCTGGTTCTATCGTTGTTTAGGACCAAAGCGAGAGGGGAAGAGCTAATCCTAATCTAAGACATGCTAGCAATGAATAGGTTTTAAAGCCTAAACTTTAAAGGCGCACTGAAACGTCAATTGTTACTTTTTTTAATCATAATTTTCGTAGTAAGTGTTGATTGCCCATTCGTTTTTAGGAGGATGAACTATCGTTCGGAAGCTACTTTTTAAGCCAGCTTGAATATGTTACAATTATAACCATACTATGAAGAGGTGAAATCTATGTTTGAACCAAGTGAACATCGACCAACGGAAGCGATTGTCGATTTAAATGCAATCCAACATAATGTCCGATTAATGTTAGACCAATTAACACCGGAACAAAAACTATATGCAACAGTAAAAGCCAATGCCTATGGGCATGGTGCCGTCCCAGTGGCAAAAGCGGCGTTAGAAGCCGGAGCTAAGGGGTTGTTAGTGGCAACGGTGGATGAAGCAATTGAATTAAGAACGAATGGCCTGAGTCAAGTCCCGATTTTAGTGCTCGGCTTAACAGACCCACTTGGAATTGCTGAATTATTGCATTATAATATTACGATTACTGTTAGCGATAGTGATTTCTTTAGACTTGCTTATCAACAATTAGAAGCAACCAACCAATTATCGCTATTGGACTTATATCATTTGAAGTTCCATTTAGCTTTAGATACGGGCATGGGACGAATTGGGTTAAGAACCGTCGCTGAGGTTGAACAATTTATCGAGGATGTATCAGCATTCAAATGGGTTGAATGGGAAGGCGCATTTACTCATTTTGCTACTGCAGGAGGTGGACCGCAAGACTATATTGAGTATCAGTTTGAACAATGGCAACAATTAATTGCGGTGGTACCAGACACTGTGCCGCTTAAGCATTTCGCTAACACAGCGATGGGTATGTGGCATCCTTATGAACCTAAATCGGATATTATTCGTTTTGGGATTGGAATGTATGGCATTGATCCATTAGACCGTCCATTAGCGGAATTACCAGAGTTTGAACGTCAGTTACAACCGGCTTTACAATTAATTTCAGAAATTATTTATACTAAAAAAGTTCCGAAAGGACATTCTATTAGTTATGGCGCAACCTATACAACAACCACCGATGAATGGATTGCAACGGTTCCGATTGGTTATGCTGATGGATGGCTAAGACGCTATTCAGTGATTGAGGTGCTCGTCGGAGGGGTGGCTTGTCCGATTGTGGGGACGATTAATATGGATCAAATGATGATTCGTCTGCCGGAAGCATTACCGATTGGTACACCTGTAACCTTAATTGGTAAAGATGGACATTTAGAAAACCATGCAAGTGAATTAGCGCAAAAAGTTGACACCATTAGTTATGAAATATTCTGTGGCATTAGTAATCGAGTGCCAAGAATTTATTTAAAAGATTAGGAGGACGAGATGTTAGAAGTATTTTATCAAACAGTTGGTATAGCAAGTGAGAATACTTATGTCGTTGTAAATGAAAAGAAAGAAGCGCTAATTATCGATCCTGGTGCGGGTGCCCAAATGTTAATTCATTGGATAAAAAGTCATCATTGGCAACCGCAAGCCATCTTATTGACGCATTGTCATTTTGACCATATTGAATCAGTAGATGAATTGCGCGATGCATTTGGTATCGAAGCTTATGTTCATCATATCGAAGCAGATTACTTGTCCGATCCGAATTTAAATTTATCAGCTAATATGCCAGTGCAACCTGTAGCAGCACGTCCAGCTGAACATGTGTGGCAAGCGGAGGATATGAAGGAGCAACAAGTAGGAAGCTTTCATTTTAGAGTGGCTCATATTCCAGGCCATAGTCCAGGTCACGTTGTCTATATTTTTGAAAACCAAAAATTTGTGATTGCTGGCGATACTCTATTTCAAGGTAGTATTGGCCGTACCGATTTATATTTAGGAGACTATCATCACTTGATTAATGGAATTAAGACCCACTTATATTCATTACCAGATGATACGACGATTTATCCAGGCCATGGTCAAAGTACGACGATAAAATTTGAGAAAAGATTTAATCCTTATACCAATTAAAAAGATAAGCAGTCTGAGTTTTCATGATGAAACTTAGACTGCTTATTTATTATTTCATTTTATAATGTTTGGTTTTATATTGTTTTCGGTTCAAAAGTCGTTGTAAATCATTGAATTCGACGACGTCAAAACCACTCGGTAACACAAATAAAAATTTACTTTCGCTACCGTATTTTGTGTTCTCAAATGTTAGAGAGCTGATAATATGCGTATAGCGATTAATTAAGCGAATCAGTTTAGTTAACTCCCCAACTTGCCCTTTAGCAGTCACTTCTAAAACATATTTCGCATTATCGGATAACCATGCTTCTGCTAAAAAAGTCATCATATCCGTATGTTCGATAATCCCTACAAAAGTATTTTGATCAGATAAAACCGCGATTTGTGGTAAATCATTAATCACAAATAATAAGCGTAAGATACTGTCAGAAGTTCTAACGACTTTGGTTGTATTTTTTAGAAAATGCGTAACAGGTATCTTGCTTAAATCAGCTTGAGGATATCTAAATTTATGTTGATAAATATGATAACGATAAATATTGCCTCTAAAGATGGTGTTTGTGGCATCCAATACAGGTGCACAACGTAAACCGTTTGACTCGAGTAATTGAATCGCTTCTTGACAATTTAAAGATTCATTAATACATAGTAATCGATTTTTTGGAACAATTAATGATTCAATCACTTTGTAGCCTCCTTGATTAAGATTAACGTTTTATTCATCGCAACTGTTTTATAATAAAATAAATATTAAAAAAAGTAAAGTGTAATGAGAAAAATGATATAATTCTAATAAATTGATTATAACAAACTCGGCTCATTTTCTCAATTGTTTCTAATGAAAAATTAATCTTTAGGCTAAAAAGTAGAATAGTGTCATAGGATTATAATGAATGGTTTTCAATTAAATAATCAAGCAAACCCTGACAGCCTTGAAGAACATCTTGATAGGTCGTTTCAAAGTCGCCAGTATAATAGGGGTCCGCAATTTCGTCTTCGCGATTAGCATATTGTAATAGTAATTTGATTTCACCAGTAAAATCATTGCCAGCAAAGCGTTTAATGTTACCGATATTTTGTTGGTCCATTCCGATTAGATAATCGGCAGATAAGTCATTTTCTGCTAAAGGACGTGAATACATCCCGTTAACCGAAATATTTTCTTTTGCTAAACGCTCACGGGTTCCAGAATGAACAGGATTACCATGTTCCCATGAACTAGTCGCCGCAGAATCGATGATGATACGGTCAGATAAACCTTTTTCTTTAACTAAAGATGTAAAAACAGCTTCAGCCATCGGGGAACGACAAATATTGCCTAAACAAACAAAAATAACTTTAATCAAAACAATTCCTCCTTGTAATATATATATATATAGAAGGTCTTTAACGCCCTTCTCTTTTCATCAGTTTAACGAATCATTTGGTTGAAAGCAATAAAAGACTTTGTGCAACATTCAACATTTTTTGATGAATGATTGAAGCGATTCCATAAAAACGTTATAATGAGTTTGTATAAAAATTTGTAGGAGGCATGAGCCGATGATTATTGAGCAATTAAATAAAAAATTTAATGAACTATTTCAACATGAAGGTGGCAAAGCTTATTTTGCGCCGGGACGTATTAACTTAATTGGTGAGCATACTGATTATAATGGAGGACGTGTCTTTCCTTGTGCAATTACCAATGGTACTTACGCTGTGGCAGCAAAACGTGAAGATACAACCGTTAATTGCTATTCATTAAACTTTGAAGAAGTAGGGATTATTAGTTTTGACCTTAATGAGTTAGTCAATAAAAAAGAAGATAGTTGGACTAACTTTGTCAAAGGGATGATTAAGTATATGGCAGAGGCGGGCTATGCTATTGATAAAGGATTTGACATTGTCATTTATGGCAATATCCCTAATGGTTCTGGTTTGTCTTCTTCTTCTTCATTAGAACTTTTAATTGGGGTAACCATTCAAAATTTATTTGGATTTGAAATCGACCGGGTTGAATTAGTAAAAATTGGCCAAAGAGTTGAAAATCAATTTATTGGTGTTAATTCAGGAATTATGGATCAATTTGCAATTGGAATGGGCGCTAAAGACCACGCGATCTATTTAGATACCAATACTTTAGAATATGAATTAGTACCAGCAGAATTTGGTGAAAATATTGTTTTAATTATGAACACAAAAAAACGACGTGAATTAGTGGAATCCAACTATAACGAACGTCGTAGCCAATGTGAAGAAGCGCTAAGACGTCTCCAAACCCAATTGGATATTAAAGCGTTAGGAGAATTATCGATTGAAACTTTTGAAGCCAATCGTCATTTAATTGGTGATGAAGTATTGGAACGTCGTGCTAAACACGCAGTGTATGAAAACGAACGTACAAAATTAGCTAAAGCAGCCTTAACTTCAGGAGATTTAGTAGCATTTGGACAATTATTAAATCAATCTCATATCAGTTTACGTGACGATTATGAAGTTACGGGACTGGAGTTAGATACCTTGGTGCATACTGCTTGGGAACAACCGGGAGTATTAGGTGCACGGATGACCGGAGCAGGTATGGGCGGCTGTGCGATTGCTTTAGTGAACCGTAATCAAGTAGAGGCTGTTAAAGCAGCCGTACAGGCAGAATATGAAAAAACGGTTGGTTATTCAGCTGAATTTTATGTCGCTGAAGTTGGCGATGGTGCCAAAGCATTATAATCAATTAAAAGAGTAAGAAGAAAGGAGTTAATCTTTGTGAAAGTTGAAATTAAACCTTTTGGTCAATATGAAGGAATCGACTATTCAGAGATTTTTATTACCAATAAACAAGGAACGCAAATCAGCTTTTGTGATCTAGGGGCACGTATCAATCGTTGGGGCCTCCAAAATGATAAGGGAGAGTATGAGCAAATTATTTTAGGGCATCAAAATGCTCAAGAAGTGTTTGATTCAGGTAGTTATTATGGGGCAACAATTGGTCGTGTCGCCGGTCGGGTAGAATTAGGTCAGGCGGTTATTGATGGTCAGTTATATCAACTAGAAACTAACGACAAGGCGAACCATTTACATGGTGGTTATGATGGCTTTGATTTACAAAAGTTCAATTTTGATATTATTGAAGCAGCAGATAAAGTTCGTGTTGAGTTTTCACTGTATGATAAAGCTGGACATAATCAGTATCCAGGTAACTTAACGTTAAAAGTAACGTATACTTATAATGAACAAAATGAATGGACTATTGATTACCAAGCAACAACAGATGCACCGACTATCTTTAATCCGACAAATCATGTGTATTTTAATTTAAACGGGAATAATACTCAAAGTATAGAAAATCACTTATTACAAGTTCATAGTGATAAATATATGCCATTAAAAAATGACACGATACCTTTAGGACGATTAGAGCCTGTTGGTGATACGGTCTTTGACTTACGTGAAGCGGTCTTGATTGGTGACCGAGTTCATCAACCAGAACCTCAGTTTGATTATACGAAAGGCTTCGATCATCCATGGTTAATCGATAAAACTGTCGAAGGCCCACAAGCTATCATTCAATTACCAGCAAAGAATCGTCGTATTGAGATGACGACAACAGAAAATGCAGTGGTTATTTATACTCATGGCAACTTAACCAATATTAAGGAAATTTGGGGTCAGCCGTTGTTACCATTTGCAGGGGTCACTTTGGAAACACAAAACTTACCAAATGCTATTAATAATCCACTTCATGGTGATACCGTCTTAAGACCAGAAGATACTTTCACTAGTCGAACGGTTTATCGTTTAGTTACAGCGTAATATTAAAATAAACTGACTTAACGAGGTTGGGCAGACGAAGCGAAAATTATTTAATTTTCTACTTCTTTCCCACTCCCTGTTGAGTCGGTTTTTTAATATGTCATATAAATAAATATCTGGGTAAAAATTAGCTTTTGTAGTTTTATGATAGGAACTGAATTTTTATGTAAATTAAGCGTTTTGTCTCACCCTTATCGCAAGCCATCTTCAAATAGTGAAAGGAGCGAACGATTATTTTGCTCAAGGTTTTATAACCAAATTTCAACATTAGGTTTTTTAGTATTTAATAAAGACTTTTCGTGATATGGAATGGGTAATATTAATACAGAATCATCAATGGTTTCATCACTTAAAATACGGTACTGTGACGGACTATGCCCAAAATAATTTTTGAACATCTTGGAAAACTGAAACGTATCTCGATAACCTACTTGTTCAGAAATTTCACTAATTTTTAATTGGCTAGAACGTAGTAAACGACCTGCTTGCGCCATACGACTTTCAAGAAAAATTTGTTTCGGTGATAAATTAAAATATTTCTTACAAATTTGAAAGAGATAATTACGACTGATACCAAATTGTAAACCAACTTCTTCGATTGTGATAGGAAGATGATAATTCGTTTTTAAATAGTGCCTGATATTTTGAGCGAGTTGTGGTACTTCAGGTAAGGTAAATCTTATAAATGTTGACGGGGCGATTAATTCAAGATTGATTTCTGCTAATAAGTTGTAAAGTAGTCCGATTATTTTTAATTTATTCGAAGTCATTTGTGGATTAATCGTTTCGAGAAAAGTGATTAGCTCGATTATTTGATAATACACAGCACTGTCTTCTTTAAAATGAAAGGTGTCACGGTGTGTAATAATAGTATCTTTTAAATAATGATCAATATTTTTGCCACCTAGAGCAATCCAACCAATTAGAATTCACAAAATACTAAAAAGGAGTGAATTACTCGTGATAGCTTCCAATGCTCACGGGCAATTCACCCTTTTAATGAGGCCTATTTTTTCATGTTTTCTAATAATTCTTCGATGACAACCGCTACGCCATATTGATCATTACTAAAGGTCGTATGCGCAGCCATTTCTTTGATTTCTTCACTCGCATTCGCCATGGCATAACTATTAGGACAAAGTTGTAACATGGAACGGTCATTTAAAGAATCACCAATCGTGACGACATTATCCATCGTATAACCTTGTTTTTCAATATATTTAATAATGGCAAGACCTTTTTGAGCATCTTTATGCGTAATTTCAAGATTTCCTGGTCCTGATGAAGTGACATCGAGTTCAGGGAATTTTTCAAGGTAAAGACGAGTTTGATGCAATTTGTCATCATTTTCATTCATAATCATCATTTTTAAAACTGGGTTTTCTTTCGAAAAAGTAAATTCTGAAGCATCTTTGTTTTCCATTAAATTATCTTTAATCTGAGCCGCAGTTAAATCGTCAAAGTCAAAGCGTTTTTGTAAATTTTTAAAGGTGTTTTGGATATATTCATCACGGTTATAAAAATAGGTATAAGCTTCGGTATATATAGTATACAATAAGTCATGGTCATTTAAATAAGCGATGACGCTTTCGATTGTCTCTTGTTCTAGGGGACAATCATAGATGACGTTTCCGTCTTTGTCGTGCACTAATGCACCGTTTAAATTAATCATCGCGCAAGATATATTTTGAGCTTTTGTTAAGCGACTGGCAGATTGGTAGTCACGTCCAGTTGCTATCATAAATTCTACCCCGGCAGCTTGCAAATCGTGGATAGCTTTAGCGGTGCGGTCATTGATAGTATGTGTTTCGTCTAATAAAGTTCCGTCCATATCGGAAGCAAATAATTTGATCATCATCAAACCCCCAAAATTAATCTGCTATTAGTTTACCATGAACTAGGAAAAAGTGTTATAATATCGAATGAAAAGATGTAAGTTTATTGAAAAGTTGTGAAAGGAAGGAAAGCTGTTTTATGAAACCAATATTTTTAAAACCGGTATTGCAAGAGAAAATATGGGGTGGTAATAAATTAGGAATTTATTTTGATTTACCGATTCCTAGTAATCAAACTGGGGAAGGATGGATGATTAGTGGTCATCCAAACGGTGTTACAGAAGTAACGTCGCCAGCTGAGTTAAAAGGGCTACCTTTAGACCGTTTGTATAAAGAACACCCCGCATTGTTTGGCAATCCTAAAGAAGAAGTATTTCCTTTATTAACTAAAATCATTGATGCTTCGCAAGCCTTATCGGTACAAGTTCATCCAGATGACCAATATGCTGCGGCACATGAAGGAGCTGGCGAGTTAGGTAAAACGGAATGCTGGTATATTATTTCGGCGGCCCCTGGAGCTAAAATAGTGTATGGTCATACTGCTCAAACGAAAGAGGAATTTATCGAACAAGTTGAAAAAGATAATTGGGATGAACTATTGACCGAAGTGCCGGTTAAAGATGGTGATTTTTTCTATGTGCCACATGGTACCATTCATGCGATTGGTGCTGGTATTGTTATTTTAGAAATTCAACAAAGCTCAGATACTACTTATCGTGTCTATGATTATCATCGTACGGATGCAAACGGTCACGAGCGTGAATTACATTTACAACAGTCTTTCGATGTGACGATGATTCCGCATCAAACGCCAGAATTAGAAATTACTATCGATGGCAATCAAGAGGGGCAAGTGGTGCACTATTTAACCAATGAGTATTTTAGTGTTTACAAGTGGGACTTGAAAAAAGAGCTAGTGGTTGATTTACCTAAGAACTATTATTTGGCAACAGTCATTACCGGTGAAGGTGAAATGGAAGTCGATGGAACTGTGTATCCACTTAAATTAGCCGATTCATTTATTTTACCAACAGATATTCAATCAGTGACTCTACGTGGTGATTTAGAAATAATGGTAGCCAATCCAGAATAAAGGAAGCAAGCAATGTCTAATCAATATTTTGAAAATAATGAGCATTTGGATCACAATGTCAGAACGATTCAATTTCAATGGTTAAATTTCCCTTTAACCTTTAAAACCGATAGTGGCGTTTTCTCTAAAAATCAAGTCGATTATGGATCTAAAGTGTTATTAGAAGCGGTTGTGGAAGATTTATCTTCGCCGTTAATGGGGCCGATAGTTGAATTAGGGAGTGGGTATGGGCCGATTGCTATCAGTTTAGCTAAAAGTTATCCTACTATTGAGGTGATTGGGGTTGAAATTAATCAACGAGCGCAATTACTTTCACAGGAAAACGCTGAACTTAATCGTGTGTTGAATTGTAGTTTTATTCATCATGATGCGACAACTGTCACATTAGAAAAATCAGCTCAGGTTGTTGTAACAAATCCGCCAATTAGAGCAGGAAAAGCGGTTATTCAAGCGTTTGTTAAGCAAGCACACCAAATATTACAAGCAAACGGAACCCTTTATGTCGTGATTCAGAAGAAACAAGGTGCCCCTTCGATGGCTAAATATATGGAAACATTGTTTAACAATGTTGAAAAAATTACCCATGATAAAGGGTATTGGATTTTAAAGAGCGTAAAATAGAAACAGGAACGTGTATTACAGGATGATACTATCCCCGATGATAAAAAAGGGACTGAACCACAGGGTGCTTCTCCTCACTTAACTGAAAGTGTAGCTAAGTGAGGAAATCCGAGTGATCAGTTCCTTTTTGATGTTTTTAATGGTTCTATAAATTTTAGAGGTTGGGCAAAAGCTTTTTTAAATTCTGTTCAGGTATATCTATTTAATTCAAAGCGCAGTGGTTGAGTGGCCTCAACCTGCGTCTTAACGAGGTTAAAAATAAATTTGGTAAACTCAATCAAGTTATTGTTATTAAATTAAAAGCGCAGTAGTTGAGTGGCCTCAAACTGCGTCTTTCGACTTGTTTGAGGCCTACTCAACTGTGCGGGGGTGAACAGACGAAGCGAAAATCATTCATTTTCTACTTCTGGTTCACTCCCAACTGTGCGGGGGTGGGCAGACGAAGCGAAAACCATACGATTTTCTACTTCTTGCCCACTCCCGTTTTTATGTACAAAAAGTCCGTGATTAAGCGTCAAATTTCATATATTTAAAATTGTTAATTTCTTTGTCATCCTCACGAGTCATCTTGGTATCAATGATATTGATAATAACTTCTAAAGTGATACTCACTCTGGCATCAAGTAAATGTCCTCCGATTGTAGAATAATCACTTCTACCAAGAACCGTATGCAAGTGAAGATGCGGCTCTCCATTATTTTGAGTAATGTTTCCATTCATCGATAAAACTTCAAATGCTTCTTCAAAATCAACGGTTTTATAGTTTTGTAAATTTAAAAAAAAATAATTAAGTTGTGCCAAATCAACTGCTCCAATGGCACTAACGAATCCAGTTTGAATCGCTTCTTTTTTCGCCACTTCTTTCAAGCTATCCATCACATAATCGCCTCGGTCAAGGCGGACAATAATTTTTGAGTCAAAACGTTGGTATTCCATATTTTAGCCTCCTTCAATTGATAACTCTATTATAACAAAAGATAAACTAATGTACTATTAATGTCGTTGTAGACTAGAATTTAATTCGTATAAATGATACCGATAATGTACCTGTTTTGAATAATGTAGTTATCAATGAACTAAAAGTCGAATCAACAATATTTTTTGAGTTTGATTGAAAAAGCTAAATCTAAGTGGAACATATTCTAGTTTTGCGACGTTTGAAAAATGTGGTTATTGTGAGCAGGTCTTAACAGTTTTAAATACAAATAGAGGTAAACCAGTATTGTCTGTTACAGAATTAGTGTATAATAAAATAAAGAGTATGAGGTGATGATTGGTGAGAATCGCAATTGTAGACGACCATAAGGAATTTAGAGAAAGGTTAGTGAGATATATCGAAGATAATGCCGCTAACTTAGAAATACCAGTGGATATTACTTGTTTTGCAGATGGGATTGAATTGGTTGATCGTTTTCTATCGAGTTTTGACATTATTTATTTAGATGTTGAAATGGAATTTATGGTATGTTGTTCATGTTTCTAGTCAAAGCCTTTATACTTTCTGAATTTTTAGCATCGATCGTATGGCAAATATATGTAACCTTTATTTTAGAAACAAGATTGGCTAACAATCTATTCGTTGAGTGTCTCAATTTTATTGGTATTGTTGCACTTATTTTAGCTATAATATTTTTTTAGGACCATAAGATTAATTATGTAAGTTTAAAAAATGCCGTTAACCGCAAAATTGTTATTATGTTTATTATGACCGGTATTTTAATATTTTTAGCTAGCAATATCGGTTTTTTACTCACTAAAACTGCTTATCGCTTAGGAAATTCTTATTCCGTCTTTTTTGTCAGAACGGTTGTTAATATCTCTGGTATTTGCCTATTATACATGCAACAATATCAATTAATCGATCAAAATCGTCGACGTGAATTGGATGCGATTCAGAATTTGTTTCAATCGCAATATCATCAATATAAAGCTTATGCAGAGAATACGAATTATATAAACCGGAAAGCCCATGATTTAAAGCATCAAATACAAGTGATTTTAGCGGAAAATGATGTTGAAGTTCGCCGTCGTTATTTATCAGATTTGAACGATGTGATTCAAAGTTTGAATCATAAAATTGAAACGGGTAATGGTGTTTTGGATACGATTTTGACACGAAAAAATATGTATTGTCAAGAACACGATATTAGTCTTACTTGTATTGCTAATGGTGCTTTACCTCATAATATGGAAATTATGGATATCTGTAGACTATTTGGAAATGCATTAGATAATGCGATTGAGCACGTGGAGAAAATTCCTGAAACAGAGAAAAGATTAGTGACTCTTAAGTTACAAAATCGCGGAAAAATGGTAATATTAAGAGTAAACAATTATTGTATCGATGACCAATTGAACTTAATGGTTATACCCGAGACCTCAAAAAAAGGATAAGGAAAATCATGGTTATGGTCTTAAGAATATTGATTTTATCGCTAAAAAATATGGTGGTAGTATGACGCTAGAGTTAGAAGACAACTGGTTTAGTTTGTGTGTAATGTTCCCAATTGTTTAGGAATCAAAAGGAGTGAGTTGTTTGAAACGTTTAACAAAAGTTTGGATTACTTTATGGTTAGCGCTATTGGTAATATTTCCTAGTTTAGTCAGTGCGCAAGAGGTAGACTTTAACATTATTAGCGAAAAAATACATGCCCAGATTAGCTCAGACGGCAGTGTGCGTTTTAGAGAAGAGTATGTTTATGATGTTGATTATATGAATGGTGCGTTGTTTCAAATTGATCGTACAGGATATGAGTTAAAAGATTATCAAGTGGGTGTCAAAGATAATCAAACACAAGAGGATGAAATATTTGAAGAGACACCGACCGGTGCTAGTGAAACTTATCAAGTATCACAAGCCAGTGATATTTATGAATTTAAAGTTTACTATCCTGCCCAAAATGAAAAAGTAACCTTTGTTTTAGAATATACTTTAACCGATTTGGTGACCAATTTCAGTGATACGGCAGAATTTAACCGTAAAATTGTGGGTCGAGGCATTGATGATTATTTAGATGTTGAAGCTTTGATTGTTTTACCTGGAAAGGTAGCGAACCAAGAAGATTTTAGAGCTTGGGGCCATGGTGCACCTCAAGGAGAGGTAGAGTTGGTCGAATATGAAGGAAAAAGTGCCATTAAAGTGACGGTGCCAAACAACCCACCGAAACAATTTGTGGAAGTGAATTCTATTTTCCCGATTGCGTTAACACCAAATAATCAAAACAAACGAGAAGTCGCGAAAAAAGATGAAATTATCGAGCGAGAGAACGATCAAGTCGAACGAGATCGTGAATCTTATGCGACTCAATTAGGTTGGATTCGACTTTTTGGAATGTTAATATCGATTCTGATGCCGGCTTTACCAATAGGGTTGTTAATTTATTATTTGAATAAAAAGAAAACTCTCAATCCCAATCCGATAAAGCTGCCGGATCATATCTATACTTTACCTGAAGATATAACACCAGCATTAATGACGACATCCGTCTTTAAAGGAACACCAGGCACAGAAGACTTTACAGCTACAATTGTGGATTTAGCTAGAAAAGGATATTTAGTTCTTACTGAAGTTACCAAAGAAAGACGTGGTCTGTTTTCAAGAGGCGACCAATCAACCGTTTTAATTGAACCAGGTGAAAAATATGGCGATGATAGCCAATTGCAAAAACATGAAAAGTACGCTTTAAAGTATGTAATGCCAACGAAGCAACCGGTGACGCTACAAGAGTTAGAAGAATCTGCCTCAAAGGATCGTAGCTTAGCTAAGAAAAACTATAATCTTTGGACCCGATTTATCAATTTCACCCAAGTAAGAGGGATGCAACTAAAAGGCAATAACAAAGAGCAGAAGATAGCGTCGGCAAATGGCGTCATGGGGTTGGTTTTTATCCCAATTTTTGTGGTAATTGCCATTAGTCTGATTAATCATACAGCGTATCAACATTTTATCCCTTGGATTGCGATCATTGGAGGAGCTAGTTGGATTGCGACATTAATTATATTGTTAATTGTATTGTTTAAACCAATCCGGACAGCTGACCAGGATCGTCGTATCAAAGAGTGGACTGGATTTAAAAATATGTTGAATGATATTGGTAATTTTAATATGCGAGAAATTGGTTCGCTTGAGCTTTGGGAAGAGTTTTTGGTTTATGCTATTTCTTTAGGTGTCGCTGATAAAGTAGTTGAAGCCATGAAGATGGAGTTTAAACCAGTTGAATTAGAACAAATGCGTGTAGGAGGAGGATTCTATTCTAATCCATATATCTTAACACGTGGGATGAATCAATCCATTAGTAATACAATAGGAAGTGCTCAACCACGAACAACCAAATATAGTGGCACCAATACCGGTGGATTTGGTGGTGGATTTAGTGGTGGAAGTTCTGGTGGATCTGGTGGTGGATCAGGAGCTGGAGGCTTCTAAAGATGTTAGAAAGTGATGATAGAGTGTTAGAAACAAAAGATGAAAGATTGCGCTTTGCTATTTTAGCGAGTGGGAGTAGTGGTAATTGTACATATGTCGAAACAGATAACCAAAGAATTCTGATCGATGCAGGACTCAGTGGGAAGAAAATTCATGAGTTAATTAAGCAAATTGATCGCGATTTATCCAAGGTGGATGCTATTTTAGTAACCCATGAGCACAAAGACCATATCCATGGAGTCGGCGTTTTATCACGAAAATACAATATTCCTATTTATGCTAACCGTCAAACATGGTTGGCGATGGAAAAACAAATTGGTGCAATTGCACTAGAGAATAGAAAATATATTGAACCCGAACAAATGATGTCAATGGGTGATATTGATGTATTAAGTTACAATGTCAGCCACGATGCTGCTCAGCCGCAATTTTATGCCTTTCAAAAAGGTGATAAACAATTTGTCATGTTGACGGATACGGGGTATGTAAGTAATCGACTTAAAAGTCAATTGCGCAATGCAAGTGCTTATTTAATAGAAAGTAATCATGAAATCGAGATGCTCCGCTATGGACAATACCCTTGGTCATTAAAGCAACGAATATTAAGTGATAAAGGCCATTTAAGTAATGAAGCGGGCACTAATGCCATGATTGAAATGATTGGCGATCAAACTAAAGAAATCTATTTGGGTCATTTGAGCCGTGACAATAATACTAAAGAACTAGCGATGTCCACAATGTTCAATTCGATGTCAGCTAAAGATATGCGAGTGAATGAAGATTTTACTCTCCATATGACCGATCCAGTCCAATCAACAAAATTAATGTATTTATAAAAAAGCTCTACTAAGGATTAGGAAACCTAATGATTTACTTGTGTTATCCTTGAAGGTGGCTAAAAACATATTTTTTAAGTAAGTCAAAAAGCTAAAGTTTAAAAGGTTGAGTAAATAACGATTATCGTTTAAGCTCAGCCTTATTTTAATAATATTAGTAAGATTATCAACTACTCTCTGTTAAAACAGAGAGTTTGTCCTAAACATGGTGGTTGTACAAACGATGTCATATCTCCAACCGTTTAAAGACACTAAGGGATGGTTGACTGGCACCCCATCAATAAGC